>NZ_QTXQ01000008.1:9872-188009 GCF_003461725.1 Anaerostipes sp. AF04-45
CATTTTTTTTAAAATTCCCTGAGATCATCAGTTAATATGTAATTTTCGTGCTTTTTCTTTTATCTCTGGTATAATATTGATATACTATTTACATTAATATTCAGACAAACATAATATATGGAGGTTTTTTCAATGCAGAAAATTGAAAGTTTTACGGTCAACCACTTAGACCTTCTGCCCGGAGTATATGTATCCCGCAGGGATTCTATTGGGACAGAGACATTGACAACCTATGACCTGAGGATGACCGCACCAAATAAAGAACCAGTTATGAACACCGCCGAGATTCATACCATCGAACATCTGGGCGCAACCTTTTTAAGAAACCATGCTCAATATAAAGACCGAGTCATCTATTTTGGACCTATGGGCTGCCGTACCGGTTTCTATCTGATCCTGGCCGGAGATCAGACATCCAGTGAGATACTTGAACTGGTAAAAGAAACATTTGAGTATATACGAGACTTTGAGGGAGATGTTCCCGGGGCATCTCCCAGAGACTGCGGAAATTACCTCGATATGAATCTTCCTATGGCAAAACTCCTTGCTTACAAATATTTGACGTTTTCTTTATATACTGCAAATGAGAAAAATCTGAATTATCCGGAATAGATCCGTCAATACTGATAAAGTAACTTCAAATTTAAAAAGGAGGCTTTATCAGATGTCAGATCAGAATAAAATATATGAAGAAGTAGCGATCAACTGCAGTCAGTACTGCCCTTGCGGCCGTGACCACTCTGTCAAAAATGTCAGTAACGGAGACGATGCTAAATGCGAGAGCTGCCTGAACTGTTCTCATTTCTCTGAAGAAGAATGTCATTGCTGTCTGGACTTGTACGACAAAATTGTAGACAAAATATAATCAATGGATGAAACAGCTGTCTTATCGGGACAGCTGTTTTGCTGTTAATGTATCCCCTCTCAGAGAAGCAGCCTTTATCTTCTCTGAAATTTGAAATCCTCTTTCCATCCATTCTTGTAATTACAGCAAACTTCCTTGTTCTGAATAAAAAACATCTACATAAATTGTGAAAATCCTGTCTGTTGGTGATACAATAAGAATTAAATTTAATGATTAGGAGGAACTATCATGTCACTACAACAGATTATTGCAGTTGCCATTTTTTTAATCACCATGGCCGCAATCATTTCAGACAAAATTCACAATACCGTTGCCGCAATCTCAGGTGCGGTCCTTTTAATTTTGACCCATATTCTCACCATCGACGAATGTGTCGACGCCGTAGACATTGAAACGATCGGCATTCTCGTGGGTATGATGCTCTTAGTTGCAGTTGTTAAGAATTCCGGTATCTTTGAATATATTGCAATTAAAGCTGCAAAACTGGCAAAAGGACGTCCATGGCCCATTATGGTCACGTTTGTTATCATCACTGCCGTTTTATCAGGACTGTTAGACAATGTTACAACTGTACTTCTGGTCGGTCCAATGACATTGGCAATTACCAATATTCTGAGAGTCAATCCGGTTCCGTACATCATCACCCAGATTATGGCTTCCAACATTGGAGGTACTGCCACTCTAATCGGTGATCCACCCAATATTATGATTGGAAGTGCAGCAAAACTCAGCTTTGTTGATTTCATTCTAAATACTGGATTTGCAGTAGTTTTTGTTATCATCGCATCCCTCATCTGCTTTCGCTTTATCTATGGAAACAGTCTGACCGTAGAAGACAAAAATATCAAAGAAGTTATGAAGCTTGACGAATCAAAAGCAATCAAAAGTAAAAAGCTGCTGATTCAGAGTGTGATCATTCTCTTGGTCGTGGCATTATGTTTTGTTTTTCATGACCAGTTAAAAATGCAGTCTGCTACCATTGCTTTAGCTGCTGCCTGTCTGATGTTAATTATCGGCGGGCAAGATCCGGAAGACATTATTCTGAGTGTCGAATGGCCGACAATCCTCTTTTTTGTGGGATTATTTATTGTCGTTGGTGGTCTGGAAAAAGTCGGAGTCATCACAGTTCTTGCAAATGCTCTGCTCTCTGTCACCGGAGGAAATATAACCATGACCATGCTTCTGATTCTTTGGATCTCTGCGGTTGTTTCATCCTTCCTTGACAATATTCCCTTTGTGGCCACTCTGATTCCAATGATTATGACAATCCAGTCACATGGTGTAGATGTGACCCCTTTATGGTGGGCACTCTCTCTCGGTGCTTGTCTCGGTGGAAATGGTACTCTGGTCGGTGCTTCAGCCAACGTAGTCCTTTCCGGTATCAGTAAAAATGCAGGTTACCCTATCTCTTTCGGAAAATACTTTAAAATTGGCTTTCCTATGATGATCCTTTCCGTATTTATCTGTTCTATTTTTCTGCTGATCCGCTTTGCATAAACATGAAATTATTATTTTAAGGAGAATTTTTTATGAATGAAAACACAGTAACCGGCGATTTTATTAACATTAATCTGCGTCAGCTGGGCGCCACGTCGATCAAAGAATATAACAGCATTATGCACATAGCAGAATTTGATCTGGGAGACGGTCTGATCGTATCCTATGTATTTAATATCACCCGCCACAACAAATACTTTCTGCAGCGGGTGCAGCCTTATGCCATGATCCATGGCAAGTTTGCCAGCGACCGCGAGATCCTCGAATTTATCCAAAGTGACTTAAAGCGCTTTGTAAACGCAAAGAACAGCAAGAACTTTGATACCTTCCTGCTCATTTCACATTTGGGACATCATGTCACAGAAAACATAGAGAAATTATTCCTGAATTACAATGTAGACCCCAATAAACTTGAAGGGATACAGGAAAAGATGGAAGAGTCTTTAACAGATATTATTAACCTGTATCAGGCTTCGGAAAAGATTGACCTGAAAGAAGACGATTAAAAAGAAGGCTCCCTGTATTGTCAAAATACAGGGAGCCTCTTTTCTATTTAAGTTTTACTTTCAGCCTGACCGGCTGATGGTCTGTATAACGGAAATCATGATTCATGACTTTCACCTGTTCCACCTGTACATTCGGCGAGACAATAAAGCCATCGATCACATAAACCTGTGAATCCTTCTCATAGGCTTTGTTCAGGAGACGGCATGTGGGATATGAATCATCAATGGCAAATTGAAAACCCGCCGGAAGTATCTCATTACCGATTGCCCCAGGTGTCCAGTCTTCTTTACTGCGGATCGGATACTTGGTGATGCCCTCAAAAGTCTGGTTAAAATCTCCTCCTGCGATCACGTAGTTCCCTTTCTTATATTCTTCTTCCAGCACTTTCAGAAGCATTTTGCTCTGAGCTTCTTTTCCTTCTCCGGAATCATAGGCTTCCAAATGCAGATTGATCAGTACAAGCTCCGCCCTGGATCCTTTGACCGGCACCCTCGTCTTTAAAAGGCACCGTTTCAGATTGCACGTTTTAAGAGGCCATGAAAAAGATTCCGGCAGTGCTATCCTTTCGGCTTGGTTTATCCTGGCGTCCGTCAGCGTCAAAAGACCGCTCTCCACATGTCCGATGGTTGGCCAGGGATACGGAGCATATGCCACTTTGAAGTTATAGGCGAACATCCCGCCCAGTCCGAGCATCGTCTCATAATACTTCTTCTGATCAGTGGAATAAGAGCGCTTGGAATCCAGATCCACTTCCTGCAGAAAATAAGTGTCCGCTCTGTGTTCCTTCAGTATCCCCGCAATTCCTGCAAGATTTTCCTCCACCTGAGCCTTGCTGTCCGGTCTCACTTTCGTGCCTCCGTCCATAAAAAAGTCTTCGTCCTCTCCAAGACCGGCGTATCCGGTATTCAGACTGACCACGGTAAATGGATCTTCTCTGGAAACCTCTCTGGTTCCCTCTGATTTTTTTATACTTTCTGTCTTTTGGGGCCGGTATTCCATCACCGTAACAAAGATCAGCAATCCTGTAAACACAAACACGACTGCAGTGATCACCGCTGCCATGATTTTAGCTGCTTTTTTCAGCGTCTTCATAAGCCTCAGTCCTTTCTGTTATTCCAGATACAATCCAACCGGGCAGTGGTCAGAACCATAAATATCTGTGTGGATAACTGCCTCTGCCAGGCGTTCTTCAAGGCCCTCGGAAACACAGAAATAGTCAATGCGCCATCCCGCATTCTTCTCCCTTGCCCTGAACCGATAGGACCACCAGCTGTATGCCTCGGTCACATCCGGGTAAAAATGGCGGAATGTATCAATAAATCCTGCCTCTAAAAGTTTCGTGAATTTTTCTCTCTCCTCATCCGTAAATCCCGCATTTTTCCTGTTTGTCTTTGGATTCTTCAAATCGATCTCCGTGTGCGCCACATTCAGGTCGCCGCAGAGGATCACGGGCTTGTCCTCTTCAAGTTTGAGCAGATACTCTCTGAAATTTTCTTCCCAGTCCATCCGGTAGGATAATCTGGCAAGCTCACTCTGGGAATTCGGAGTATAGCAGGTCACAAGAAAATAGTCGTCAAACTCCAGAGTGATCACTCGTCCCTCGTGGTCAAACTCATCGACACCGATTCCATTTTTTACAGACAAAGGCTTAATCTTTGTAAATACCGCCGTCCCTGAATATCCTTTTTTCTCTGCGTAATTCCAATATTGATAATAATCCGGAAGTTCCAGATCGATCTGGCCCTCCTGAAGCTTTGTTTCCTGAATACAGAATATATCTGCATCCAGCTGCTCCATCACATCTAAAAATCCTTTTTTCACACAGGCTCTCAGCCCGTTTACATTCCAAGATACCAACTGGATCATAGTCTTTCTCCTTCTGTTATAATATACTGGGATTTATGACACAAAAAATCCTGTAACCTCAGTATAACACCTTGATTACAGGATTTTAACCTTTATTGTATATCTACAACAATCTTTTTGTCGCCTTTATCAACGGAAGCCTTGACCACAGTCCGGATCGCCTTTGCAATCCTTCCCTGTTTGCCAATGACTTTTCCCATATCACCTGGGGCAACATGTAATTCCAAGATTAAAGCATCTTCAGTCTCACGCTCGATTACTGTTACTTCGTCCGGTTGATCTACGAGGGCTTTTGCAATCACTTCTAACAAATGTTTCATGCGTTTTGCCTCCTAACTATTTTTCAATTCCAGCAACTTTAAGTAATTTTGCAACAGTATCTGTCGGCTGTGCTCCCTGAGATAACCATTTTTTTGCAGCGTCTTCGTCGAATTTGATCACACTTGGATCCTGATTCGGATCGTAAGTACCGATTTCTTCGATGAATTTTCCATCTCTCGGAGATCTGGAATCTGCTACAACCACTCTATAAAAAGGAGACTTTTTCTGTCCCATTCTTTTTAATCTCATCTTTACTGCCATCTGTTTCACCTCCATAATTTTTAATAGTTAATAATATCTATAACAAAGCGTTAAAAAGGTAATTTAAATCTGCCTTTTTTTCCGCCCTTGCCACCAAACATACCTGACATCTGCTTCATCATCTTCTTTTGGTTCTGGAACTGTTTGCAAAGCTTGTTGACTTCTGAGATCGGCACCCCTGCACCGTCAGCAATCCTTTTTCTTCTGGAAGGATTGATGATTTCCGGCGTAGCCCGCTCTTCCTTCGTCATCGAATAGATGATTGATGCGGTCCGGTCCATCATACTGTCATCCAGGTCTGCACCCTTTAACTGATTCCCAAGTCCCGGGATCATGGACAGCATGTCGGCAAGCCCTCCCATCTTCTTTACCTGCTCCATCTGTTCTAAAAAGTCGTCAAAGGTAAAAGAAGCTTTTCGGAGTTTTTGCTGCATCTCCAGAGCTTTTTCCTCATCCACGGTAGCTTCTGCCTTCTCGATCAGAGTCAGCACATCTCCCATTCCGAGAATCCGGCTCGTCATGCGGTCAGGATAGAACTGCTGAAGATCATCCAGCTTCTCTCCCATACCAATATATAAAATTGGTTTCCCTGTGACAGAACGGATCGATAATGCCGCCCCGCCCCTGGTATCGCCATCCATCTTTGTAATGATGACACCGTCGACTCCGACTTTTTCGTTAAAATCTTTTGCCACATTGACCGCATCCTGTCCGGTCATGGCATCTACTACAAGAATGGTCTGATGCACATCGACGGCCTGCTTGATGGCAATCAGCTCTGTCATCATATCCTCGTCGATATGTAAACGGCCCGCTGTATCCAGAATGACAATGTTGTTGCCGTTCTTCGCCGCATGCTCGATGGATGCCTTTGCGATATCCACAGGGTTCATCTTATCTCCCATGGAAAATACCGGGACACCCTGTTTTTCTCCATTGACCTGAAGCTGTTTGATCGCTGCCGGACGATAGACATCACAGGCCACTAATAACGGGCGTTTTCCCTTCTGTTTATACTTTCCGGCGATCTTAGCCGTAGTCGTTGTTTTACCCGCACCCTGGAGACCTGCCATCAGGATAACCGTGATCTCATTGCCGGGTTTTAACTGAATCTCGGTGGTTGTGGAACCCATCAGGGCTTCCATCTCTTCTTTTACTATCTTAATGACCATCTGTCCCGGGTTCAGTCCGTTTAATACATCCTGCCCCACAGCACGGTCCTGAACAGCTTTAATAAACGTTTTAACAACTTTAAAGTTGACATCGGCTTCTAAAAGCGCCCGCTTCACTTCTTTCATCGCTGCTTTTACATCGCTCTCTGTCAAGCGTCCCTTGCTTCTCAAATTTTTAAATACGTTTTGAAGTTTCTCAGATAAACTTTCAAATGCCATAACATCCTCCTGAATCCGCCGCAGACACCGGCGATCTGTTACAAATCTTCCAGAATCCCGTTGGATACCTGCTCAATCTTTCTGATCTCTGTTTTCATCTGTTCCTGATCTTCCGCATCTAAAATGCTCTTGGCCAGAAGATGAATCTCGCTTACTTTTTCTTTCGTCCTCAAAAACTTTTCCACAAGGTGTAGCTTTCTCTCATATCCGGCGAGAATTTTATTGCAGCGCCTGATCATATCGTAGGCAGCCTGTCTCGTTATCCCGTGTTCTCCTGCAATCTCGCTGGGAGACAAATCATTCAGTACATGGTCTTCGTATATTTCTTTCTGGTGTTCTGTCAGAAGCTCTCCGTAAAAATCGTATAAAAGCGTCTGTTCTACAATCCATTCCATGTTGCCTCTCCTGTAAAGTGTTTTTCCTTTACCGAAATTTAGTCTATCGGATATCTTTCTGTTTGTCAAGTATTTTTCCTTGCACATTTTACTGTTCTGCGGAAATATCACTTGAAAAAGTTTCACTTTCCTGTAAAATAGAAAAAAGACGATCCCAAACGAAATTTAAATAAGAAAGGTTTATTTCCATGATACAAGCAATCAATGTGACACTGCGCCTTGGAAAACGCGCATTATTTGAAGATGTAAACATCAAATTTACAGAGGGCAACTGTTATGGCCTGATCGGTGCCAACGGAGCGGGCAAATCAACTTTTTTAAAAATCCTGTCCGGTGAACTGGAGCCGTCTCAGGGTGAGGTAGCCATCACAGACGGCCAAAGGCTGTCCGTATTAAAACAGGATCACTACCAGTATGATGAATACACGGTGCTGGATGCTGTCATGCTGGGGAACACCCGGCTCTATGAAATTATGAAAGAAAAAGACGCGATCTATGCCAAGGAGGATTTTACAGAGGAAGACGGCATTAAGGCCAGCGAACTGGAAGCCGAGTTTGCCGATATGAACGGCTGGGAAGCCGAATCCGATGCCGCAACTTTGCTGAATGGACTTGGTATTGACAATGATCTTCACTATTCTAAGATGTCAGAACTGAATGGTTCCCAGAAGGTCAAAGTCCTTTTGGCCCAGGCATTATTCGGAAATCCGGATATCCTTCTGCTGGATGAGCCGACCAACCATTTGGATCTGGAAGCCATCCGCTGGCTGGAAGACTTCCTTATAGACTTTGACAACACCGTTATCGTTGTATCCCATGACCGCTATTTCTTAAATAAGGTATGCACCCACATCGCTGACATTGACTATGCGAAGATCCAGCTCTACACCGGAAACTATGATTTCTGGTATGAGTCCAGCCAGCTGATCTCCAAGCAGATGAAGGATGCCAATAAGAAAAAAGAAGAAAAGATCAAGGAGCTGCAGGACTTCATCGCAAGGTTCAGCGCCAACGCTTCCAAATCCAAGCAGGCCACATCCAGAAAAAAAGCATTGGATAAGATCCAGCTGGACGAGATCAAACCATCCAGCAGAAAATATCCTTATATTAATTTTAAACCAACCCGTGACATTGGAAACGACGCCCTCTCAGTGGAGGGACTCTCCAAGACTATTGACGGTGTAAAGGTGTTGGATAACGTTTCTTTCACCATGAATCCTGAAGATAAGATTGCTTTCGTAGGCCCGAATACACTGGCTACTACAACCTTTTTCCGTATCGTTGCCGGGGAACTGGAACCGGATGAGGGCACATACAAATGGGGTGTCACGACTTCCCAATCCTATTTCCCTAAGGACAACACAAAGGACTTCAGTGAAGATATGTCTATCGCAGAGTGGCTCAGCCAGTACTCTGAAGACAAGGACGTCACCTTTGTCCGCGGTTTCCTCGGGCGTATGCTTTTCTCCGGTGAAGAAGCCTTAAAGAAAGTTTCTGTTTTATCCGGAGGAGAAAAGGTCCGCTGTATGCTGTCTAAGCTGATGATCAGCGGAGCCAACATCCTTATCTTGGATGAACCGACCAACCACCTGGATATGGAATCCATCACCGCCCTGAATGAAGGGCTCCACAAGTTTACCGGAGGCCTGCTGTTCAGTTCACAGGATCACCAATTTGTACAAACTACTGCCAACCGTATCATCGAATTTACGGACAGCGGCATGGTCGACTTCCTCGGGACTTATGATGAATATCTGGAAAACGATGCGTCCGCAAGAAAACGCCAGGTCGCAAACTATGACGAAGAAAACTAAATTGGAACAAAGTGGGCAAGTACCTTATCTCCCCAACCTCTCATTCTCTGAGGGGATTGACAACTTTACGTGCCAGATGCGATTTGACGCAGTCAAATGATTCCCTTATGCATCTGTGTACAACCCGTGGAGCGTTTTTATTCCATAGGCGACTTTTCTATGGAATAAATTCAGAAAGAGCAGGCATCCTGTATTGGTGCCTGCTCTTTTTCAGCGCTTCTGCTTCATTTCCGCCATGTCTCCGAAAATAGGGGTCGCTTTCCCGAATCCCCCGGATATATCCATGATCTGCCCGGTAGTATAAGCAGATTCATCACCGGCAAAATAAACGACTGCCGCCGCGATCTCCTCCGGTTTTCCCATTCTCCGGATCGGCGTGTGTTTTAAGAAAAATTCTCTGAACTCCTCGCTCAAATGATCCTGCACTGCATCCGTCGCCGTCATGCCCGGCAGAACAGCGTTGCACCGTATATTGTGCCTTGCCTCCTGGACTGCAATCAATTTAGTGAGATAATTGATCGCCGCTTTGCTGGTTCCATAAGCAACCTGAGAGATATCCGGCACCAATCCGCCTACGGAAGAGATATTAATGATGCTGCCGCCTCCCTGTGTTTCCATGTATTTTATGGCTGCCTGGGAAGCCGCAAACACGCTGGTCAGATTGGTATTGACGATATGCAGGAAATCTTTGCAGTCCGTATGACTGATATCCATATCTTTCTTTGGATCTGAAGTGCCGAAATTGTTGACAAGCACATCGATACGCCCCTCGTTTTTCACCACTTCCTCCACCATACTGTCGTAAGTTTCCGGTTCATAGGCATCATTGTACACATACTTCACCCGGAAACCCTTCTGATTCAGCTCATCCGCTCTCTGTCCCGCGCGTTCCAGGTTTCTGGCCCCCATATATACAATAGCACCTTCTTCTGCACACGCTTTCGTTATCGCCAGACCAATCCCCCTCGTTGAAGCTGTAATCAAGATTACTTTATCTTTTAATCTCATACCTCTGTTCTCCTTTCTTATTTATAAATTATTTCCTTCTTCCACAAAAAAATGCCGCAGGATGACTTTTTATAAAAGCTATCCTGCGGTATAGATTCTTCTGCTTATGCGTACTGTACTTTCAGAGCAACATTCTCATAGCTGATCTTAATAATATTTAATATGCTCATCACTACTGTGGTGCACACATCCACAATGTACTTAATATCATCTGCCACGCTGTGTTCACGGCGCATATATTCTGCATGGATGTTCTGAATGAATTCAGACAAACCTTTTGTAGAATTCAGCGGAACAATCTTGTCTTTGCGCTCCATGGCTTCTTCTGTGGAGAGATACTCTTTGAGTCCGTGTTTTAAATCCCTCTCATAAATACAATGGTCTTTTACATTGCCCTCGTAAGTGCTGTTGTGGGGAAACGTAAAGTAATCAGCAATATAATGAATAATCACTCCCAACTTTGCACAGCGGCGCATGTTCATCCCCTTCAGGGTATCGTAGTCTGCTACAAAGTCATCAAGTTGATTCTCTATTTTATCATATGTTATGTCAAAAGTATGCGGTGTTGTCAAAAAGGATGGTCTGCAGTCCGGCCAGATACTCCCGACATAAAACGGTAACTTATAGTCAAAAACTTCTTCCAGTCTCAGTGAGTCCATAATTTGTCCAGCCAATGAAATGTGTGATTTTTTTCTCATTCGATCTCCTTAAAGAACTTGACATGTAACTCTGGTTCTAATCTTATTATATCCCGTTTTCTAGAAAAATCAACTGAATTACTCTTTATATTCCTTAAGAATTTCTAAAATGTCATGAATTGAAAATCCCTTTCTGGCAAAGAAAGCCAGATTCTTCTGGAAATTTTCCTCTGTTACCGGTCCTTTCTGCCGAATTCTTTTTTTTATCTGTGTTCTCAGAATATCTGACTCTGAGACAGCAGACTCTTCCCAAATTTGTTCAAACAGCTCCGGGCTTATCCCCTTCTTCAACAATTCCTGTCTGAGTTTCAGGCGGCTCTTTGAAAAACCCCGGTACCCGATATAATTCCTCACATAGGCTTCATCGTCTATATAGTGGTATCCTTCCACATAGGATACCGCTCCTTCTATACAGGATTCAGGCAGTTCCAGACGCCTGAGCCTCATCCTGATCTCTTCCTTTGTCCGGTCAGAGACTTTTAAAAGATTCATCGCCTTTAATTTGGCCCGGCTGAGGAGCATGCTGTCCAGTTCGTTCTTCTGTACTTCGGATAAGTCCATGTCTTCTTTCAGGCCAAGCCGCCTGGCCTCCCCCGCATATAAAAGACAATACCGCTCATCCTCCAGATAAAGTCTGATCTGCTTCTTTCCCACCGGCTCCAGCATCGTCACTCTCATATCCGACGCTTACTGCTGATTTGTATCCGGCTTTTCTTCTGCCGGTGCGGCGTCCTCTGTTCCTGCTTCCAGTCCGTATTCCCTGCGGACTGCGGACTCCACTTCCTGAGCTACTTCCGGATGTTCTTTTAAGTATGTCTTGGCATTCTCTCTTCCCTGTCCGATCTTTTCGCCCTGATATGCATACCATGCACCGCTCTTTTTGATCACATCCACGCCGGCTGCCAGATCCAGAATATCGCCTTCTTTGGAGATGCCTTCACCGAACATGATATCGAACTCTGCCTGTTTAAACGGCGGAGCAACCTTATTCTTTACTACTTTGATACGGGTACGGTTTCCTACCATGTCCCCGGCCTGCTTCAGTGTCTCGATACGCCGTACGTCCAGACGGATGGAAGAATAGAACTTCAGAGCACGGCCTCCGGTCGTTGTCTCGGGATTTCCGAACATGACTCCGACTTTTTCTCTCAGCTGGTTGATAAAGATCACGGTACAGTTGGACTTACTGATGATAGCCGTCAGTTTTCTCAGAGCCTGTGACATGAGCCTTGCCTGGAGGCCCACATGGGAATCTCCCATGTCTCCGTCGATCTCTGCCTTTGGCACCAATGCTGCGACAGAATCGACGATAATGATATCCACAGCGCCGGAACGCACCATAGTCTCGGCGATCTCAAGTCCCTGCTCTCCGGTATCCGGCTGAGAAATATAGAGGTTGTCCACATCCACTCCGATATTCTGCGCATAGACCGGGTCGAGAGCATGCTCTGCATCTATAAACCCTGCAATGCCGCCCCGCTTCTGCACTTCTGCCACCATATGTAATGCGACCGTTGTCTTACCGCTTGACTCCGGACCGTAAATCTCGATCACCCTTCCCCTCGGTATACCTCCGACTCCGAGAGCGATATCCAGGCTCAGAGATCCTGTCGGTGTAGTCTCAATGCTCATGTCTGCCTGGTATTCTCCAAGTTTCATCACGGCTCCTTTGCCGTAATCTTTCTCTATCTTCGTAAGAGCTGCATCCAATGCCTTTAACTTCTCTGTCTGTTGCATCTGTATTCTCCTTTTATCTTATTATGAACTGTTTTTGATTATATCATAGCACAAAGAGAAAAACAAGTGTTCGGCGAATATTTGTTCGTACTTGTTTTTCTCTTTTATTTTAACATATTTTTACATGTTTTACAATCACTCTGACAGCGCTTTCCGTATCATCGTCAGTGCCCTGCACACAGAAACTTCTCTGATCTTGGCGCGGTTTCCTCTCAGATCATACTTCTTCACAACAGTATTTCCCTTTCTGCTGACTCCGATATAGACCAGCCCCGGTTTCTTTGTTCCGGTCTCTCCTCCCGGACCGGCAAGTCCGGTAATCCCCACACCGATGTCGGCTCCTGAAGCTCTTAAGACGCCTTCCGCCATTTCCCGGGCAGTTTCTTCCGATACCGCCCCGTGGGCTTTCAGAGTGTCCTCTTTTACACCAAGATACTTCTTTTTAGCTTCATTGGAGTAAGTAATAAAACTTTCTTCCAGCACATTTGACGCCCCGGGAACATTGATCAGCCTTCCGGCCAGCAGGCCGCCGGTACAGGACTCGGCACAGGCGATCTTATCGCCCCTGCTCTCAAGCATCTTTACGACCACTTCCTCCAGTGTTTCGTCTTCCTCAATGGTATAAATCTTATCCCCAAATCTTGATTTCAGTTCTTCCACCATAGGCATGACAAGTTCCTTTGCCTCATCTTCAGAGTCAGCCTTGGCCGTCACCCTCAAATGCACTTCTCCTAATTTTGCATACGGTGCCACCGTCGGATTGCTCTGTTCATCGATCAGGTCCATGATCTGGGTTTCCACATAGCTTTCTCCCAGGCAGTCGATCTTGACAACCTTGGAATATAAGATACCAGGCTGAAGTCGGGAAAGAATCGGTTCTGCCTGCTCATGAAACATCGGGATCAGCTCACCTGGAGGTCCCGGCAGCAGGATAATCTTCTTGTCTTCCGGTGCGTTGACCACCATACCGGGCGCTGTGCCGTTTTTGTTGTATAAAACAGTACAGTCTTCCGGCACCATGGCCTGTTTTAAATTGTTTTCCGTCATCGGGCGTTTGATGCTCGTAAAGTAGGAAGTGAGCCGCTCCTTCGCCTCTGCATCTTCCACAAGTTCCTGTCCGCATGCTTTTGCCGCAATCTCTTTTGTCAGGTCATCCTTCGTAGGCCCGAGACCCCCTGACAAGATCAGGATATCCGACCGTTTCATTCCTGTCCGAATCACTTCTTCCACACGCTCCGGATTGTCACCCACAGTGGTCTCAAAAAAAACGCTTATCCCAAGGGCGGCTAAGCGTTCTGACAGGTAGGCAGCATTGGTGTTGACAATGTTGCCTAATAATATTTCTGTTCCCACACAAATAATTTCTGCTGTCATAATTGTCTCCTTCTATTTCAAGACATTCTTGTTTTTTAATAAATAATCCAACAATGATATGATGGTCAACACAAGCGAAATGTATACTAAAATATTTTCAATAAGCACCGCTGTGCCGGTTCCCAGGTCGATGATCAGCATGATGATCATAAACATCTGAAAATTGGTTTTGAATTTGCCCCAATAGCTGGCTGCAATTACCACACCGTTGTCTGATGCAATCAGACGGAAACCGCTGATAATAAATTCTCTGGCGATAATAATGATTGCGATCCATGATGCCAGGCGGTTCATTCCCACGAGAGCAATCATGGCAGAGCAGACCAAAAGCTTATCTGCCAAAGGGTCCATAAATTTCCCAAAATTGGTCACAAGATTGTACTTCCTCGCGATGTGTCCGTCTAGAAAGTCCGTAAGGCTTGCGATGATAAAAATGGCCACGGCAATCCACTTGCTGATCTCGCCAAACGGTTCCGCCAGCAGTACAAAAATAAAAATCGGTATCATTAATACTCTCAATATCGTTAGTTTATTCGGTAAATTCATAGTCCATCTCTCCTATCAAATCGTACTCATTTCCTTTGGTAATTTTCACATAAACATAGTCTCCGGTCAGCAGTTCTTCCGGTGAAGTCACAAAGACACATCCGTCCACTTTCGGTGCATCCATATAGCTGCGGCCTACATACACATCATCTTCAAACAGGTATCCCTCAATCAGGACCCGGATGGTTTTTCCAACCATTTCATGAGTATGTTCATAAGAAATCTTCTGCTGCAGAGCCATCAGTTCATCCCTTCTGGCTTCCTTCACATCTTCTTCAATCTGTCCCTCAAATTCTGCTGCCTTAGTATCCTCCTCGGGAGAATAAGTGAAGACTCCCAGGCGCTCAAAGCGCTGCTGCCTCACAAACTCCTTCAGTTCTTCGTGCTGTTCTTCTGTCTCGCCAGGGAAACCGGTGATAAGCGTTGTACGAATCGCCATATCCGGAATCTCTTTTCTAAGCTTTGCGATGATCGTTTCAATATCATGTTTGGATGTCCTGCGGCCCATCCTCTTCAAAATCCCGTCACTGCAGTGCTGAATCGGCATATCGATATAGTTTACAACCTTTTCTTCTTCCTTTATGGTCCGGATCAGCTCATCGGTGATCTCCTCAGGGTAGCAGTACAGCAGGCGGATCCACTCAATTCCTTCCACCCCGCACAACTCTTTCAGAAGCGTTGGAAGCTCTTTTTTCCCTGTCAGGTCCTTCCCGTACAGAGTCGTCTCCTGAGCCACCAGAACAAGTTCCGTCACACCAGATGCAGCCAGCTCCCGGGCACTCTTTAACAGTTCCTTCATCGGAACACTCCGAAATCTCCCCCGGATCTTTGGTATGATACAATAGCTGCACCTTTTGTCGCATCCTTCGGCGATCTTTAAGTATGCCATGTGGCTTCCAGTTGTGACCAGACGCCGGTGTCCGGAATTGTCCGGAAGATAATCGATACTCTCATAATGTTCATAACCATTGCCCGCAAGAGCCTCATCCACTGCCTCGACAATGGAATCGTAACTGGTAGTCCCGAGTACCGCATCAATTTCCGGAATCTCCTCCAGTATCTCGTCTTTATAGCGCTCAGACAGACATCCTGCGACCACGAGAGCTTTCAGATTCTGCTCTTTATAAGCTGCCATCTCAAGGATCGTATTAATGCTCTCTTCCTTGGCGTCATGAATGAAACAGCATGTGTTGATGACGATCACATCCGCCTCTTCCTCGTCGTTCGTCAAAGTGTGTCCTCTCTCTGTGAGCAGTCCCAGCATCACCTCACTGTCTACAAGATTTTTATCACATCCAAGAGAAATAAAAAGTATTTTCATCTGTTATTCTCCAAACAATTTTTTTGACTGTACACAGTTTTTCATCAGCATAGCGATAGTCATCGGTCCAACGCCGCCCGGCACCGGAGTGATCGCAGATGTCTTTTCCTTCACTGCGTCAAAATCCACGTCTCCGCAAAGCTTGTTATTTTCATTTCTGTGAATACCCACATCGATAATGACAGCCCCTTCTTTGACATAAGATGCATCAATGAATTTAGGCCTTCCGACAGCTACTACCAGGATATCCGCGCGGCTGCATACTTCCCGCAGATTCCTTGTCCTGGAATGGCAGACGGTCACGGTACCGTTTTCTCTGAGCAGCAGCATGGACATAGGTTTGCCTACAATATTGCTTCTTCCCACGACGACACATTCTTTTCCGCCGATCTCCACACCGGACCGCTTCAGGAGTTCTATAATGCCGGCCGGAGTGCACGGAAGAAATCCGTCATTTCCAATTACCATATTTCCCACGCTGACCGGATGAAACCCATCTACGTCCTTTTTCGGATCAATGGCATGGATCACTGCGTCCTCATCCATATGCGGCGGCAGAGGGAGCTGGACTAAAATCCCGTTGATCTTTGGATCTTTGTTGCACTTTTCCACCAGATCAAGCAGTTCCTGCTGGGTGGAATCTTCCGGTATCTCATAAGATACAGAAGTAATCCCAATATATTCGCATGCTTTTTTCTTATTCCTCACATAGACAGAGGATGCAGGATCTTCACCTACCTGGATCACTGCCAGAGCAATCTCTTTTCCCTCTGCTTTCATGGCTGCTACTTCCTGCTTTAACTCGTCTTTGATCTCCGCTGAGATCTTTTTTCCATCTATTATCTGTGTCATGTCTGTTTCCTCTCGTCACTCCTAGAATAAACCGGTGATCTCACCGTCTTCGTTTACGTCAATGCCTTCTGCCGCCGGCTTTTTCGGAAGCCCCGGCATGGTCATGATATCTCCGGTCAGCGCTACAACAAATCCGGCTCCTGCATTTACATAGATTTCGCGGATCGTAATATCAAAATTTTCCGGACGGCCAAGCTTTTTCGGGTCATCAGATAAAGAATACTGGTTTTTCGCCATGCAGACCGGAAGATTTCCGTAGCCAAGTTCCGTAAGCTGCTTTTTCTGTCTGGCTGCCGCCGGTGCATAGATTACATTGTCCGCACCATAAATCTTTGTGGCGATCGTCTCAATCTTCTCTTCAATGGAAGTATCCTCGTAAGAATACAGCGGGCGGTACTCGCTTTTTTTCGTCTCTAACGTCCTGAGAACTGCCTTTCCAAGCTCAATGCCGCCGTCTCCGCCTTTTTCCCATACCTCTGACAGGGCAAAATCACAGTCTCTCTCCTCGCAGAAATGTTTGATAAAGTCCAGCTCAGCCTCCGTGTCTGTGACAAACCGGTTCAGTGTGACAACCACAGGCACCCCATACTGCTTCAGGTTGGAAATATGCTTTTCCAGATTTACAATACCTCTGCTCAGGGCGTCGATATCTTCCCTCCCCAGATCTTCTTTGGAAACGCCGCCGTTATATTTAAGAGCCCTGACCGTTGCTACCAGGACAACCGCATCCGGAGAGAGTCCTGCCATCGGACATTTGATATCCAAAAACTTCTCGGCTCCAAGGTCCGCTCCGAATCCTGCTTCCGTGACAGTGATGTCGGAAAGCTTTAAAGCCATCTTCGTAGCCTGGACACTGTTGCAGCCATGAGCGATGTTTGCAAAAGGACCGCCGTGTACAAAGGCCGGCGTATGTTCCAGCGTCTGGATCAGGTTCGGCTTTAAGGCATCCTTTAAGAGGGCCGCCATGGCTCCCACAGCATTTAATTCCGCTGCTGTCACAGGTTCTTTATCCATATTATAGGCAACAATGATCTTGCCTAAACGTTTCTTCAGATCTTCCATGTCATTTGCAAGGCAGAGAATTGCCATAATCTCGGAGGCCACCGTGATCACAAAGTGATCTTCACGGACAACTCCGTCCACTTTTCTTCCCAATCCCACGACAATATTTCTCAGTGCCCTGTCATTCATATCCAGGCATCGTTTCCAGACGATGTCTCTCGTATCGATCCTCAGTGCATTTCCCTGCTGAATATGATTGTCAATCATGGCTGCCAAAAGATTATTTGCGGAAGTGATGGCATGAAAGTCACCGGTAAAGTGAAGATTTAAGTCTTCCATCGGCACCACCTGGGCATATCCGCCTCCGGCAGCACCTCCTTTGATCCCGAAGCACGGTCCGAGAGAAGGTTCTCTTAACGCAGCCACCGTTTTCTTCCCGAGCTTTGTGAGTCCCTGTGCGAGACCAATGCTGGTCGTAGTTTTTCCTTCTCCCGCCGGAGTCGGATTGATCGCCGTCACAAGTACAAGCTTCCCGTCCTCACGATCCTTGATTTCGTTCATGAATCCGGAAGACAGCTTCGCTTTATATTTGCCGTACAGCTCAAGATCGTCTTCACTGATCCCAAGAGACGCCGCTACTTCCCTGATTGGCTGTAACTTTGCTTCCTGTGCAATCTGAATGTCTGTTTTCATTGGTTGGATTCCTTTCTTCTATAAATATTCCTCTTTGTATTGTTCAAATTCTTCCTGGCTCATAAGAACCTTACGGGGCTTTGTGCCTTCCTCTTCTCCGACGATCCCGGCTTCACAGAGCTGGTCCATCAACCTTGCCGCCCTGTTGAATCCGATCTTAAAAATCCTCTGAAGGCTTGCAATGGATGCTTTGTCCTTATCTATGATAAATTTGGCCGCATCTTCAAAATATTCGTCTCTGTCTGCCGAAACCGATGCCTTCACACTGGCCGTCTCCATTTTTTCTTTGATCTCACTGCCGTAGTCATCTTCTATGTTCTGGCTCTTTAAGAAGTCTACGACACGTCCCACTTCCTCATCGCTGATAAATGCTCCCTGGACCCGGACCGGCTTCTGGTATCCTGCCGGATAAAAGAGCATATCTCCTTTTCCTAAGAGCTTCTCTGCTCCGTTCATGTCAATGATCGTGCGGGAATCCACCCCGGAGGACACAGAAAATGCGATTCTTGAAGGGACATTAGCCTTGATCAGTCCTGTGATGACATTGACAGATGGTCTCTGGGTGGCAATGATCAGATGGATGCCTGCCGCTCTGGCAAGCTGAGAAAGCCTTACGATCGCATCCTCTACCTCACCCGGCGCAACCATCATAAGGTCCGCAAGCTCATCCACAATAATGACGATCTGAGGCAGCGGCTGGAAGTCTTCACCTTCCATTCCCTTTTCCATCATCTCTTTTACTTTTTCATTATATCCGGTCAGATTTCTTACATTGACGTCCGCAAACTTCTTATAGCGGTCTCCCATCTCCATAACTGCCCAGTTAAGCGCGCTGGATGCCTGCTTGGGATCTGTGACCACCGGGATGAGAAGATGCGGGATTCCCTGATATGTACTCAGTTCCACGACTTTGGGATCGATCATGATCAGCTTCACATCGTTGGGACTTGCTTTATATAAAATACTCATGATCAGCGTATTGATACACACTGATTTCCCGGAACCTGTGGCACCTGCAATCAAAAGGTGCGGCATCTTTGCAATGTCTGAGATAATCACCTTGCCAGCCAGATTCTTTCCTACCGCAAACGCGATATTGGAAGAGAAGCGTTTAAAGTCATTATTTTCAATCAGATCCCGGAACATGACCACCTGATTGGTCTTATTCGGCACTTCGATGCCCACTGCTGCCTTTCCCGGAATCGGAGCTTCGATCCGTATGTCCGGGGCCGCCAGATTCAGTTTAATATCATCGGAAAGCCCGACGATCTTGCTGACCTTTACTCCCTGCTCCGGCTGAAGTTCAAACCTGGTAACAGACGGCCCGCAGCTGATGTCCGTAATCGTCACATTGACGCCGAAGTTTCTCAGCGTCTGCTCCAGCTTCAGGGCTGTCTTTTTAAGTTCTGCCTGACTGTTTCCTCCGGCCTTCTTTCCCTTTTTCAGCAGAGTCACCGGCGGAAACACATAATCTCCCTCCTCCAGCGCAGAAGGATGTATGGAAATCTCCGGTATAGGTTCAGGCTCTGATTTCTCTCTGTTCACAAAAGATCTTTTGCCCGGCTTCAGCTCCGGCTCCTCCGGCAGTACTTCCTCATCGGGCTGTCCGATCATCTCGTCCAGATCAAACGGCTTGTCCGGTTCTTTTGCCGGCTCTTCCGGCATCAGAGTAAGGTCATCCAGTACCTTTGACTGTTTCTCTCTCCTTTTCAGCTTTAAGTCTGGAAGCTTTGGAGTCTTGATTCCTGATGCCTGCCTGTCCTCTTTTTCTTTTGGCTTTCTCTTATCAGCTGTTTTGGTCTTCTTTCCTGAAGTCCGTTCGGGTGCAAAAAATGCTGCCACACGCTTTACAAAGGAGAGCAGTGATCTCTCAGTAATCAGTATCATAGAAATTGCTGTCAAAAAAAATACGACAACATAACTTCCTGCCAGTCCCAGCTCCTTATACAGAAAAGAAGCGATGACACCTCCGACCACTCCGCCTCCCGCATGATGTTCCGATCCGTACCGGTACAACACTGCTGCATCAGACATACGGATGTCTGTCGCCATCTGCCATATCGCCGCAGTCATACACAGGAGCAGAACAATAAAAAAAGACTTCTTTACCGAGATGCTGCTATACTGATTGGAGATCAGCAGAAGGATCATGATCAATATAACAATAGGAGCAGCATAGTGAACACCGCCCAGCACTCCGAACAGCGCGGAACTTACCGTGTTTCCCACTTTTCCGCAGAGTCTGAAATTACTCAAAAATAAAAAAAGACAAACTGCAAAACTTAACAGAACCGCAATTTCCTGATAGAACCCTGCAAAGTCTTTTTGCTTTTTCTTCTTTCGTGCTGTGTTTCTTCTCTTTCTTTTTTTTGCTGCCATTCTTCTGGAATCTCTTTTCTTCTTATATTTAATACTCAACAACCCTTCATCAAAAGAGTTATATGACTATTTTACAATTAACCTAAATAAATGTAAAGAGCCTGGACAGAACTCTTTGGTTCCGTTCAGACTCTTTTGTATCTTTGAAATATAATGAATATCAGTATTTTGCTGTCTCAGGCGGAATGAACTGCTCTGCTTCATTCACGAACTTCTTAACCTGTACACCCGCTTTGACTACCGGGATATTGGTTCCGGCTCCGGCAACGCATCCTCCCGGACATCCCATTCCTTCGATCAGGTACCCGTTCTTCTTGCCGGCTTTTGCCTGAAGAAGCATCTTCTTGCATTCTGCGAGTCCTTCCACATGGTCAATCTTCACATCCACTCCCGGATGGTATTCTTTTACGCATGCTTCAATAGCCGCGGCAACACCGCTTGCGACTGCATATCCGCGTCCTGCACCGAACGCATCGTTCATCTCGACTTCCTTGTCGTAAGTACTGAAATCAATATCCTTGGCGGTAAACATGCCGTCCAATTCTTCAAATGTAATGACAAAATCCACTTCACTTCTGACAGACTTTCTGGAAGCTTCCAGTTTTTTAGCCACACAAGGACCGACGAATACGATTTTTGCGTTCTTGTTGGTCTGTCTTGCGGCTCTGGCTGTCGCCACCATCGGGGTCAGTGAATTTGAAATCTGGTCGATCAGTTCAGGGAAGTACTTTTTCCCGAGCATAGACCAGGACGGACAGCAGGAGGTCAAAAGGAACGGCACCTCTCCTGTAGCAACTCCATGTGCATAGTGATCCGCTTCTTCCAGGGCACCTGCATCCGCTCCCACTGCCACTTCCCATACGTCGGCAAATCCGATCTCCAGCAGTGCGGCCTTCACCTTGGCAGGGGTTGCCTTCGGCCCAAACTGTCCAACAAAAGCAGGGGCCAGGATGGCGATGACTTCGTTGCCTTCATTCATGGCTTTGATCAGCTGGTAGATCTGTGACTTGTCTGCAATGGCTCCAAACGGACAGTTGACCATGCACATGCCGCAGGATACACATTTGTCAGGATTAATGGTAGCACGTCCTGCATAATCAGTCTCGATCGCTCCCACGCCACAGGCTACTTCACACGGCCTTTTTCTCTCATGGATCGCACTGTATGGGCATACTTTCTGGCACTGTCCGCACTTAATGCACTTTTCCTGATCAATGTAGGAATATCCGTCCACAAAACTGATTGCATTTTTCGGACATACTTCCATACATGGATGTGCCATACATCCCTGACACTCTCCTCCTACAATGAATGCTCTGTCCTTGCAGGCGTTGCATGCTGCCGGGATCACCTGCAGAAGCGGCGGCTCGTAGTATTTTTCAGCAATGTTGCTCTGTTTGATTCCTTTTGTTATTCTTGCAGGCTTATCAGCAGGTCTTAAAGACATCCCCATGGCAAGACGGATTCTCTCTCCTACCACTGCCCTTTCACGATAAATACTGTCGCGGTATGTCGGCAGCTCACCTTTCACTAATTCGTACGGCAGATCCTCGATTTCTTCAAGGTCTCTTTGTTCATAGGCAAATTTAGCAATCTCTGTAAATACCTTTTTTCTGATCTCTCGGACCGGGGTCTCAATTCCTCTCATAGCTCCTCCTTTAATGTTCGTTAAAATAAAAACAATCTATTATCATTCTACACTACTTTTACCCGAAATTAAAGGATTTTTTTGCTTTTTTTGTACTTTATTCTGTACACCGGAACCCCCGGTTTTTTCTCAGTTTTCCGAGGTATTTTGTATGAGTTCCTTAAGCTTTGCAAAGGCCTCGCTCATGCCCCCGATTTCATTGATCAGGCCCAGTTCCACCGCCTGTTCTCCCTCAAGTACGGTTCCTGCGTCTTTCACCTGTTCTCCGATGTGCAGCATCAGTTCTTCCACCTTATCCTCCGCAATGTCAGAGTGATCGCTGATGAATCTGGTAATACGGTCCTGAATCTTCTCAATATTACGGTAGCTTTGAAGCACACCGATGAAGGTTCCGCTGGAGCGCACCGGATGGATCATCATTGTTGCACTTTTAACAATAAATGAATAGTCAGAAGAGACTGCAAGAGGCACTCCGATGGAATGGCTCCCTCCCAATACAAGCGTTACCGTTGGTTTACTCAGGGAAGCAATCATTTCCGCAAGGGCAAGCCCACATTCCACATCCCCTCCAACCGTATTGAGCAGAATCAGTATCCCCTTGATATCGTCAGAGTACTCTGCTTTGGCAAGCGCAGGGATCATATGCTCATATTTGGTTGTCTTGGAGTTCTGCGGGGACAGCTGATGCCCCTCGATCTCTCCTATGACCGTCATGACATGAATCCCGCCCAGGTCCAGTTCTCCGGTATCTCTTATCTCATTTCTTTGATCTTCATTCATATCGAAATCCTCACTTTGATTTAATAAAAAGGAAGAAGCGCAGTGCTTCTCCCTTTTATTGTCTGTCATTATGAGTAAGATTATTCTTCTTCGATTTCAAAAGATACAAGCAGATCTTCCTGATTGACCTGTTCGCCTTCATTAACGTAGATCTTATCCACCTTTCCGTTAACTTTGGATACGACGGTGGTTTCCATCTTCATTGCTTCCACGGTAAGAAGCGGCATATTCACAGTTACCGGATCTCCCTCTTTTACGAGGACTTTTCCGACGGTTCCAGGAATTGTTGAGCCTAAATGTCCCGGATTGCTCTTATCCGCTTTGATCCTGTGGTCGGCCTTGACTTCCAGGTTGCGGTCTAAGATCTTCACTTCACGCATGGAACCGTTGACCTCGAATTCCAGCAGACGGTATCCGTTCTCATCGGGTTCTGACATATCCACAAACTTGATGATCAAATCTTTTCCTTCTCCGATGGTCAGTGTCGTCTCCTCACCCTTTCTCAGCCCGTAGAAATACACATGGCTTTCCAGCCTTGTGACGTCATTGTAAGCCTCAAAATGTCTGCAGTAATCCTCATATACTTTCGGATACATCGCATAGCTGATGGCTTTGCGGTGAAGCGTCTTTTCGTCTTCCATTGTATCAATATAAAAGAACTCTTTGAGCCCTTTCTTGATCTGATCGAAATCTTCCGGAGGAATCAGGCTTCCCGGACGGACGGTGATCGGCTCTTTGCCTTTCAGCACGATAGCCTGAAGTTCTTTCGGGAATCCGCCTTCCGGCTGTCCGATCATTCCTTCAAAATATTCGACTACGGAATCAGGATAAGATAATCCTCTGCCCTCTGTCAGAATATTTTCTTTGGTCAGACCGTTTTTAAACATAAAGATGGCAAAGTCTCCGACGACTTTAGAGGAAGGCGTAACTTTTACAATATTTCCAAGCAGATCATTGGCATCTTTGTACAGACTCTTGATCTCCTCAAAATCCTCTGCTGCTCCCATCTCTTTTACCTGAGCCAGCAGGTTGGAGTACTGTCCTCCCGGGATCTCATACTTGTAGATCTCTGTGTTCGGAGCGTCCATGCCGCTTTCAAACTGTTTATAAACCGGTCTCAGTCTCTCATAGTACTGGCTTAATTCTGTGAGTTCATCCGGAACTAATCCCGTATCCCTCTCGGTTCCCCTGAGTGCCTCTGTAAGAGAGTTCATGGACGGGTTGCTTGTCATGGAACTCATAGATCCGATGGCACAGTCAACAATATCCACTCCCGCTTCCGCTGCTTTCAGCAGAGTGCTGACTCCGTTTCCGGTGGAATCATGGGTATGCAGATTAACCGGTATATTCAGTTCTTCTTTTAACGTTTTGATGAGCTTTTCGGCTGCATAAGGCTTTACAAGCCCTGCCATATCTTTGATGGTAAAGATGTGGCATCCCAGGCTTTCCAATTCTTTTGCCTTTTTTACATAGTAATCCAGTGTATATTTTGTCTCATCCGGATTCAGAATATCCCCGGTATAACAGATAGCTCCTTCCACGATCTTACCGGTCTTTAAAGCCGTTTCAATCGGAAGCTTCATATTCTCAACCCAGTTTAAGCTGTCAAAAATACGGAATACATCGACTCCGCGGGATGCCGCCTCTTCGATAAAGGTTGTCACTACATTGTCCGGATAATTCTTGTATCCGACCGCATTGGACGCCCGAAGAAGCATCTGAATCAGGGTATTCGGCATTCTTTCTCTTAAGAGTGCCAGTCTTACCCACGGAGATTCCTTTAAGAAGCGGTAAGAAGTATCGTATGTGGCTCCTCCCCACGCTTCCATGGAAAATGCATTTGCCATGTACTGGTTGGATGCCTTGGCAGCCCCTGCAAGATCCTTCGTTCTCATACGGGTGGCCATCAAAGACTGCTGGGCATCTCTCATTGTTGTGTCAGTTACATAAAGTTTTTTATCATTTAAGATCTTCTGAGTATAACCTTCGGCTCCGAGTTTTAAAAATTCATCCCTGGCGCCGTAAATCTCTTTCTTTTTGTCATACTTCGGAAGCACACGGTCTTCGAAAAACGGTTTTTCTTCTGCCTTCTGTTCGTTGACCATTTTATTTCCGAGGAACTCCAGAATCTTTGTGGCACGGTCCTGGGATGCGGCGAAAAGGAACAGCTCAGGAGTATCTTCTATAAATGTCGTATAGCACTGTCCTGATTTAAAAGTCTCATGGTTAAGGACATTGATCAGGAACGGGATGTTGGTCTTGATACCCCGGATTCTTGTCTCTTTCAGCACACGGGTAGACTTCATCACAGCCCCTAAGAACGTACGGTCATGAGAGCATGCCTTTACGAGGAGACTGTCATAATATGGAGTGATCTCTGCCCCTGCATATGCATTTCCTCCGTCCAGGCGGATTCCGTTTCCGGCTCCGGAACGGTATACTGTGATCTTTCCTGTATCCGGCAGGAAGTTGTTTGAAGGATCTTCGGTGGTGATACGTGTCTGAATAGCATAGCCCGTAGTTTCCACACTTTCCTGAGAAGGAATCTGAATCTCATCAGAGTCAAGGGCATACCCCTGAGCAACGAGGATCTGCGTCTGTACGATATCGATCCCTGTTACCATCTCTGTCACCGTGTGTTCTACCTGAACCCTCGGATTCATCTCGATGAAGTAAGGATTGTTATCGGCATCCACAAGAAACTCTAAGGTTCCGGCGTTGCGGTATCCGACCGTCTTTGCCAGCCTTAACGAACTGTCAAATATCACCTTCCTTGTCTCTTCCGGAATGCTGAAGGCCGGTGCATACTCTACCACCTTCTGGTGACGCCGCTGAACGGAACAGTCACGGTCATACAGATGAACGACATTGCCGTAGTTATCTCCGATGATCTGTACTTCAATATGTTTCGGACTTTTCAGGTACTTTTCAATAAAAATCTGATCGTCTCCGAATGCCTTTTTGGATTCATCTCTTGCTTCCGCATATTCCTTCGGCATATCTTCTGCCGTGTGAACGATGCGCATGCCGCGTCCGCCGCCTCCGTTGGATGCTTTCAGCATCACAGGATATCCGACCTTCTCTGCAATCTCAATGACTTCTTTTTCACTATGTACCGCATGGTCCACACCCGGTATGATCGGCACATCCGCTTTGATTGCCATCTGCTTGGAAGAGATTTTATCTCCCATCGCCCTCATGATGTCAGATGTCGGTCCGATAAAGGTAATCCCGTGTCTCTCACAGGCATCTACAAATTCCGGATTTTCAGACAGGAATCCATACCCCGGATGGATCGCATCCACATTTTTCTCTTTGGCAATCCGGATGATGGTCTTGATATCCAGATACGCATCGATCGGTCCTTTATCCGGATTCAGCTGATATGACTCATCCGCCTTGGAGCGGAACAATGCATAGCGGTCTTCTTTTGAAAATACACCAACAGTGGTAATCCCCAGCTCATTGAGAGCACGGAATACACGGATCGCAATCTCACCGCGGTTGGCTACTAATACTTTTTTAAATTTCTTTATTTGCATTGGTAAACTACTCCTTATATAAAATTTGTCTTTCCTGACAGGACAATGATCCGCCACAGCAAGACGTATTAGAAAACATTATAGCTTAAAATCAGCCATATTACAATAGCCGATTCAAAGGGAACCCCCGACAGGTCAAAAAAAGACGGTTTCCTGCATCGGAAACCGCCCCGTCAATCTCTTATTCTGCATCCTCTGCATTGTCATTGAGCAATGCTTTCATGCTCAAGCTGATCTTCTTTTCATCCTTTTTGAAGTCAACGACTTTGGCTGTGATTTCCTGTCCAACGGATAAAACATCAGATGGCTTGTCAATATGTTCCTTGGCAATCTGAGAAACGTGAAGCAGTGCGTCAATGCCTGATTCCAGCTCAACAAATGCTCCGAAATCTGTCATACGTGCGACTTTTCCGTCCACAACATTGCCAACTTTGTATTTCTCTTCTGCCTTTAACCATGGATTTTCCTCTGGGAATTTCAGGCTCAGCGCGATCTTTTCACCCTGGATATCCTTGATCAGTACAGTTACCTTATCACCGATAGAAAATACCTTTTTCGGATTTTCCACACGTCCCCAGGACATCTCTGAAATATGAAGCAGTCCGTCTGCGCCGCCTAAGTCGATGAATGCACCGAAGTCTGTCACGTTCTTGACAACTCCGTCGATCTTCATTCCAGGCTCGATCTTTGCGAATAATTCTTTCTGTTTTTCTTTCTTTGCAGCCACTAACAACTGCTTGCGGTCTCCGATGACTCTTCTCTTTCTCGGGTTAAACTCACTGATGACAAACTCGATTTCCTGTCCGTCGTATTTCTTTAAGTCTCTCTCGTAAGAATCAGATACAAGGCTTGCCGGGATGAAGACTCTCGCCTCATCAATAATCACACTTAAACCACCATCTAAAACCTGAGCCACAGGCGCTTTGAGCACTTCCTTGTTTTCGTAAGCTTCTTCCAGGCGCTTGTTGCCTTTTTCTGCTGCCAGTCTCTTATATGTCAACAACACTTGTCCTTCTCCGTCGTTCACTTTAAGGACTTTTGTCTCCATCGTATCCCCTACTTTGGCGATCGTTGTTAAATCTAAGTTAGCCGCATCATTAGAGTACTCACTGCGTGTCAGGATACCGTCAGCTTTGTAACCGATGTTTAAGATGATCTCATCTGGTTTTACGTCAATGACTGTTCCTTCCACTACCTCTCCGTTACGAATCGTAACTAAACTTTCCTCTAATAATTGTTCAAAACTCTTTTCCGTCATGCTAGCATGAACCTCCTTGATAATTTTCTCTGGGGTGGATGCCCCCGCTGTAATACCTACCTTACCAGTCGATTCAAAAAGTTTCAAATCCAGGTCTTTAAGTGTCTGCACAAAAAAGGTGTTCCCACACTCTTTTTTGCTGATCTCATATAATTTCTGGCTGTTAGAACTTTGTCTGTCGCCAATGACAATCATTGCATCTACATCGTGTGCTATAGATTTTGCTTCCAGTTGACGCTCTTCTGTGGCATTACAAATTGTATTACATACTTCTATATGATAACTCTTTTCCTTGATAATTTCAACTATATCTTGAAATTTATTGTAATTAAATGTCGTCTGTGAAACAACGCAGGCCGGTTTGTCTCCGAGTTCGACTCCCGAAAGCCCCTCTGCATCGGAGATCACATGGACTTCTCCGCTGCACCAGCCCCTGATTCCTTCTACCTCGGGATGCTCCGAGCTGCCGATGATCAGGATCTGTTTTCCTTCGGCACTGGCCTTCTCCACGATCCTGTGGATCTTTAAGACAAAAGGACAGGTGGCATCTACCAGATGCAGCCCCTTCTGCCGGATCAGCTCATAAATATCCTTTGCCACGCCGTGGGACCGGATGATCACGGTTCCCTCTGAAATCTGCTCCAATTCTTCTCTGGAACGGAGGACTTTTACGCCTCTTTGTTCCAGATCGGAGACCACCTCCGAGTTATGGATGATTGGTCCGTATGTATAGACCTGTTCTTTTCCTGCCTCCTCATATACCTTATCCACCGCGCGTCTGACACCGAAACAAAATCCTGCTGTTTTCGCTAAGTTTACTTCCATCTCTTATTTCACCTTTTCAAATTCGCGGATCACCGTATCGGCTACTTCTTCGATCGTCATCCCGGAAGAATCCACGAGAACCGCATCCTCCGCCTGTCTAAGCGGCGCGATGTCTCTGGTCATATCCTGGTGGTCCCTTTTCTTTATATCTTCTTCAATGACAGCAAGATCTGCCTCCTGCCCTTTCTCAATGAGTTCATCATAGCGGCGCTTTGCCCTGACCTCCACGGAAGCCGTCAAATATATTTTTAAATCCGCATCGGGAAGCACATTGGTCCCGATATCCCTTCCGTCCATTAAAATGTCCGCAGTTTTTGCGAGATCTCTCTGCAGATCTAAAAGAGCAGCCCTCACAGAAGGATATGCGGATGTCTTGGATGCCATATTCCCCACTTTCTCCGTCCGGATCTGTCCGGTCACATTTTCTCCGTTTAAAATCACCTGCTGCATCCCGTTCTCATAAGTTATGCTGACTCTTATATCCTTACAGGCAGCGTCAATGGCCGCTTCATCTGTATAATCGATCTGGCTGCGGATAAAATACAAAGCCATGGCCCGGTACATGGCTCCCGTATCCACATAGATAAATTCCAATTTTTTTGCGATTGTTTTTGCGATCGTGCTCTTTCCGGCTCCCGCCGGGCCGTCAATGGCAATACTGTACATATATGATTCCTCCTAATTCATTCCTGCCAAGTATCCTGTGGACCATGCGATCTGAAGATTATAACCCCCGGTCAGCGCATCCAGATCCAACACTTCCCCTGCAAAATATAATCCCTGCACCTTCTTGGATTCCATGGTACTCGGGTTGATCTCTTTTACATCCACTCCGCCGTGAGTGATGATAGCCTCTTTAAACCCTCTCGTACTCGTGACCATAAGAGGCATAGCTTTTAATAGTGCTGTGAGACTCCTCCGCTCATCCTTCGTGATCTCATGAACCTTTTTGTCCTCCGGAATTCCGGATAGTTCTAGGATAACCGGGATCATTTTTTTTGGCAACAGCTTTCCAAGAGAATTTTTGAATTCTTTATTGATATTTTTCTGAAAATCTTTCAGAATTCTCTGATCCAGCTGTTCTTCCGACAATGCCGGCTTCAGATCGATGCAAAATTTTAACTGTTTTCCTTTGTGCCTCACCGCATAGCTGCTGGCGCTTATGATAATCGGTCCGCTGATGCCAAAATGAGTAAACAGCATCTCCCCGAATTCTTTATAAATACGTTTTCCGTCTGCATAAAGGGATGCTTCCACATTTTTAAGGGAAAGCCCCTGAAGCCTTGAACAGACTGTCCCGTCGATATTAAAAGGAACAAGCGCCGGGTCCAAATGAGTCACCTTATGTCCCGTTTTTTTTGCAAATGAGTGCCCGTCTCCGGTGGAACCTGTGGAAGGATAAGAAACGCCTCCCGTTGCAATGACTACCTTGTCCGCCTTCATCTTTCGCCCGCCATTTACTTCAACACCCCTGATGCTGCCATTCTCCGTCAGAATCTGTCTCACCTCCGTATTCAGCTTAACAGACACCTTTCTTTTGCCAAGTTCTCTCTCCATGGCTCTGATCACGTCTGACGATTTGTCAGACACAGGAAACACACGGTTCCCCCGCTCTACTTTCACCGGACATCCCCATTGCTCCATCCATTCCATCATCTGTTCATTGGTGAAAGAATAAAATGCACTGTATAAAAATTCCCTGTTGGTAACTACATGGCCCATCAGATCTTCGATGTCACCGGCATTGGTCAGATTACACCTGCCTTTCCCTGTAATAAAAAGCTTTTTCCCCAATTTTTCGTTTTTTTCTAATAGGGTGACTCGATTCCCCTCTCCTGCAGAACAGATGGCAGCGATCATTCCCGCCGCACCTCCTCCGACTACGATTACATCACTCATAAAACTCCTTTGTCAATCACATTGATTCTTTATTTTTCCAGCAACAGATTCTTTTTCCGGAATACGAAATATAACAATCCGGCTGCATCCGCCAAAGCCCATCCGATCGGGACTGCCCACCAGACTCCGGCGAGTCCGATGACCGGCACAGATGACAGCATATAGGCCAGTAGTACCCTGCTTCCCAGGGAAATGACAGTCAGCCAAATAGAGACTGCAGAACGGCCCAGTCCCCGATAGAGTCCATAAAGCAAGAACAATATACCGATCCCTGCATAAAAACAGCCCACAATATGCAGATACTTTACTCCGATTGCAATAATCTCCGTTTCCTGAGGTTTGATAAAAATCATCATAAACTGTCTTGCAAAGACGACCACTGTCACAGACGCAGCCGCGCAAAACCCAATAGAAATGAATACCGCTGACCGAAGACCTTTTTTTATCCTGTCTGGTTTTCCCGCTCCATAATTTTGTGCGATATAAGTGGTAAAAGCATTTCCAAAATCCTGTGCCGGCATATAGGCGAAGGCATCAATCTTTACCACTGCGGCAAAAGCTGCGGAAGTAAGAAATCCAAAACTGTTGACTAATCCCTGCACCATCAAAATTCCAAGATTCATGATCGACTGCTGTATAGCTGTCAGAGTAGAATTATTAATGATCATACCAAGAAGTTCCCGGCTGTAATACATATGACAGCGTTTTGGACACAAGTCTCCTGCTTTAGAAAAAAAGTATACTGTAATCAGTACGGCAGATACCCCCTGGGCGGTTACTGTGGCCCACGCCGCCCCGGCAATCCCCATCCCAAATTTTAAAATAAAAACCACGTCCAGTATGATGTTCAGCACCGCAGAGACAGCCAAAAACACCAACGGTGTCACCGTATTGCCGATGCTGCGGAGTACAGAGCTGAAAAAATTATAGATGCAGACAAAAAAGATTCCAAAAAAAATAATAAATAAGTATTCTTTTGTAAACGGGGCCGCTTCTTTTGGAATGTGAAGCCACACAATCAAATGATCCAGCAGAAGAAATGCTGCTGCCGTAATCACGGCGGAAACCAACATAATAAAGACGAACGCATTGACAATAGATGTCTTCATTCGGTCATGCTCTTTACGCCCATAGAGTTGGGCAAAGACAACGCCGCTTCCCATACAAAGTCCCAGTAAAACAGAAGTCAGAAGAACCATCAGAGCATAGGCCGAACCGACTGCAGACAGTGCGGCAGCACCGATCGTTCTGCCTACAATCAGGGTATCAGCGATATTATATAACTGTTGTAAAAGGTTGCCCACAATCATTGGCAGGCTGAATAATATAATAGAACGGCCAATCCGGCCGTCGGTCAGGTCGACTTGCATCTGTACCCCCATATCTTTTGGTAATTCTGTCAGAAGAAAAAACATTTATATTCATATTTAAAAATTTCCACAAGTATACTGTCAATAATAAAAACTTCTGAGGCCCTCATGCAGAAAATCCATAATAAAGTTCTGAAAGATACTATGTTCTATCATGATATCCCAGTACTCACCTATAAGATAAACTATCCTTTTTTTGAAACTACATGCAGTCCGCCGGCAGCCTGCCATATAAACGGTTATTATGCATTAAAGGCTGAAAAAACAGAGAAGAACTGCCGCACAGATCTCTATTCGCAGGCAGTGCAGGCGGCTCAGTATATTCCAGAGAATATACCGCCATTCAACAGCTATGAATTTCTTTCTGATTACCATATAGTTTACAATAAGGGCTGTATCGTAAGTCTTTATACAGATCAGTATTCTTATTCAGGCGGGGCTCACGGAGCAACTGTGCGCAGCTCTGACACCTGGGATTTCTGTATGGGAAGGCAGATAAACCTGACGGAATTTTTTCCCGGAGTACAGGGATTTCCCGAATGCCTTTTCCGACGCATAGAAAAACAGATAGAGGATCGTTTAAAAGAATCCCCAGCCACTTTTTTTGAGGATTACAGCCAGCTTCTCCGTAATAACTTTCATGCTGAAAATTTTTATATAACCCCAGCCGGCTTAGTGATTTATTACCAGCAATATGACATTGCCCCCTATGCATCCGGTATTCCCGAAATCGTCATTCCTTTCAGAAACAGCCGGTCCCCGGAGATTATATAATCAGCATCGCGTCCGCAGAAAACGAGCGGTGCAGGGACACTTTTCCTACATCGCTTTTCTGTATATTTATAATAGCCTATTTCAACTGTAAAGTTAATATAAAAGACAAGAAATTTTGTGTTTTTAATCTTATATTTAAACTTAAAATAAATTTCTGATTATCTTTTCACAAATTCTTATATGTCCGCAAAGCCTTATTCTGCAGGCTTTGCGGGCATTTTTACTGTCGGCAGACACTTCACGTTGTAAGAGAAAAAACAAGACGAATTAAATGCGCAAAATATATCATGAATTAAGTTGCCTGCTAATTTATAATATGAATTATATTAAGAAAAGAGGTGCTTTATGGAAAAAGCAAATGTAAGTATTTTTGAATTATGCGGCTCGAATTATGAAATTGGGTATCAGCTTGGGAAAATCGCAATGAACTGCCCTCAATTTGCAGAAATGCAAAAATGCCCACCCGGTGCTTATACGGAAAAACAAGCGGCACAAATGACCGAAATGTTTGATTGTTATTGCCCCGGACTGAACGAAGAATTGCAAGGTTTTGCAGAAGCTATTAAAACAACAAGATTGCAAATGCTTTACTATGCAATGACTTATTTAACGCCCGGTTGTTCTTTGCTTGCTGTACTGCCTAAATTAACAGCAAACGGACATGTAATGGCAGCTCGTAATTATGAGTTTTCTCACAAGATGGAGGACTTTTCCTTCTGCAAGACCAAAGTTACAGGTAAGTATGCTCACATGGGTGGAAGCATGATGCAGTTTGGGCGTGGCGAGGGAATAAATGAATGTGGCCTGATGGTTGCTCAAACATCTTGCGGTATGCCGGTTGGCAATATGGAAGTCATGCGCAGACCCGCTGTTACAGGTTTACAATTTTGGGCGGTCATACGATCTTTATTAGAAAACTGCAAGAATGTAGAAGAAGCTCTGCAGACTCTAGAAGATATGCCGATTGCCTACAATATCAATCTGATTCTTGCTGATAAAGGGGGGAACGCTGCTTTATTTGAAACATTAGATGGGGTTAAAGCTTTTAGAAAAATTGATGATACTACTGAACAGCAGTATTTACATTCAACCAATCACGCACATTTGCAGGAAATAATTAATCTTGAGCCGATGGCAATGAAACATTCAGTTTGTCGATATAATTATATTGAAAATTTCGTGAATCAATCTCATGGGATAAATACCAGGGATTTAAAGACATTACTTTTATCTAAATATCCTGAGGGATTATGCTGTAACTGGTATGATAATTTCTTTGGCACAATTAAAAGTATGGTTTTTGATGTGACATTGGGTACTGTTGAAATTTGTTGGGGTGGATTAGAAAAAAATGGTTGAAAGACATATTCTTTAGTAAATGATATAAAAGCAGAAAATTTCACAGTTGACATCAAAACTTCCAATTCACAATTTGAGGATGGTGCATTCGTCAAAATATAAAAAGCCTATTTTATAGGAATGTAGATAAGGACATAATTATCTGCGTCTGTATACTCACATACTTGCCCATCGTATATTTCATATGATTCACGATTATCTAGTTGAAATTTTGAAGACATTGCCCAAACTCCATAAATATAGTCATAGGATAATACCAGGTTCTGGAAAGAACCGGTATGTGTAAACACCGCATATTTTCCTTTGGACAACGTCTTTTTTTCAAAAGATTTTGGTACAGTTGAAAATGCTTCAATTGGTGAGCCTATCATCACTGAAAAACGAAGATCATCATTTTCTAAATATGAAGCATTATGACTTTCATATATACTATAACCAATTGTATTCATATTATGAATTCTACACATTTTCATATATTGAGACCATAGTTTAGGTAATGAATTATTATAAAGAGTAGTAGTTCCTCTTATACCTGCTATCACTATGTCTTCAGTTTCAATTATTTGAGGGGTTACAGAAATATTTTAAGTAATGTGAGAAATATGTTCTTGTTCTAGTTTTCGTTTTGTTTTTACAACTAAATTAAGACCATTTTTTCTATAAACGGTAGGTGACACATGAAATATATTTTTAAAAGCGCGGCTAAATGCTTCTGATGATTCAAATCCGCTGTCTATTGCAATATCTATAATTTTTTGTTTCGAATAAATCAGACTTCTTGAAGCTTCATACAACCTGCGTTTATTTATGTAGCTGCCCACAGATTCACCTAAAACCGCAGTAAACACACGTGTCATATGAAAATATGAATAACCTGCGTGATTTGCAACATCACGCAGTCCTATATCATTATGGAGGTTTGATTCTATAAAATTTACTGCAGTGTCTAAAATATTTTTTTACTCATAGATTAAGTCTCCACAAATACCATGGTTTCTTTCATATCCATATCTATCTGACAATATCCTGTACCCGGCCTACCTGCCCATCCTCAAGCATCACTTTTATGCCATGGGGATGGTAGCTGCTCTTTGTCAATAGCCGAGCTACAATTCCTTCTGTCAGCTTTCCGGTCCGTTGGTCCGCTTTCAGGACAATCTTGACCGCCGCTCCAATCTTCACATCAGACCTGTTTTGTCCGTTCATCATTTTCCGCTCCTATTTTTTGAATTTCTCATGTTCCTGATATTCATGCGGCCGCTCTTTATAGTCCCGCACCATATAATCGCCAATTTTCTCATATTTCCCAGGCAAGCAATACCGCAAAGACAATAACGCTGCGGGTGTTGCCCTCCCGAAAGGGATGTGTCTGCCAAATCTGGGCATTGATTCTTACGATACGGAATACAATGTCTTTGTCATTCTGCCTGTTTCGCTTCAGAATTTTTTACTCACATTATAAACATCGCATCACCAAAGCTGAAGAAACGGTACCGCTCCTTCACAGCCTCGTCATACGCCTTTAAAATATGCTCTTTTCCCGCCAGTGCAGACACCAGCATCAAAAGTGTAGATTCCGGCAGATGAAAATTAGTGATAAGACCGTCAATGACCTTAAACTTATAACCCGGATAAATAAAGATCTCCGTCCATCCGCTCTTAGGTTCAATAAATCCGTTTTCATCTGCCGCGGATTCCAAAGTTCTTGTGCTGGTCGTACCAACGGAAATGATCCTTCCGCCTTCTTTTCTGGTTTTATTGATTTTTTCTGCTGCCTCTTCATCTACAACATAAAATTCAGAGTGCATATGATGTTCTGTGACATCTTCCACCTTCACAGGACGGAACGTTCCAAGCCCCACATGCAGAGTGACATAGGCAAGCCGTATCCCTTTTTCTTCGATCTCTTTCAGCAGTTCCTTTGTAAAATGCAGCCCTGCTGTCGGCGCCGCCGCAGACCCTTCGTGTTTGGCGTATACGGTCTGATACCGGTTCTTATCCTTCAGCTGATGAGTGATGTACGGAGGCAGAGGCATCTGTCCCAGCTCGTCCAGCACTTCCTCAAAAATCCCGTCAAACTCGAACTTCACGAGACGGTTTCCTTCGTCCACAATGTCCGTAACCTCACCGACAAGTTTCCCCTGTCCAAACGAAATTCTCGTCCCCGGCTTCGCCTTCCTTCCCGGTTTTACAAGTGTTTCCCACGTATTGTCCTGTTTTCTTTTTAAGAGCAGGACCTCGATTTTCGCACCTGTTCCCTCTTTTTCACCAATCAGCCGGGCAGGGATAACCTTCGTATCGTTTAACACAAGGCAGTCTCCTCTTTTCAGATAACCGGCAATATTCCGGAAACCCTCGTGTCTTATCTCCCCTGTTTCTTTGTCTAACACTAATAATCTTGAACTTGAACGGTCGGTCAGCGGATCCTGTGCGATCAGCTCTTCCGGCAGGTCAAATGTAAAATCTGATGTTTTCATAATTGCTCCTGTTTTCTCTAATTTCTTTTCAATAGGATAGTATAGCATTAAAAACAAAGCGCCGCAATGCAGAGCCCTGTTTTCTTTGATTTCCTATTGACCTGGTATTATTGCAATTCTTCTTAAATAAGAGTAAAATAAAATCAAAACCGGACGACAGAGGAGGTTCCCATTATGAAAAAAGATGTATTAGATTTTGTTGTAGAAAAAACCCGCGAACTAATCGATTCTCCTACATGCAGCAGTGAAACCAGAGATGCGGCTAACACCTGGCTGGATTCTGTGGGCACCGAAGCGGAGACAGAGGAAACAAAAAAATACATTGCCGAATTGGAAGAAGATATTATGCCCATTGACACTTTGATCGGTTTTGCAGAGTCCGAAGCCGGAGCTCAGGTTTTCGGGGCAGACAAAGCAAAAGATGTTGCGGCACATGCCAGAGAGATCAAGGCGGAAGGCGCCGAATACTGCGACTGCCCTGCCTGCGCAGCTGCAGCCGCTATCCTGGAAAAGAAAGACCAGCTCTAGGAGAACAACCAAAAATACATAACTCCAATAAAACCCGGATATGCAGCATAACCTCTGCATATCCGGGTTTTTGTGTCATTCAAAAACTATTCTCTGAATAAATATCCTTCAAAATCATACTTCATAACACGGTAAGAGTACTTGTCCGCATCGTAGTAAAAGGAATAAATGAGTTTTCCGTCCTTGTCATATTCTCCGAATGTTTTGCTGGTACCGCTTCCAAAAGAAATATTATTCTTCAGGTGTTCAACACTGCTGACGATCGGAGAGTAAGGGATCGAAAAGGACTGCACCAGTTTATAAGTCCTCTTGTTTTCATCCACGAGATACTTATAATACATAGACTTCTCCCCTTCTTTCATTGTTCCGGTTCCCGGGAACATACTCCAGTCAAAATTCTTGATCGTGGCAGAATATCCGTAATTATTATTGAACATGTAGAGATAATACTGGCCTTTCGGAAGTGACTTATCATGTTCCACCGAAATTGTATGCTGTCCCGCCTGGCCAACAAAATTTCCTTCTTTTTTCAGCAGATATTTCTTATAATCCGTTCCATTATAGATCGTGCCTCCATGGATCAGATAATCCACTTCCGGTTTTTCAAACACATTTTTCATCTTAATAAGCGTGCTCTGCTCCCTGCTGCTGAAAATCATACTGTCATCATCGATCATATTCATGGAGTTTAAATGAAGCCAGTCAAGTCCCGTTCCTCCATAAGTGTTTTTCTTCGGACGGTATGCCAGAAGCCGCATGGTCTTAAAATAGTCTTCAAAATCAATCAGTTCCTTTACTTCTCCCGTCTTTACATCAACAGAAATTACAATGTCCTCAATGGTATCCTGTTTTTTGTCATTGACGAGGCAGATAATTTTATTTTGTTTTTCTGCATAAAGAAAGTCATGATGAAATTCATAATTTTCTCCAAGATCATAAGTCTTTGTGACTTTCCCCAGCCTGTTGACCATGGCGATCTTGTTAAAATCGTAAGAGTAAGCCATATCATCGCCGACAAAGAGCAGACGGTCTGTGCGATAGTCATTTAAAGGCATCCTTCCCCGGTTCACTCCATTATTGTCATAGAGATAAATATTTGCATTCTGTGCCTTGTCATGCCCCAACAGTGCAAACAGCCCGTCCTCCATCTTCTGTGAGGAACTTCCCTTTGTCTTTTTCAGCACCCTTGGAATAACATCGTCTTCCGGTATATCCACATAGAAGTACTGCTTTTCAACAGCTCTTCCATCTTCGTTAAAAAATTCCATGGTCACCTTATTTCTCGTACCGGCTGACAGCCCAATGATCTGATATTCATGGGTCGTGCTGTACTTCTTTTTCCCCTTCAGCGTATGTTTGTATACTGCTGCCCCCGCATCAGGTGCTTCTACCGTACATACTGCATAAGAAGCCCGGTCTGTTTTTCCGTAATAGTACAAAGCCGTCGTATTTGTCCCATATGCATTTTGGATCACCATAGGTTTCTGGATGGTATAGTCTTTTTTCTTTTGCTTGTCAATCTGATTTTGGGATTCTTTCTGATAAGCTTCTGTGAACACATCTTTTTCCTTGTGTTCAAGTGTCATAGGCTTTACTTTAATCTCTCTTAGTTTTACGCTTTTAAAGAACTGTTCTTCTTTGTAGTTCGCATAAACACGGTATCCCAAGAAACCAGCTGCCATAAGAATCAGAACCGCCAGAATGCAAATAATGACTTTTTTTTGTTTGTGCTTTTTTCCTTCTGTTTCCTGCATTTCCTCGATCATTCCTTTCAAATAGCTCATTTCTTATATCCTCCTGTGACATTTTCAACGGTATTATAGCACATTTTTATAATATATGTAACTATTTTGTAATATTTTTAACAAAAAAGAAAAGAAGAGCAGAAATATCTGCAGTATCTGCACATTCTCTACCCTTCTTATTATTTCCTCTTATTTTCCGCTTATGCCCTAAGTTCAATACCTAATGTCTTTAATTCTTCTAAAATCTTATCGACGATTTTATTGATCTCTGCTTCCTCCAATGTCCTGTCCTGGGCACGGAAGGTCAGGGAATATGCCACTGACTTACATCCCTTTTGGATCTGATCGCCTTCATAGACATCAAAAAGTTCAAAGCCTTCCAGCAGTGTTCCTCCCTTGTCTCTGAAGATCTTTTCAATCTGGCCGACAAATATCTCTTTTTTCATTACCATACTAAGATCCCTCTTCATCGCAGGGAATTTTGCCACTCCTGTATATTTACGGTCAAAGGTCGCCTGCTCGGTAAGGATCGGCATATCAATGACAGCCACATATACTTCGCCTTTCATACCATAGTTTTCTACAGCCTGCGGATGCATCTGACCGATATAGGCAGCTTTAGTTCCGCCGACTAAAACGTCTGCCTGACGTCCCGGATGCATAAAAGAATGCTCCTTGGTCGGAACATATTCGGATGTGCCGCCGAGTCCGAGATCCTTAAAGACATCTTCCAAGACTCCCTTCAGTGTAAAGAAATCACCGTCACCGTACATTCCCAGAGTAAGCTGCATCCGTTCCTCCGGAAGTTCCGTGAGCGGAAGTGCTTTTGGGATATAGATGTTGCCGAACTCATAAAGACGCACATTCTGATTTCTGTGGCTGTAGTTATTGGCCAGCGAAGTCATCATACCATTTAGTGAAACAGTCCTCATGATACTGAAATCCTCTCCCAGCGGATTGGATATCTTAATGGCTTCCCTCTCTTTTGCACCCTCCGGAATCAGCAGCATATCGAATACTTTCGGACTCTCGAAAGAATAGCACATACCGCCGCTGAATCCATTCTGCTCTACAGATTCTCTTGCAATATCTTCTACACGGATCTTAAACGGCTTTTTACCCGCTGTAGCCTCTCCTCTCGGCAGAGTGACCGGAATATTGTCATATCCATAAAATCTCGCCACCTCCTCTGCCAGGTCTGCCATACAGTTCAAATCCTGCCTGAAAGAAGGAATGATAAGTTCATTTGCATCCATATCGTATTTAACATCGAGACGTCTGAAGTATTCGATCATTTCTTCCATGGAAATATTGGTTCCGAGCAGTGCATTGATCTTGTCAGCCTCTAATGGAAGACGCACAGGCTGCTTTGGATTCGGATAGACATCCACTGCCCCTCCAATTACTTCCCCTGCTCCCAATTCTTCGATCAGCTGGCACGCACGGTCCATAGCGGCCATAGCGTTTTCCGGATCCAGACCTTTTTCAAACTTACTGGAAGCGTCGGTCCGAAGGCCGATCCTCTTGGAAGACAGGCGGATGTTCGTTCCGTTGAAGCATGCGGCCTCAAATAAAAGAGTCTTGATATCATCCGTGACCATAGAGTTTTCACCGCCCATAATACCTGCGATTCCAACTTCTTTTTCTCCGTCACAGATCATGAGCACATCACTGTCTAAATTCCGTTCTTCACCGTCCAGAGTTGTAAATTTGTCTCCGTCATTTGCTCTCCGCACAATGATCTCGCTTCCTGCTATGGTGTCCAGATCATAAGCATGCATCGGCTGGCCGTATTCTTCCATCACATAGTTGGTGATGTCCACCAAATTGTTGATCGGACGGATTCCCATAGCTGCAAGCCTTCTCTGCATCCATTCCGGCGACGGTGCAAGTTTGATATTTTTCACAACTCTTGCTGTATAGCGGGGACAAAGATCTGTATCTTTTACGGTAACTTTGATAAAATCATTGACATCTTCGTCATTGCCTGTCTTTGTCACAACCGGCGGATGAAATTCTTTTCGAAACGTTGCCGCAACTTCTCTGGCCATTCCAACCATACTGAAACAGTCCACACGGTTTGAAGTAATCTCAAATTCCACCACCTGGTCACGGAGTCCCATCGCTTTTACCGCATCATCTCCCGGTTTTACATCTTTCTGAAAGATATAAATCCCGTCTTCCGGTGCTTCCGGATACATATCTCTGCTTGTACCCAGTTCTTCCACGGAACACATCATGCCAAAGGACGGCACTCCCCGAAGCTTTCCTTTTTTGATTTTAATTCCCTCTTCCGGGTTTGGGCTTCCGTCATGGCCGCCGGCCACTTTCCCCCCTGCTAAAACGACCGGTACCAAATCACCCTCAGAAACATTCTTTGCTCCGGTGACGATCTGGACATTTTCCGTCCCCACATCCACCTGACAAACGATCAGTTTGTCGGCATCCGGATGCTTCTCTATGGAAAGAATTTTTCCCACTACGATCTTTTCCAGATTTTTATCTAATTCTTCATAGCATTCCACATTGGACCCGGAAAGTGTCATCTTATCTACATATTCCTGTATCGTACAGTCAAGATCCGGCACATATGCCCTGATCCAAGAAATTGGTGTATTCATTCTCTATTCTCCTTCAAAATCTAAATATATTCACTTGCCTTTGCCGCCCGAAAATTAAAACTGGCTCAAAAATCTCTTATCGTTTTCATACAGCAGGCGCATATCGTCAATCTCATACTTCAGGAGCGCCACACGTTCCAGACCGATTCCGAATGCAAATCCTGAATAAACTTCCGGGTCGATCCCGCAAGCCCGCAGAACATTCGGGTGCACCATACCGCATCCGAGAATCTCGATCCATCCGCTGCCCTTGCACATACGGCATCCTTTCCCTCCGCACTTAAAGCAAGTGATGTCCACTTCCGCACTCGGCTCTGTGAATGGGAAGTGATGCGGACGGAATTTCACCTTTGTCTCCGGTCCGAAAAACTCTGTGGCAAACTGCTGAAGGGTTCCCTTTAAGTCCGCAAAGGTGATTCCCTTGTCCACGACCAGACCTTCGACCTGATGGAATGACGGTGAATGGGTGGCATCCACCTCGTCAGAGCGGAACACCCGTCCCGGAGCAATCATACGGATCGGCATCTGTCCGGTCTCCATGACCCGTGCCTGTACCGGTGAAGTCTGGGTGCGCAGAAGAATATCCTTTGAAATAAAGAAGGTATCCTGCTCATCTTTTGCCGGATGGTTTTCCGGGATATTGAGCATCTCGAAATTATACTTATCGTATTCTACCTCCGGGCCTTCCACGACTTCATAACCCATTCCGATGAATACCCGTTCCAAGTCTTCAAGAGCAATCTGGTTCGGATGGCGGTGTCCTTTCTCATGGACTTTCCCCGGAAGCGTCACATCAATAACTTCTGTTTTGAGCTTTTCTTCCATAATCTTTTTCTTAAGAAGAGCCATCTCCTTTTCCAATGCCTGTTCTACGGCTGCCCTCGTGTCATTGACCATCTGTCCGACCATCGGACGTTCTTCTTTGGCAACATTCTTCATGCCTTTTAATACCTGGGTAAGTTCTCCCTTTTTGCCCAGAACCGCTATCCTGATATCATTCAGAGTGTCCATGGCATCTGCTGTGTTGATCTTCTCCAAGGCTTCTTTTTTAATCGCCTCAAGTTTCTCCTTCATAATCACTTCTCCTTGTTTTATAATCTGATCTAATAGAATGAAAAAAATCCCATCCCTTATATAAAATATATAAGGGACGGGAATCATCTCGCGGTACCACCCTAATTCCAGGAAAAAACGACCTGGCTCTTAGTCTCCTGCGTAACGTGCAGATAACGTTATCCCCTACTGTTCTTTCAGGGATACGACTCCGGTGTGAAATTCGGGAAAGACTTCCTTACTGTGCACCTTCTCTGTCTTTATCATTCCTTATTTTATCACACAAAAGCGGAATGTCAAGACGGAAAACCGATTCTTTATCTCTCCCATAAGCTCTGCAGCGCACTGTGGAAAACAGCCTCATACAGAATCTGATAATCCTTCATGGTAAATGCAGATACATGAAAATCAGGCGAGGACAGCTCCTGTATTTTCTCCTGGATGACCTCTAAGACAGCATAATCAATATCCATGTGATCCATGACATTTTTAGAAAAATCAAAATTATGTTTCTTCTGAAATAAGATACAGTTTGCATGAAAAAGGAATTCAAAGATCAGGCTGTTATTTAACTTGATATCAAGCTTCTTTGCAATTGCTCTCAGAGCACGAAAAAATAGTTCATTCGTTGTAAACGTATTGATTCCGGGGGTAAGCTTGGACGCAAACAAGAGATGTTTATCTGCGGATCTTAAAGTATAACTCTTTAACTGGTTGTCTTTTAATATCTTCATCTCATCATTCTGGCTTATTAACAGGTTTGGGATGATGGAAATAATACTGGCATTTTTCTTCACAGACAGCTTTAAAATCTCTTTCACCAGAATAAAGGAATGAAACTGGACATTATAAGACAATACCTTCGTCTTAGGAAAAAAGTAATTGGTAATGGTTTGTTTCATATCCGCGTCTGATAAGATCAGGACCCCCTGTCCCCGATTGATGCTGACCGCAAATTCATATAAGTTCTCAAGATTCGTTCGTTTCTCATTTCTTTTTTCGGATAAAACAGCAGGAAAAGTATGTATGATTCTCCGGTCAAAGAATAAATTGAATATATTTGCGTAATTACTTGCCAACAAATGATATTTTGAGGTAATGATCACAGGAATATGGATATCACTCATGATTAAGTGGGCATATGTCAGTATAGATTGGATCATTTTTTCTTGGGTTTTTGACAGTTTGCAGTGGTTTGTCTGTGCTAATTGAATCAGATTGTTTAACAGTGCTTTCATCTGTGGTGTTTGAATGTCCATAGAAGGGGTTTCCTTCACAATATCCAGACTTTTATCTTTCCGGAATACAGACAGAATCATATGTTCCACTTTTTCTTTTAAAAATGGGTCCTGGCAGAATACACTTTTATTGAATGCTTTTGTGATCCCTGAAATAAGCCTATCGCCGGAATAACTGTTCTCAGATACAGCGGCAGTCACCCTGGAACAGATCAGCAGCTGCTTTGAAAAGAAATCTGAAACTATATTTTTTGTTTCAGCCAAAGGCTCATTGGAGTTTAGAAACAATTGATCAAACTCAATTTCTCCGTTTGGTCTGATCTGTATCTTGTCAGGGATCTCTGCCTTTAGTTCAGGAATGGATTTTATAAAATTCTCCCTTTCATTATCAAACAAGACCGATGCATCTAACATAAGTTCATTGTTTTTGCCTGCAGTACTTGATGTATAGAGAATCCTTGAAATTGTATATAAAATCTCATTTTCTAATTGATGCAGGTTGCTGCACTTATGTAAAATCAGCTGAATGAATTGGGAAGATACAAACATTGTTTTATCTAAACGGTTGCTCTCTTTTTGGATCATATTCAATAGAATCGAAATCAACTCTGATTGCGGCCGGTCTTTTGCGGAAGGAAAGTTCAGGATGACAGGGCTGATGGAATGAAGCAGGTCTGACTGTAATTCTGATGCCGCAATAAAGGCGATCATCGGTGCGTCTTTTTTATTTTTATATTGGATTTGAAGAGAATGTACAAAACCGCTTAAGATTTCAGAGTCTACGTTTTTTTGAACAAACTCAATTGCCAGGATAAAAATATTATGATCCTTTTCTATCATCTCTATGGTCTGCCTTAGATTGACGTAAATATCGCTGAATTCAATATAATAAACCGATGATTCCCGGGAAGCCAATCCCAACGTTTTTGCACGGTTTAACATTTCTTCTAAGAAAAACTTCTTCCCCGTCCCAGCTTCCCCCTGCATAAAAAAGATCTTAAAGAAATATTTAGGGAGATAAAATACAGGCAGGATCCTGGTTACAGCTTCATATAAGGACCCATTTTGCTGACTTCCGATAATAGAAAACGACTGGACGATGGTCTGTTCTTTTGCCGGTACGTCATATCGGATGAAGTCTGAAATAGTTTCATTTTTATTCAGTGTATCAGGGATGGATACAAAAGGAAAAGAGTTCCGGATGATCTCTCTTGAAATAAAAGTGGTGGGGCGTCCTGCCTTCTTGATTAATTTTCCTTCTTTGTGCAGATCATTTAGGATACGTGACACATTTGTCCTGTCAATATATAACTCCATCGACAGAATAAGCGCATTGCATTTTTCAAAGGTAAAATTATGATGATTGATGCTTTGCAAGGTTTCTTCTTTTAAATAGGATAAAATTTTCTCTTTGTTCGTAGACATGGCCATATCTCCTGCGTATATTTGGTGCTGATTATGGTGTTTCTATAACACACACAAATTGAATCAGACGTAATTAATATACACTCATCATACACTAAACTTAAAATTCATGCAAAATACACCGTAAAAAACTCAAACAGAGTGTAAATTAAGTGTGTATATAAAAAATTTGCGTATATAAGAATTGTGGGTTAGGATATGCCTAAGTGATGTAAGCGCATACAGAACGAATTACCATTTAACGAGTGAAGGAGGATGTAGATGACAGACATTATAGTGGCAACACACGGTGGACTTGCAGAAGGCATGGTCGATGCATTGGAGCTTATAATAGGGAAGCAGGAAAACATATGGTTTCTTGGATTGCGGCATGAGGACAGCATTGATACTTTTATCAAAAGGGTCGATTCTTTCGCTGCGGACACAGATCACGATATCTTATTCATGACAGACTTATTAGGAGCCAGCCCATACAATGCCGCAGCCCAGGCGATTGATCATAACAGGGACAAACATGTTGTCTGTGTATCGGGAATTAATTTATCTATGCTGGTGGAAGCAGCCTTGAAAAGAAACGATATGAAATTGGATGAGCTGGCAGATTATCTTGTTGAGACCGGAAAACAGGGAATTGCTAAATTATCATTAAATATGGAGAGAGGAGGGACATTATGAGCAAAATAGTATTATCACGGATCGACGACCGTTTGATTCACGGCCAGGTCATGACAGCATGGGTCCAGCATGTGGGAGGGAATGAAATTGTGATCGTAGACGACAAAGTCGCAAAGGATCCATTTTTAAGCGCAGTCATTACAGGCGCAGTGCCAAAGCACCTAAGCGCTCAGGCAATGACCATTGACGGCGCCGCAGAGTATTTAGAGAAGATAAAAGATGAGGATAAAAACATCATTATTTTAGCAAAGGGACCCAAGGTTTTTCTGGATTTGATTGAGAAAGGTGTCCAAATAAAAGAAATTAATTTAGGCGGAATGGGTTCTACACAAGAACGAAAAAAGTTATATAAAAATATTTCAGCAAGTGATAAAGAACGGGATATGTTGAAGCAATTGTCAGCACAGCATGTACATGTATTTATTCAGGTCGTGCCAAACATGGAAACTGTAGAGATAAATAAAATACTTTAAGCGGAGGGAGAAACATGCATATTTCAATTTTACAGGCAGTTTTGATTGGCCTGGTCTACTATTTAGGAGCAAATGGGACACCATGGCTTACTGTTAACATGAGCTGGGCGCTGAGAAGGCCTTTGATATCAGGGATCCTGGTTGGTCTAATTTTAGGTGATTCTGTCAAAGGTTGTATGGTCGGTGCAGCGATCAATGTAACCTATCTTGCACAGATTACGGCAGGCGGCGCCCAGACCATGGATGAGGGCCTGGCGGGAACTGTCGGAACAGCACTGGCGATTATTTCAAATGCATCCACAGGAGTCGCAGTGACACTTGCAGTACCGATTTCCTTACTGGGCAACTTATTATGGATGATTTATATGACAGGGGATATTTTCATTGTCCATAGAACCGATAAAATTGCGGAGACAGGAGATATAAAGAAAATTATTTTCTATAACATCGTTCCTTCCCAGATTTTTAAGTGTATCATTTATACCATTCCGGTAGCAATTGCCGTATATAGCGGGTCAGGTGTTATTACAAGTATGCTGCAGGCATTAAAAGGGACACCAGTGATTGATGTATTGACTACGATCGGGACAATTCTTCCTGCCCTTGGTATTGCAATGAATTTTAAAGCCATCTTATCTAACGCTGGGGCAAAAGCATACTTATATCTGCTGTTAGGTTTTATTTTATCTATTTATATCAACCTGCCACTGGTGGTCATCGGTATTTTAGCAGTGATTATAGCACTTTTACAGAACAGCGAAAGTTCAGCTTTAAGTTAGGGAGGAATCAACATGGAAACCATAGAAAAAAAGAGATTAAGTAAAAAAGATATCATTAAGTCCTATCTGATCTGGACATTCTTCAGCCATTCAACCTACAACTATGAACGAATGCAGGCTTCCGGGGTGCTGCATACTCTGGCGCCGAGTCTGGAAAAATTATACGGAAAAGAGACACAGGAATTAAAAGACGCATGCAAACGACACATGGAGTTCTTTAATACAGAACCGAATGTAGGAGGCTGTATCTTAGGGATTACTCTTGCCTTAGAAGAGCAAAAAGCAAACGGTGAAGATGTAGACGAAGAAATGATCTCAAGCATCAAAACAGGTTTGATGGGACCTCTGGCAGGTATCGGCGACACAATCTGGCAGGGAACGTTATCCCCCATAGCATTGGGTATTATCCTTGGTATGGCAAAGGCCGGCAACTTCTTAGGACCGATCATCTACTTATTGATCATTGGTGTTGTGTTATTCGGTCTTGGTTACTTATCCTATACCAAAGGTTACTATATGGGACGCGAAGGAATCGGAAAGATCATCGGAAGCGGTTTATTAAACAAAGTAACCGAAAAAGCAACCATCGTCGGGGCAACTGTACTGGGAGGACTGGTGGCATCTTATGTAACTGTGTCCTGCGGATTAAAGTTAAATTTAAGCACAGGTACACTGGACGTGCAGACTGCGGTATTTGACAGTATCTTAAAAGGTATACTGCCGTTGGGAATCACTCTATTAACTGTATTTATGTTGAGAAAAAAAGTCAATGTAAACATCATATTGCTGGTGCTGATCCTAATTGGCACAGTGGGAACACTGATCGGATTCTTTTAGAGGATAAACCATGAAAATTATACTAAATGCTGACGATTTTGGATTGACCCATGAAGCGAATCTGGGAATCGCAAAAGCCTTCAATGAAGGTTTTTGCTCCCAGGCTTCTGTCGTGACCAACACGAATTATTTTGATGAGGCAGTGTCCCTGGCAGAAAAAAATAACTTTAAGCACAAGGTCGGCTTACATATCAATCTGTTCGACGGGACACCGTTAACCTCCGGGATTAAAAAGCTGAAACAATATGCCAGATCAGATCTGTTTGATTATCACCCCGATTTTCTGCACCGGGTTACACCAATGTACGCAGATGTCATCGCAGAGGAAATAGAAGCACAGATCCAAAAGTATTTAAGCGGAGGTTTTTCTCTAATGAATATAGACTCCCACCACTGTGCATTTTATGATATTCCGGTTCTTTACGGATTGATACCCTTGTTAAAAAAATACAAATTTGAATCTGTCCGTTACATTGGAAACAGTTTTTTTAACGGGAGTAAATGGCGGCATTTCTACGGCACCCAGTGGAAGAAAAAAATGAATCAGCTGCACCTTCGTCATACAGACTATTCCAGCAGTGTGGCCACCTTTGATAAAAACCGCAAGAGCAGGAATCCCCAGCTTATGAAAGAAAAGAAGGCAGAGGTATACGTTCATCCTGTCTTGGTCGAGGGTTATTTTATTGATAACTACACAGGCGGTACGCATCTTGAAGATAGTTTCAAAAAGGCTAAATTAGACAAAATGAAATTTATTACATCCAGAGACTTATAACTTATAAAAGAAAGAAGAGATAAAAATGAAAAAGGAAGAAATTATTTTAGGAATCAAAAAAACCGGCTTAATGGCAATCGTCCGGGTGGATACTGTGGAACGTGGTTATGAGATCGCTCAGGGATGCCTGGATGGCGGAGTCAATGTTCTTGAAATCAGCTATACCAACAACAACGCCGGAGAAGTGATCTCTGCTTTAAAAAAGAAATATAAGGAGGATCTTCTGGTCGGCGCAGGCACCGTCCTGGACGGAACAACGGCCCGCCTTGCAATTATGAGCGGGGCACAATTTATCATTGCCCCTTGTTATGACGACGGTGTCGCGCAAATTTGCAACTTATACCAGATTCCATATGCACCGGGATGTACTTCTTATACGGAAATGTTGACGGCATTAAAGGCAGGCGCATCCTTTATAAAGGCATTTCCAATCTCCAATTACTACGGCCCCAGCTTAGCTAAAGTGGTAAAAGTCCCATGCCCCCAGGTGCCGGTCATGGCATCAGGCGGAGTTGACTTCGACAACCTTGCAGAGTGGTTTGACAGCGGAGCTGACTGCGTTGGCCTGGGCGGATTACTTACCAAAGGTTCCACAGAGGAAATTGCGGCAAACGCAAAAAAGCTGCGTGATATTGTAACAGACGTAAGAAAAGGATGAGCATATGAAAACGATTCTAGTAACACCGAGAGGATACGCAAAATACGGCAGTAAAGCAGGAAAACGTTTAGAAGTACTTGGCTATGAAATGGACGTCAATCATACAGGCAGACCACTTCCAAAAGACGTGTTTGCAGAAAAAGCAAAGCGGGCGTCCGGGATCATCGCGGGCGTTGACGAACTGAATGAAGAGCTCCTCCGGAAATGCAGGCACCTAAAAGCCATTGTGAAATTCGGGGTTGGGACCGATAATATTGATCTTTCTGTCTGTGAAGAACTAGGGATTAAAGTCGGCCGCTGCATTGGAACGAATTCCAATGCAGTCGCCGAACTCACCATCGGAATGATGTTTGCAGCGGCAAGGCATATTGTGAGCAATGCTATGAATGTCAAAAGTCACGGCTGGGACAAACCAACAGGACTGGAACTCTTTCATAAGAAAATTGGTATTATCGGGTTTGGTAATATCGGAAAACATGTCGCGAGAATAGCAAACGGGATCGGAATGGAAGTTCTGATCTATGATATGTTTGATGCTGCCCAAGATGTACTGGCTGAATACAACGCAAAGCAAACATCTGTGAATCATATCCTGAAAGAATGTGATTTTATATCCATCCACGTGCCGCTTACTGAAAATACAAAAGACATGATCTCAACCAAAGAGTTTAAAATGATGAAGGACACGGCTGTCTTAATAAATGCAGCCCGGGGCGGAATTGTAAACGAATACGCTCTTTACAAAGCTTTAAAAAACAAGGAGATCTACGCCTGTGCATCCGACGTCTTCACCACAGAACCTCCCCATAGGGAACCGTGGGTCGATGAGCTGATCAAGATGGATCACTTTATCCAAACTGCCCACATCGCATCCCGTTCAGTAGAGTCTGAGATCAATACCGTAAATACAGCAACGAATATAATGATCCAGCTTTTGCAGGATCCATGATCCATATCTCCCTCAATATATTATATATTTATGGCACTTGATGACTTTGTGATAAAGAACGATCCAGACAAAAGATCTTCTTGCGGCCATCCGTTGGAAGATCTTTTTCACTTATTCCTATTTTTTTAATGTAAGCACTTTTGTTCCGGCGTCCAATTCCCCGGTGTTCTCTATGGTAATGCTTGTATACTCTTCACTATTGCTCACCACCACAGGTGTTGTGACAAAAAAGCCCTCCTGCTTGATCTTTTCAAGATCAAACTCAGCGATCCGGTCCCCTTTTCTCACTTTCATGCCTGACTCCACCTTCACATGATAATATTTCCCGGCAAGTTTGACTGTATCAATTCCCATATGAACCAGGACCTCAGCCCCGCCCCCAGACGTGATGCATATAGCGTGCTTCGTGTTAAATACCGTAGTGACTGTACCGTCCACAGGTGAAATCACATTTCCGTCAGAAGGTCTTACGGCAAACCCCTGTCCGAGCATCCCTTCTGCAAAGACCTCATCTTCCACTTCATCCAGTTCTACTGCTTCTCCATTGACCGGCATACAGACAGTTTCCGCTGCCACCTCCGGCATCTCTTCTGCCACAGGGGCTCTCGGTGCTTCTGCTGCCCTGTCCGACAAGCTGCTGGCCAGATAATCTTCCAGATTTGATTTTATAACAGTGACCATCGGCCCATAGATAATCTGAACCCCGTCTCCTTTTTTTACAATGCCCCGTGATCCGCTTTTTTGCAGCATCCTGTCATTCACTTTTGAAGGGTCGGCAATGGTACATCTTAGCCGTGTCACACAGCAGTCCACGTCTTTGATGTTTTCCTTCCCTCCCAGCCCCGCGGCAATGAGCGCTGATAGATCAGAACCGTCGGTTTCTTCTCCTTCTTTCTGATGTTCTGCAGCCATGTCGGCTCTAGTGTATAGTTTTATTTCCTTGTCTTCCTTTTCACGTCCAGGGGTTTTTAAATCCAGCTTCCTGATCAAAAAACTGAACATAAAGTAGTATACAGTGAAATATATGAGGCCTACCGGAATAAACATCAGCCAGTTTGTTTTTGCCTGTCCCTGCAGAACTCCAAACAAGAACATATCAATAATGCCGCCCGAAAATGTCAGGCCGACACAGACATTCAGGATATGCATCAGCATATAAGCCGCTCCTGCAAACACGCAGTGAATCACATACAGTCCAGGTGCCACAAATAAAAAAGTAAATTCCAAAGGCTCCGTAATCCCTGTCAGCATAGATGTGAGGGCTGCGGATATCAGAAGGCCGCCCACGGCTTTCCTCTTTTCCGGTTCCGCACACCTGTACATAGCAAATGCAGCTCCAGGCAGGCCAAAGATCATCAGAGGAAACTTACCTGTCATAAATCTTGTGGCGGAAACCGCAAAATGGGTTGTCCCCGGATCGGCCAGCTGTGCGAAGAAGATATTTTGAGCACCGTCGATCATCCTTCCTCCGATTTCCATCGTTCCTCCAAGAGAAGTCTGCCAGAAGGGCAGATAAAATACATGGTGCAGTCCAAACGGAATGAGCGCACGCTCCATAACGCCATAGATAAAGGTGCCGAAATAACCCGATGCACTCACAAGTCCCCCTGCCGCATACATGACATCCTGGATCGGCGGCCAGATAAAATACATAATGATCCCGACAAATACGAATACAACCGTACTGATTACCGGCACAAATCTTGTTCCGCCAAAAAAAGACAAGGCTTCCGGAAGCCTGATCTTATAAAATTTGTTATGCAGCGCCGCTACGCCAAGACCCACAATAATTCCTCCGAAAACTCCCATCTGAAGAGAGGTGATCCCCAGAACAGAAGTCGTTGCACCCTCACGCATGGCTGCCGCTCCGCCGTTGATCGAGATCATAGCCGATATCGCCGTATGCATAATAAAAAATGCAATAGCACCGGCCAGTGCCGCAACCTCCTTTTCAGCCCTTGCCATCCCAACCGCAACACCAATGGCAAAAATCAGCGGTAAGTTTCCGAAAACGGCATTCCCACAGTCACCGCATACTTTCAGGACCGCATACGGAATCGTATCCGGCCCCATGACTCCAAGCAGTCCATAGGCGCTCAGCATGGTTTCATTTGTCAGAGATTGTCCGATCCCCAGCAGCAGCCCGGCCACAGGCAGAATTGCGATCGGAAGCATGAAGGAACGTCCCACACGCTGCAAAACACCGAATAACTTGTCTTTCATATTCTCCCTCCTAAAAACCTCATATCAAAGACATATCTGAACTTACCTGCAGCTTAAGCCATTTACAGAGCTGCTATCATAACATCCATCGTTCCATCGAATATCGTTTCTTTTTGATCTGAACAAATAAGAAAATGATCACCTTTTATGACATCATTCCCTCCAATGGTTCCTTTTCCTTCAATCACACTCACCATTTGGAACGGCACACAGTTTTCTACCGTATTTTTTCCGTTTATTCGGTAACAGTCTACTTTAAAGAAATCACTTTCCACATATCGTACTTTTGTTCCGTTTTCCAGCAAAATCTCATCGAAAGATTTATTGCCGCTGATCTGCGCAGGTACATTGGTAACATCAATGGACTGCTGTACGTGCAGCTGTCTTTCATTTCCATCCTTATCTTTCCGGTGATAATCATAAACACGGTAGGTAATGTCGGAAGACTGCTGAGCCTCGTAGATCAGTGACCCGCTGCAGATAGCATGCAGAGTTCCTGATGGAATGTAGAAGAAATCTCCCTCCTGAATCTCAAAGGAATTTAAAAGGTTCTCATAATCATCTTCTTCGATCGCTTTCACAAATTCCTCTTTGGTCTTGGCATGATGACCCATGACCATCTTCGTACCCTCGTCTGCCTGAAGCACATACCAGCATTCCGTTTTTCCCAGAGAGTCCTCGTGGTCCTTTGCATATTCGTCATTCGGATGTACCTGAACTGACAAGTCATCTTTTGCGTCGATGATCTTCACCAGCAGCGGGAATTCATTTCCTTCGATATTGCCGAACAATTCTCTGTGATTTTCAAACAGCCAGGATAAGGTCTTTCCCGCAAATTCACTGTTTTCAATGGTACAGTCCCCGTTTTTATGGGCAGAGATTGCCCAGCATTCTCCCGTGTGATCGCTGGGGATATCGTATCCGTACACATCTCTGAGTTTATGTCCGCCCCAGATCATCTCTTTAAACACCGGTTTAATTTTTAGAATATGTCCCATAATCTTATCCCTCCTAAGACTTATTTGTTAAACTTGGCTTTTAACTTCTTTTTGATCACTCCAAAAAAGCTTAAAGAGCGGACCATATGGTCAGGTGCAACATACCTGCTGACCGCACGCAGTACTTTCTTCGGCTCTTTTGAGGCAAAAGAATAAGTTCCGTTTTCTTTTGTCTGGATCGCATAGCGCGGAATGTGTTTTCCCTTAAACATGACTGAGGCAATCACGTAATCAACTTCTTTCCATGGAATCTGAATATAATCATTTACATTCCGGTCATTGTAAAATTCAAATCCTTTATCGCCGATCATGATCTTTCCATAACTGTTCAGGCCGTGATAAGAAGTTCCGCTGATTACCAAATCTACTTTTGTGTTTATTGACTGAGCCATAACAACTCTCCATTTCTAATTTATTCTTAAACAGTATCTAAAACATTATATCACGATATGGTTCAGTAAACAAAGCAGGCAGACCTGCTTTATTTCTCAGGCTCCTCAAAGAATAAAAAAAGTTCGGATTGCTCCGAACTTTTTTCATTAGCTTATAACAATCCGATAAGGTGTCCGCCAATACCAACTAAGAATAATGCGATGATAATAATGATTGGTGAAACATTCTTTTTCAGCAGCCACATACAGAATAATGTTAATAATAATGGAACTAATCCAGGAATCAAAGAATCCAGGTTGTTCTGTAAAGTTGTGATCTTGGTCGGGGTCAGTGACAGGCCTGATGCATACTGCTCAAATGCCTGCTGGATTCCCTTTGCTCCCTCAGGAAGTTTTCCCCAGTCAATGTAGGCTCCGTCACTCAGAGATACCTTTGATACAACGGGCTGGAAACTGATGGATACCCACCGCTGAACCAGCGAACCGAGGATAAACATACCGAGAATGGACGCACCCTTCGTGACTTTCTGCAGCAGTCCTCCGGAAAGGTCCTCTGTGATCTTTGCGCCGGCTTTGTATCCGAATTCCTGTGTGTACCACATGAATCCCCAACGGATCACATTCCACAGTACGAAGAATAAGATTGGTCCCATGATGTTTCCTGTCATCGCAAGAGATGCTCCGAGAGCTCCAAGGATCGGACGAACGGTGAACCAGAATACCGGATCTCCGACACCGGCCAGAGGCCCCATCATACCGACTTTAACACCCTGGATCGCTGCGTCATCGACCTCTGCTCCGTTTGCACGTTCTTCTTCCAGCGCCAGTGTAACACCGATAACCGGAGAAGCAACATACGGATGCGTGTTAAAGAATTCCAAGTGACGTTTTAACGCCGCTGAGCGTTCTTCTTCTGTCTTATACAACTTTTTGATTGCCGGGATAATTGAAAATGCCCAGCCACCATTCTGCATACGTTCATAGTTCCAAGAACCCTGAAGGAAGGTAGAGCGCAATGCAACGGACAATCGTTCCTTCTTACTTAATGTAATTTTTTCTGCCATTTTTCATACCTCCTTCAATTAATAATTATTCAGAATATCGCCGAGCGGATCACCTGTATTGCTTCCTCCGCCGTTAGAAGAACCGCCGCTCTCAGACAGTGTAAGGTAAATCAATGCCAGAGATACACCGATAGCTCCCAATGCGATCAATGTCAGATCTGAAAGTGCAGCAACACAGAAACCGATTGCAAAGAACGGCCAAACTTCTTTTGTTGCCATCATGTTGATAACCATCGCATAACCAACGGCTACAACCATTCCACCGCCGATTGCCATACCATCTGTCAGCCATGCTGGCATAGATGTAAGGAAATTCTGCACAGTTGTCGCAGGAATGAACAGAAGCGCTCCTGCCGGAATTGCAATACGGAGTCCCTGCATAGCAATCGCGATGATGTGCCAAATTTCAACACCTTTGAAATTTGCTTTTTCAGCAGCTGCGTCCATACGGTGAACACATGCCACAGAAAGTGTACGTACAACCATTGTTAAGAATAAACCTGCAACTGCCAAAGGAATCGCAACTGCGATGGCAGTGCTGACACCAGCGGTGCCCTGTCCTCCAAGGACTAAGATGATAGCGGAAGCTACAGAAGCTAACGCGGCATCCGGTGCAACAGCGGCACCGATGTTTGCCCATCCCAAAGCGATCATCTGTAATGTACCGCCCAAAATAATACCTGCTTCTAACTGACCGGTCACAAGTCCAATTAATGTACACGCAACCAGCGGCTGATGGAACTGAAATTCATCCAGAACTCCTTCCATACCAGCTAGAAAGGCAACTATAATAACTAATACGATTGAAATTGCTGACATTATAATTCCTCCTCTATTTTCTGAATGTGTGAAGCCTAAGATAACTCGGCTTCTGCTTTTTTAATGATCTCATCCATGTTTTCTTTGGAATCGCTCGGCACCTTGCGGACATCAAAGCCGATTCCATGTTCCTTTAATTTTGCAAACGTCTTGAGGTCTTCTTTTCCGAGAGATACAACTTTGCTCACAGCTACTTTTCCGACAGAATGAGCCATGGAGCCGATGTTGAGCTCCTTGATGTCCACTCCGCCTTCGATGGCACGCAGAGCATCCTGAGGTGTCTCAAAAAGCAGCAGTGCTTTTGTGTTTCCAAAGCGCGGGTCTTTTGAGACCTCAATCATTTTGTCCACAGGAACAACATTTGCGCGTACTCCCGGAGGCGCAGCCTCCTGAATCAGTTTTTTACGCAGATCGTCATGAGCCACTGAATCGGATACGACGATAATCCTGTTCGGCTGTGTTGTCTTTGTCCATGCAGTTGCCACCTGTCCGTGAAGCAGACGGGAATCGATGCGGGCAAGCACAAATTTGATGTGTCCGTCCCCTAATACGGTTCCTTCCGGGATCGCTCCCTGAGGCTGTGCTTCCGCCTGCTGTCCGGCTGCCGGCTCCTCCTTCGGTTCCAGAGACTCCGGATAGATGCGCACCCCTTCTTTACCGCTTCCTGCGATCTGGACTGCAACTTCGTGAGCTGTCTCCATCGTCATGCGTGAACCGTAGGCATCGATCAGCATCGGCAAATTTAAGCCGGCTACAATCGTCCATTTGTCCTCATGCTCTGATACAAGTCCGTTTGCCTGATTGAATGGAGTTCCTCCCCAAAGATCGACTAAGAATAATACTTCGTCCTGACTTTCAAAAGAAGCGATTGCGTCTTCCATCTTCTTTCTGATGTCATTTGGCCCTTCGCTCGGCTGCAGTGTAACAGCTGCCACATCGGGCTGGTCACCGAAGATCATGGACCCGGACTGCATAATACCATCTGCGAATCCGCCATGCGTAGCAAGAATAATTCCTACCATTTAAACATTCCTCCTTTTCTAGTTATCCTTCGGAATCTTTATTCTTTTATATTAACCAAGAACTCAGGTCCCTATTTATAAAATCCCCCGCTGGGGGTGATTTCCGTAAAACACGAAAGAAATAAAAAAACCCGACTCAAACACCGGATCTTTTCAATCCACACACCTCAGCATATATTGCGAAACATATGGATTCAAAAATCCTTCGGTTTGAATCAGGTTTAGCCTGCATTACCAGTAACAATCCTTATTCTAAATCAATATGAACTTTTATCTTGTAATCACTCTTTTGATATGAACGGTGAGATACATCATCTCCTCATCCGTTATATCATGATTGCACGTATTTTTTATATAAATTCTGATCTTTTCCACACAGTCCATACATTCCTGATACTTGTTCCGGATAATCTCCTGGAACTCTGTGTCGTCACTCTCCACTTCATTGCCTGTAAAGATTCTCTGTGCAAAAAACTTCAAATGTGTGATAAATCTTTCGTAAAAAACAGATTCTTTATCCATCTGGTCAGGAAAACACTCGTCTACGATCTTTAAGATATGCTGTGTGAGCTTGGTCATGGAAACCATCTCTGTCATATCCAGATCCAGTTCTGCATTGACAATATGCAGTGCGATAAACGCCGCTTCATCCTGCGGCAGAGTAACCTTTAACTTCCGCTCAATCATGCGGATGGCGGCCTGCCCGATCAGATATTCCTGATAGTAGAACTTTTTGATTTCCCATAAAAATGGATTCTGGAAGGGAACACCCATCTCTACCCGTTCAATGGCAAAATTAATATGGTCTGTGAGAGAAATATAAATATTGTCATTGATATTCTTTTGCAAAGTGTCTTTTGCATATTGAATAATTTCATTACATATTTCCAATCGTTCAATGGGGATGTCTGCTACCATCTGCTGAAAGCGATGTGTCATTCCATGGTCTTTCATTATGTAAGTCTTCTCGACTTTATCTGAGTCGATCACATCTCCGGGATGTCTCTGAAAGCCCAGTCCTCTTCCCATTAGTACCACTTCACGATGGCTGTTATCTTCTGAAATTACAATATTATTATTTATAATTCTTGTAATTTGCACAGTTCCACTCCGTATTGTAAAATATTAAGTTAAGAAAAAAAATAAACCACACCTATCGAAATCTATCTGTATAAATCCCATAAGTTGGTTTAGCCTGCATTACCAGTAACAATCCTTCTTTCTTATTCCCTTAACTTATTTCCAATTTTATCAAAGTGTACCCGCTATGTCAACCACTTTCTTTATAATTTGTTTATAAATTTTTAAGATTTATTCTATGAGAAAACAAATCTTTCTCTCCTGCTGTCCCGGTATTCCTGTGGTATCCAGCTTTTTCTTGAGTATTTCAAATGCTTATGATAGAATATATAAACTATTTGTATAAAACAAAATTTTTCTATATCAATATGATCTGAGAGGTATTTATATGTTAAAGTTAATCGCCCTTCTGAATTCGGTGATCGCGAAAGCTCAGAAGGATCATATCACTGCCTTTTCCGCTCAGGCAGCATTCTTTACGGTGCTTTCTTTTTTCCCGTTCCTGATCGTTGTGCTGAGCCTGATGCGCTTTGTTCCCGTGACGCCGAAGGACCTGATCGGCCTTGTGAACTACTATCTGCCGGAACAGTACAGTGTCAGTCTGGTTGCCGTCATCAACTCTTTATATGGAAAAATCACGACAACCTACATGTCATTCACGATCATCACCCTGCTGTGGTCCGCATCAAAAGGAATCCTTTCCATGATGACCGGGCTGAACACGATCCACGAGATCCCGGAAAAACGGAATTATTTTGTGCTCCGGTTTATCTCCACTATGTATATTGCGTTTATCGCGGTAGCGGTCCTGATCGGAATCATTGTGCTCTTGTTCGGAAACACACTGCTGAACCAGCTGTATCAGTTTTATCCGTTTCTGTCCAACCAGCATATTGTATTTTTGCTGATCCGTTTCGGCATTGCATTTTTTATATTTTTCCTTGTATTTTTTATCATGTACCGTTTTCTTCCAAGCGAACATTTTAAAGCCAGACAAGTGATGCCGGGAGTGATATTCAGCTCTGCAGGATGGATCATTTTGTCCTCACTGTTTTCTATCTATTTTGATAACTTTAAATTTTTCAGCATTATGTACGGGGGTCTTACCGGTATTCTGCTTACCCTGTTCTGGCTGTATTTCTGTATGATGATCCTGTTCATCGGAGCCGAGCTAAACCAATATATTATGAAAAACCATAAATAACAGAAACGTAAAGAGGAACTTTTCCGGATTGGTACAGAAAAGTTCCTCTTTTTTATTTGAATGATTTAAAGAATAAAATGTTCCGGAACCCCGTCTTTATACGGAATCCGCACTTCCCCCTGAATCAAAGGCCTTAAATAGTCCACCATCTCCTGCGTGATATCATGTCCGTTTTCTGTGATCCACTCAAGAGGCACTGTCTTTTCAACATTTGCAATCTTGGACAGATCAGCCAGTACGATCTCAACCTGATAGTTATCTCCCGGCATCCGTTTTAAAGCGGACATCTTACCGCTCTCACCCCGGATGGCGCTGACAGCGGCAAAGGCCCCCAGATTTCTGGATTCGATGATGTCGGTTTCACTCAGCATATATCCGGCGCAGCGCTGAAGAATATTGAGTTCCACAGAGCGGACCTTGCAGCTGATCTTGTCCGTGATCACCTGTTCCAGGTATTTTCCAATGCCCGACAGGTATTTATGTCCGAAAGCATCTTCTTTCCCGGACTTCATTTCTTCTCCAACGTAATTTCCCCGGGCGTCCTTTAATCCTTCGCTGACCGCGATGATAATGTTATTCTCCCGCTCCAGCGCTTCCTTTACATCCTCCACAAAACGCTCCGTATCAAATGCTCTCTCACACAGGTAGATCAGCTGGGGCACATGTCTCGCTTCATTTCTTGCAAGGGCCGCACTGGCCGTCAGCCATCCCGCATTCCGTCCCATGACTTCCACAACCGTCACGGACGGAATATCATAGACATAACAGTCGCACGCAATCTCTGTAAAAGCGGTGGCAATAAATTTGGCCGCAGAGCCAAATCCCGGACAATGGTCTGTCTCTCCGAGATCGTTGTCGATGGTCTTCGGAGCTCCCATGATCTTGATATCATCCACTCCGTGTTCCCGGCAGTATACGGAAAGCTTATAGACAGTATCCATAGAATCGTTTCCGCCGGTATAAATAAAATATCCGATATTATTTTTTCTCAGGATCCGGATGATCTCCTCAAACTCTCTCTTGTCTTCTTCCGGATTTTTCAGTTTCCAGCGGCAGGACCCCAGCGCTGCTGCAGGTGTCACGGCCAGCAGATCCCTTGTCTCGGGGCTTCTGCATATGTCATCCAGCATTACAAAATTTTCGTTTAATACTCCTTTGATCCCATTCAGCGCACCGTATACATGTTCTACCCGGCTGCTCGCAAGTCCTGCGTCGATCACGCCGGTGATGGTTGCATTGATCGCCGCCGACGGTCCTCCTGACTGTGCCACTAGCATGTTTTTCATCTTTGATGTCCTCCTCATTCAGCTGCAAAATTTCTGCACATATTCTAAAATTCTATTTTTCATTATATCGTGTTATAATAAAAATCACAACAATAAAAGGAGGCTCTGAATTATGACTACACCACTGACAAAGCTCCAAAAATCTATGATTGAAAAAAACATTGCGTATTACTTGATTCCCAGTGAAGATCCCCACCAGTCCGAATACGTGGACGCTCACTATAAGTGCCGCCAGTTCATCTCCGGATTCACCGGATCATCCGGAGCAGTCCTGGCAGAACAGACCGAAAGCCGGCTCTGGACGGACGGGAGATATTTTACCCAGGCCGAAGCACAGATCGATTCTGAGCAGATGAAGCTGATGAAGATGGGTGTTGCCGGCGTTCCGACGATCCTTGAATATCTCACAGAGCATCTCAGTGAAGGAGATGTCCTCGGCTTAAACGGCCGTATGATCAATACCTCTTATGGAAAAAAGCTGGCCAGGCTGGCTGCTTCAAAAAAAGCAGTCCTTGAGACAGATCATACTCTCGCAGAGGATCTCTGGACTGGCCGTCCGGCTGCCGCAGCATCCCCGATTTTTATCCATGAAGATATTTACGCCGGGGAATCTGTGCCGTCGAAGCTCAAAAGAATCCGCAGCTGCATGGAGACAGTTTCCGCAGAGGCTCATTTTATCGCCTCTCTGCCGGATATCGCATGGATCTTCAATCTGCGCGGCAATGACATGCCCTGCACGCCTCTGTTTTACAGCTATGCATGGATCACACAGGAAAACTGCTGCCTGTTTGTGAGGGAAACCTGTCTTTCGGAAGAAGTCAGTCGCCGTCTCGAACAGGATAAAATAACGATTCTGCCCTATGGACAGATTGATTCTTTCTTGGCAAAACAGAAGGGAAGCGTACTGATAGATCCCGATACCGTAAACTACAAACTCTGCCAGGAGCTCGAAAAAAACCAGATTATTTTTGGTGAGAATCCTTCTTCCGGCATGAAAGCGGTGAAAAACGAGACACAGATCAGCGGGCTTAAAGAATGTCACTTATCTGACGGCATTGCCATGACAAAGTTCATGTTCTGGCTGAAGCAGAACATCGGTTCCGTTCCTATGACGGAGCGTTCTGTCCAGGACCGTCTGGAAGAGGAGCGCAGAAAACAGCCTCTGTATCAGGGCCCGAGCTTTGATACCATCTGTGCCTATAAAGATCACGCGGCTATGATGCACTACTGTTCCACCGAACAGTCCGATGTCTGCCTGAAACCGGAAGGACTGCTTCTGATCGACTCGGGCGGCCAGTATCTGACCGGGACGACGGATGTCACCCGAACTTTTATCTTAGGTGATATCTCCGAAGAAGAAAGACGGCACTTTACCCTTGTATTAAAAAGTATGCTTTCCCTCTCCGATGCTAAATTTCTTCTTGGATGCCGGGGAAGCAGCCTGGACATTCTGGCCAGAGGCCCGCTCTGGGAAGAAGGAATCGACTACCGGTGCGGAACCGGACACGGCGTCGGACATTTTCTCGGAGTCCACGAAGGCCCCAACGCCTTTCGCTGGCAGGTCAGAGACAATCAGCTGGATGCTGTCCTGATGCCCGGTATGGTCACAACCGACGAACCTGGAGTGTATATACCAGGAAAATATGGCATCCGTACAGAAAACATGCTCCTGTGCAAAAAACAGCGGCAGAATGAATACGGCAGCTTTTTAGAATTCGAGCACCTGACGTTGGTGCCTATTGATATGGACGGTGTCGATGAGGCGCTTCTCAATGATAAAGAAATCCGTCTCCTCTATGCCTATCACCAGCTTGTCTTCGACAGTCTCTCTCCTCATCTCACCGATGAAGAGGCCGGCTGGCTGTATCATTTTCTGAGAATCCAAAACAGCTGAATTTTATGTGAAATACAAAAATCCCATGGTTCTTTCCGCGGAAAGAACCATGGGATTTTCTGTCTTATTATAAGAAAAATTTTTCTCCGAGAGAGATCATGAGCGGCAGCGTGGCAACCGCTGCAATCGTGGAAACTGCAAATAATTCTGCCGCGTAGCCCACATCCTTCTTAAACTTCACCGCAAACATGGTCGTGATCGCCGCAGTCGATGCAGATGAAGCAAGCAGCGACAATATTTTAAGATCCTTGGATACCGGCACGACGAGAAGGATCAAAAACATGACCATTGGCATAAGAAGAAGCCTCAGTGCCGTCATGACATAAATCCTCGGTCTTGTCAGTGTCTTCAAAAGATTTGTCTGCGCAATGGCAGTTCCGGATATGATCATCGCCAGGGGTGTATTCATATCAGCGATGGCTTTCAGCGGATTGTAGATCAGAACAGGAAATTTAATCTGAAACAGGTAACAGAAAAGTCCTGCGAATGTTGCAATCATAACAGGTGCTTTGAATATTTCTTTGACTGATCCCCGGTTAAATGTCCCCTGCATGCTGGCAGCTCCGTGAGACCAGATAAACAGATTCTGTGCGGCAATAAACGCTGTTATGTATATAACCCCCTTCGGACCCAGCACCGCCTGGGCCAGAGGTATCCCCATAAAACCGCAGTTCGGGTACACAATGCTGAACCGTTCCAGAACTGTCCGGTCATTATCCTTTCCGCGGATCAGCAGAAAGGACAAAACGATCGCTGCCGCATGTACCGCAATTCCTAAAATAAAGGTAACCAGAATTCCATGGAATATGTCTGCATCAAACTCAATCTGAAAAGAAGTGAGCACTACAAATGGAATGACTAAGTAAAGGGTGATATTGGAAAGATCTGTGCTTCCCCGTTCGGTTATGAGGCCCGCCTTATAGGCGGCTGCCCCCACAGCCATCATACAAAACATCATGACGATCTGTCCAAATACAATTGAAACAATATTCATGAATTCCCCTCTTAATCTTCGTCTTCCGATCCAATCCACTCGTTCTTAATGGTCTGGTAGGTGCCCTCTGTATTCAATACCTGAAGCGTTACATTAAACTTTCCGACGGAAGGATCTTTCTTTCGGAACATGATCCCATAGTTGCTCTCTGCTGAGTTAAGCTTTTCATCTAGAGCAGAGATTTTGTCCCCTTTATAATTTGCCATGAAATAATCAACGCCTGTTGCATCATAAACCGTAGCATCGATCTTTCCTTTTTCAAGATCTTTGAATACCTTGTCCATAGATGGATAAACCTTAATCTTATTCTCCTCAGAAAGGTTGGTCTGTGCATATTCTGCGTTGGAGGTTCCCTCCTCTACCCCTATAGTTTTTCCTTCCAGTTCTTTTCTGTCTGTTATGTTTTTATCTGTATTGACCATAACTTTTAATGTATTTTCAAAATAGACATCCGAAAACTGAAACTCCTTTTGGCGGCTGTCCGTAATACAGATACCGGAGATAGCAAGGTCGATCTTCTTCTCCCTGAGCAGGTCCGTAAGCTCCCTCATCGGAGCGACGCGAAGCTTGTACTCAAAGCCCAGATACTCACTGATCCCCTTGATCAGATCGATGTCAAAACCTTTCATCTCCTTGGTTTTTTCATCTCTGACAGAAAACGGCGCCATACCGTCGGACACGCCGATGATCAGCTGTTTTCCCTTCATGGAATCTTTGACTTCTGATGCTGTTATGTTTTCTTTCCTGACATTTTTATCTCCTGTCTTTTCCTTGTCCCAGGGAAAATTACAGCCCCCCAAACAAAAAACAAGACATATCATCATACAAATTAGCAGTAATTTTTTCATGATATGATTCCTCATTTCTATATTTTCTTCTTACTCATAATATCATTGGTAAATATGGGTGTCAAACGGTCTGGCAATTTTTTCATCGTATAAATCCATTTTGATTGGTGAATGATTTTAATATATCGTTCGCAAGAACAATTTACAAATGGAGGAATTATCATGGCACTTAATAAAGTTGAAATCTGCGGAGTCAATACTGCTTCTCTTCCTTTACTCACCAATGAAGAAAAAGAAGAACTGTTCATAAGGATCGAACAGGGTGACCAGGAAGCAAGGGAACAATACATCAAGGGCAATTTAAGGTTAGTTTTAAGTGTCATTCAACGTTTTTCCGGCAGCAATGAGAATGCCGACGACCTGTTTCAAGTTGGATGTATCGGGCTTATGAAAGCCATCGACAATTTTGACCGCTCCCTGAACGTTAAATTTTCTACCTATGCGGTTCCGATGATCATCGGAGAAGTACGGCGTTACCTGCGGGATAATAATTCCATGAGAGTCAGCCGTTCACTCAGGGATATTGCCTACAAAGCCATCACAGCAAAGGAGGCTCTGACCAAAAAATTCAACAAAGAACCGACCATCGAGGCCATCGCAGAAGAGATTGAGATGAAAAAAGAGGATGTCTTATTTGCCCTGGATGCCATCGCAACACCTCTTTCACTCTACGAACCAGTCTATCAGGACGGCGGAGATACTCTGTTTTTGATGGATCAGGTAAAAGATAAAAAAAACAAAGAAGAATTGTGGGTTGAATCTATCGCATTAAAAGATGCTATGGAACATCTTCCTGAAAGGGAATATAACATTATAAGGCTTCGCTTTTTTGACGGCAAGACCCAGACAGAAGTAGCCGATGAGATTAGTATTTCACAGGCTCAGGTCAGCCGCCTGGAAAAAAATGCTCTGAAACATATGAAGCACTATCTGGATTAAAACAGCACAGGGACATTTCTAACTCAAAGAAATGTCCCATATCTTATAGCACCGGAACCCAAAACTGAATCTCACTCTCTCCCTTTTCATCAGTCTCTTCTCCGTATTTGGCAAAATCATAACGGCTGTGTTCATTCAGCCTGCAGGTCGAATACGGAAACCACTGCCGGTAAATATAATCCACAACAGGCTCAAGACTGTCCTCGTTTTTTCCTCTGAGAGTAAAAACAGCATACCTGCCGGAAGGCAGTTCAAAACTTTTCATATTCTTGGGGATCCGCTCCGGCAGACTAACCTGCGCCGCCGCAATATAATGAAAAACCGGGCTTGTGTGTTCAAATTTGAATTGAGAATAATCATTTACTCCTATGAGGAACCTTTGATCTGTCCGGTTTCCAATCTTATCTTTATTTTTATGCAGTAACTTCCAGCACTTTCCGATGACTTTAAAGCCCTTTTCAGTTCTTCCGTCATAACCAACAAGATATAATTTATCCTCTTCTGCCATTTTTACATCTAGCATCTTATCTCCCCTCAGCTCCCTTCGGTTTCTGACATCATATTTCATCTGAAGCGGAAGAAAATCATTTCGCTTTCTGTAAAAGCTGGGTGTGCACCGGAACATAGATTTAAAGCTCCTTGAAAAAGAACGCTGGGTGTCGTAGCCAGAGCACAGTGCGATATCTGTCAGGGGTTTTGCTGTAAATACAAGCATCCGTGCCGCCTCCGTCAGCCTGCGGCGCAGGATATACCTGTGAATGGGAATGCCCACAACAAACGTAAACATTCTGTGCAGATGATATTTGGAATACCCGATTTCCCCTGTAATCCTGTCCAGGCTCAAGTTTTCCTCGGTGAGATGCTCCTCTATATAATCCACTGCCCGGCCGATCATTTGTAAATTATTATCCATACAACTACCTCCTGATCTTAGAATAACAAAAAACAGGATTTGATAATTCACATAACTTGCGGACTGACTATTTCTCGTATTTGTAACTCATATTTTTTTCTTTAAAATAAGCTTGATTCTTCTCTAAAAAGAATTCATTTTCCAGACGATACCTCTCTCCATCTATTATCACAATAACTTCTGCAAAATAACTCTTTTTCGTTGATAATTTTTCTCTCAAATTCATCAAGTATATTCTATATTGCCTTTTTTCTTCATTTATATTTGTCCTTTCAAATTTATCAATCGTATAGTATCCGAACTGCTCATAAGTATCAATCTTTTTTTCTGCAATTTTATGATCTCCGTCTTCTGAATAAATCCATAAGATAACATCTTCTATCTCTTTATTTGATTTAGTCTCAATTATGATCTCTCCTGTCTTTTGGAATGATGCATTAAAATTCAGCTCTGTTTCCATATTGAACAGTGATATAAAGATACACTGTGCAGATGCAAACTATATATATAAGTCTTAGTTCAATGCTCTCCTCAAATACAGCAACAACAATATTAGAAAAACGCATTGAGATTATGATCGTCATTGCTGAACTAAAGAGAATCATATGATACATTCGGTCTTCCATTCGTGGAATTTTTTCGACAGAAAAACAGGAATCCTGTTTCACTATATAAATGGCAATGTACAGAAATACAGAACAAAGAGTTACCATCACACCGCAGCACAAGATAACCAGTGGTGTAATTCATATAATACCTCTTTGCATATCAATGACATGCATATTAAGTTGTTTTTTTTGTGACATTGCCTGTTACTTGAAAACAAAGTATAAATGCCGGTATTAAGCCAAATAAGAATATTATCCTTTCTTTTCTATCAACTCTTTCGTTCATATCTCTTATCACCTGCCCTTTTCTTAAAATCTTAAGAGGGAATTATCCACTAAAGATAATTCCCTCCGAATTTTTAGAATTAATAAGCAAAAAACTATTCACAACAGAAACCGTTTCCTAATTATTATAGTAGATTCTTCTTCTTTAGAATCAGCACGGCAATCACGCACACTGCAACAGAAAACGCACTTACGATGAAGAACCCCATCGGGCTTCCCGAAAACGGCATTCCTGCGGGATTCAGGTTCATCCCATAAAGCCCTGAGATCATTGTCGGCAGTTCCAGCACAATCGTGATGGCAGCCAGAAACTTCATGACCTGGTTTAGATTGTTGTCGATGATGGAACCAAACAGCGACATGGTACTTCTTAAGATATTATGATAAATATAGGTCATCTCCATCGCCTGCTTATTCTCGATAATAACATCTTCCAGCAGTTCCTGGTCTTCTTCGTAGTGTTTAAGTCCTATATGCTTTCTGAGTTTCTCCAGCACCACCTCATTTGACTTCAGGGAAGTGGTAAAATACACAAGACATTTCTCTAAATCGTAAAGCTGGATCAGGTCCTTGTTCCTGGATGTCTCATGCAGAATCTCTTCCACCTGGTTGGCTCTTTTATCGATCATTCTCAGATAAACCAAAAACAGAGCCGCATTGTTATAAAGAATCTGATATACAAATCTCGTCTTCATATATGTATAAAAATTCGGCACCAGCCCGTCCGTAAACTGCTTCAAAATATTGGTCTCTTCCAGGCAGACCGTAAACACGACCTTTTCCGTGATAAAGATGCCGAGAGGAATCGTCTCATAAAGCCGCTTCCCCTCTTCTGCACGTACCACCGGGATATTGGCCAGTATCATCGTATAATTATCTTCATGTTCCAGACGAGAACGTTCTTCCTCATCCAGAGGCGCCCTCAGATCGTCCAGATCGATCTGGTATTTTTCTGCCACCATCTGAAGTTCTGCTCCGTTCGGATCCGTCATCATGACCCAGGATTCGCGTTCAATCTCGGTAATCTCTCTTAATTCTTTTGATCCCTCATAAGTTTTAAATATCCTGATCATGATTCCCCTCCTTTTGACAATACTATCATTATAGCAATTGAAAAAGGAAACGGCAACCATTATTCAAATGGATACTTCATTCCCCACTGTGTTCTCACACTGCTCAGAATTTTCATGACATCTCTTGAAATCTCCAGATTGTTATCGGAAAACGTACCGCTGACGGTTCCTTCCATGGCTTCTACCTCATATACTAAAGCGTCTTCTGTCCTGCCCGCCTCAATGGTTTCTGTAACGCCTGTCTCTGTATTTGTGATCGTTGCCTTTGAAGCCCTCGGATACTCGTATACTTCGATATATCCTTTATCTCCTGTGACAACACCCCTCTTCGGCTGTTTTGCACGAATGGTAAGGCAGATCACCGCCATCTGGTCAGACTCGTTTTTCAGAATGATACCGGACTGTTCATCCACACCAGTCTCTACATACTGTACTGTGGTAAGGATCGTATTCGGCGCCTCGTCCATAAACGTTCTTGCAAATGTCGTGGCATACCCTCCGATATCGAGAAGTGCTCCTCCGGCTGCTTCCAGTGCAAAAAATCGGTTCGTAGAATCATATCCTTTGTTGCTTCCGAAGTTTACCTGCACCATCTTTACGGTTCCAATGTCTCCTTTGTCAATTCTGTCCTTCAGTTCTTTAAACAACGGCATATGGCTGATGGTCATGGCTTCCCTTACTGTCAGATTCTTCTCTTCCGCCAGGGAAACGATCTCTTCCAGCTGATGGTCATTGACTGTGATCGCTTTCTCACATAAAATATGTTTCCCGGCCCCAATCGCTTTTTTCATATTCTCATAGTGCTGGCTGTGTGGAGTTGCAATATAGATCACATCAATGTTTTCATCCTTAAGCATTTCTTCATATGATCCGTAGACATTTTCGACGCCGTATTTTTCCGCAAATGCTTCTGTCTTAGTCTGTGTCCGGCTGCTGACCCCATAGACCTTTCTTCCCATTTTTTCAAATGCCTGCGCCATTTCGTTGGCTATAACCCCGCATCCTAAAATACCCCATTTTAAATCGCTCATCTGATTCTCCTTCCTGAAGTGAAATCATATTTCTTATCTAGATTTTATCACGAAACTTTATTTTGTCAAGCATTGCGTTGCTTTTTCCAATTTTTCATATTACAATGATTATACCAGAAATGAGAAAGGAGCACGACACTATGGGTAAAAAATTGAAAAAATTTCTGAAAGTTGTGACTGCCATCATCTCCATCGGCGGAATTTTATATATCGCCAGAGACCAGATCAAAGCAATCATAGACAAGCTGAAAGAATTAAAGGATCAGGAAAAGGATGAAAATCTCGATGACTGGGATCCTGATGCATTTGACGATGACGATGTTTTCCCGGATTCAGCGGAAGACAGCCGTGATTACTTCTCCATCCACATCACGGACGAAGAAGAAGCAAAAGAAGAAACATCTGAGGAAGAGACTCCTTCCGAGGACAACGTTTCCAACGAGGATAAGACTTCTGACACACCAGAAGAAGATGATAAATAAAAGAACTCCTATGCTGATTTTATCGGCATAGGAGTTCTTTAGTTTCTTATAAATCAAGCTGGAGGATGTAGTCATCCATGATAAATCCGTTTCCGATATCAGTTTTTACGGAATCAACCTCTGCAAAGCCTTTCGCTTTGTAAATATCCAGACTGTTCTGATTATATTTGTTGCAGGTAAGATAAATGGCTTTTTTATCCATCTTCTCTGCAAACTCTATGGCCTTTCTTAATAAAATGCTGGAAAGCCCTTTTCCGCGGCTCTTCTTGTGCAGATACAGTTTACTCAGAAACAGACGGTTCCCATCCGGCTTCACGCCGCAGAACCCCACTAACTTTCCTTCGTCATATCCAAGAAAATAGGTATAGTGTTCTTCATCAATCGCCTTTTTTAATGCCTGGTAGCTCTGGAACTTCTCTACCATATAGTCGATCTGTTCCTTTGAGATAATAGATACAAAATATTCGTGCCAGATCTCAGAGGCCAATTTCGCCAGTGTCTGCACTTGTTCTTCTGTCTCACACACTTTAATTTTCATGTTGTCACCCGTCCTGTTTTTATTTTATCTTTACTTTCTTTGCCTTGGAATAGCTTCCAAAATATTTTTTGCCGTTGATCGTCTTATAAGCTCTCACCTTTACGTAGTAAGTCTTTTTTCTCTTCAGTTTCTTGCTTTTATAAGACACTTTTTTGCCGCTGGTATACTGTTTGACTCTCTTGTACTTTCCTTTTTTCCCGGTTCTTATGTAAATTCTGTATCCGCTGGCCCCGGAAATCTTTTTATATTTAATCTTCAGCCGCCGTCCGCTTCTTTTTACCGTAACTCTCGGTTTCGCCGGCCTTGTCCCGGATTTTAACGACGCAGAGTATGATCCGTAGTATCTGTCACCGAACACATCGCTGTACGCCCGCACTTTATAATAATAAGTCTTACCGGATTTCAGTTTCTTATTTGTGTATGAGGCTGTTTTTGAAGAAAGCTGTTTTAAGTACTTATAACCGGAGTTTTTCTTTGTGGAACGGTAAATCCTGTATCCGGACACGCCGTTTAATTTGTTCCATGAAACTTTGATGGAGGATGTCTTGCTGGAAGACATCTTTGTCTTGATTGTTCCCAAAGGTTTCAGGGATACATTATAAGACAGAGGTATCGTTGAGATCTGTCCCCCTTCGATACAGCCGCCGTGAGAGTCAAGAGTCACTCCCGGCACCGGGTTTCCATTGGCATCGTACGCATCATTATATACGATCAGAAGTTCTGACAGCATGAATGCGATGCGCTTATTTTTAATATCAAAGCTGCCTGTCGTGGCAGCATCCGCAAAGTCCCTTTTTAAATTACTTTTCGCTGTTAAATTCAGAGTGTTGGTTCCTCCGACTTTATTGCCCGAACTTGAACCGTAATATTCATATTTGCCGTTAGAAAACGTGAAATAGCCGTTCGGATCAAGAGTAAATTTGAGTACAGGGGCTGTTCCTGCATTTTTGTATGTCACCCTTAATGTTTTTTTGCTCTGGCAGTAATCAATGGTCCCTATGCTCTTTACTGTTCCGAATCCAAAAAAATAAGCATACTCTCCGCTCCACTGGGATACTGAAATGTCGTGTTCATCCCGGTATCCGGCTGTATCATAGGAAAACGGAATTCTTTTGACGACATCGTTGCCTTCTTTTATCAAAATTGCAGTCCTGTTAAGACAAGGTTCTGTCTTCTTATCTGCAAAATTTATTTTAAGACTCACTGTGCTTTGTGCCCTCAGTTGTTTTGAAGAGAGCACAAGATCTATATCGTTTGTGCAGCTGTCCTCCTCCAATACTGCTCTGAGATCTGTATAATTCTGATTCCCTGAATTTTCAAGAACCATCACTTTATCTGACGGCATCACAATGGTCTGGTCCAGATTTCTTCCCTTTGAAGAAAGTGCATAGCATTCTTCCTCATTGGGAGCTTCCCCTGCTTTATACTTTTCACCGCTATAACTTTTTACAGTAATTTTTTCATCCAGATTTGGATAGGTCTCTGCCGCCTTTACCTCGCTGATCTGCGGTATGATGAAACACGCTGTCAGCAGTACTGTGATCAGTCTTTTAATCTTCATCTTTCACCCTCCTTTCCTCATATAATATCATTTTCCGGCAAAAAAAGCCACGGTCTCCCATGGCTTTTCTTTATCTTCCCGCTTCGGTTTTTTCTGCCATCTGTTTCAGCTCATCCACACTAAATGTGTAATGTGTATTGCAGAAATGACAGTTTACTTCTATATCTTTACCGTCTTTGATCATATCATTAATCTCATCTTTTCCCACGCTGATAACCGCTTTTTCCACCCGCTCCTTGGAACAGTTACAGGAAAACTTTGTCGGCACAGTCTCATAAAACTTGACTCCGAACTCACCCAGCAGTTCATTCATCATGTCTTCCGGAGTTTTCCCCTCCTCCAGATGCGATGTGACAGACTCAAATTCTGCAATCTTTTTCTCTAGAGCAGAGATCACTTCCTCAGACGCATACGGCATCATCTGAATAATAAAGCCCCCGGCATGCCGGACGGTGTTATCCTTATTCATTAAAACGCCAAGCGCCACAGAAGTCGGTATCTGCTCACTCGCGGCAAAGTAGTAGGTCAGGTCCTCTGCGATCTCCCCTGATACAAGATGGGTCTGTCCAGAATACGGTTCTTTCATGCCGATATCTTTTATAACCGTCAGCACCCCTAAGTCCAGGGCTTTTCCTACATCGAGCTTTCCTTCTTTGCTCGGCGGCAGCATCACATCCGGATGTACCGCATATCCCTTTACATTTGCTTTTGAATCAGCAGTCACCGTAAGACCTCCGATAGGACCGCTGCACTTGATTTGAAGTGTGATCAGATCCTGTTCATTCTTGCACATGCTCCCCATCATAGCCCCGGCGGTCAGAAGGCGGCCCAGGGCAGCCGTGGCCACCGGGCTTGTATTATGCCTCTGTCTGGCCTCCTCCACAACATCTTTCGTATAGGCAGCGAAAAAACGCACCTGATCGTCTGCCGCCGTACCTCTTACAATATAATCTTTCATTTGTCCACCTCATGATTTATCGTTGAAATAAAATACAGCCGTTCACTCTCTGTCTCCGGCTCTTTTAAAGTATCTGCATCCACGACTTCCCGGATCTCAAACCCGGCCAGGCGCAGTGCCTCCTTTATCTCTTCTGTCTCATATGCCCTCTGAAAATGCACTTCCTCAAACTTCTGATAAAGCCCCGACTCCATCCGGATAAACAGTGTCAGGTCATATTCATTGATGCCGTCTTCCTGATCATAGAAATTCTGCCAGATAAAACTGCACTCCTCCCGGTCTTCCGCGAATGTATTTTCAGCAAGCAGTGTTTCATATTTATAAAGCGTATTCATGTCAAACAAAAAGACCCCGTCTTCTTTAAGGTTCTCCCGCACACGCACAAATACCTGTATCAGATCTTCCGGCTCTAATATATAATTGAGGCTGTCACAGGTCGATATGACTGCATCCGCAGGATGCAGAAGAGCCAGTTCCCTCATATCCTGACAGATATAGAAAATTTCAGAATTCCCGGAACCGGCAGCAATCTCAAGCATTTCCGGAGAAATGTCCATCCCGGTCATCCGGTACCCAAAACCATCCAGCAGATTCGTCATCCTGCCGGTGCCGCAGCCCAGGTCCAGGACATCTGCTCCGTCCTTAACTTTGTATTTTCTCAGATACTGCCTGATATTTTCTCCCCACAGTCTGTAAGGGGTCTGATCCATAAATTCATCATAAACCTGCGCAAAACTCTGATAACTTGCAAACTCATCCATTTTTTCCCACTCCTTACAGAAGCGGTGCCAGGACACGGAGCACACTCTGCATCAGCCGCTTCACCATATTGCCCTGACAGTGTTCTTTTGTGATCAGCTCACACTGCTTAAACGTCTTCAGCATATCGATCTTGACTTCCGTCACCGCCAGGCAGTGATACATAAAGACTCCATTTTCAAAATGCAGGTAAAGACTCCGGTAATCCATATTAATAGTTCCTACGGTAGCAATGACGTCATCGCTGACAAAACATTTTGCATGAATGAATCCGGGCGTATACTGATACACTTTTACCCCTGCTTCCACCAGCTGTGCATAGTATGACTGTGTCAGCAAAAAGACAGTCGGTTTATCCGGAATTCCCGGTGTGACAATCCGCACATCGACTCCTCTTTTGGACGCCAGACAGAGCGCTGTCATCATTTCATTATCAATGATCAGATACGGCGTATAGATATATACGTAATCTGTGGCCGCATTGATAATATTGAGATACACATTCTCCCCGACTGTCTCTGTATCCAGGGGATTATCCGCGTAAGGCTGGATAAAGCCGTCGTCGACAAACCGTCCCTCATGGTGGCCGTGGGGCACAAACATGCCGTAGCCCTCATCGGTCTTCCGGATCGCATTCCAGACCTGGAGAAACATCACAGTAAAGTTCCACACCGCATCTCCGATGACCTTGAGTCCCGCATCTTTCCAATAACCGAAGCGTTCCTTCCGGTTGATATACTCATCTGCCAGATTAAGCCCTCCGGTATATGCCGTATGTCCGTCTATGACCACTACTTTGCGGTGGTCCCTGTTGTTCCATGCAGTGGACACCAGAGGAATGATCGGATTAAATGCCACACAGGAAATGCCGCAGCGTTCCAGTTCTTTATAATACTTGTATGGGAGCAGATCAACACATCCCACATCATCGTACATAAATCGGACTTCCACACCGTCGTCCACCCGTTCTTTGAGGATCTCTAAGATCGTATTCCACATATATCCTTCTTCTACAATGAAGAATTCCATGAAAATATAATACTTTGCTTTTTTCAGGTCTTCGATCATCTCTTCAAACATGGCCTCGCCGGACGGGTAATACTTCGCCGAGGAATTCTGATAGATCGGATACCCTCCGGACGTATCGATATATTTTGCCTGTGCCGCCGCCTGGGGACTCCTCTGTCTTAAGTTGTTCATGACACTCTCGCTCTGGGACAGCAGAAAATCTGTCTCACCCAGAGACCGTTCCAGCTCCAGCCTCAGCTTCTTTGCCGGTTTTTTATTGCCCAGAGTAAGGTATAGAAGACCGCCGAAAATCGGGAAGATCAGAATCGGAATGGTCCACGCCAGCTTATAGGCCGGGTTCTCTTCTTTATTCACGATATATATCACCACTGCAACACTGACCAGCTGAAGTCCCCATTCAATGAACTTAGAATGTTCTCCGATCACCTGGGCCAGCCAGATCAGCCATGCTATCTGGAGCACAATAACGACGCCTACAATCACAAGGCGTCTCAGCAGGACCTTCAGTATCTTCGATATGCCCTTTTTCATTACTTTTAAAATTCTCATAACTCCTCCTGCTGTTCAATAGATCCTTAAAAAATGAAAAGAAGACCAGAAAATTCTGGTCTTACTATTCTATAATGATTTAAGGAATCGTGTCAAGAAGGCTTCTTATCCTTTTTAAATCCAGCCAAAGTGCTCACATGCCTTTTTAATCCCGTCATTTACATTGGTGTCCGTCACATAGTCTGCCTTATCTTTCAGATCCTGGCAGCCGTTCCCCATAGCGATGGAAAACCACTCAGGGCTGAACATATCCAGATCGTTATAATCATCTCCGAACACGACTACATCTTCAAGAGGTCCGTTTAAGTGTTCCATCATTTTTATGATGCCCTCTCTTTTATTGTCCGGCTGGAACATCAGGTATTCCGGCTCAAACCGCAGATGTCCGATGAGATCTTTTGTTGTCAGACGTTCTTCCTCTTCTTTCGGAATTGCTACGTATATTTTATAGAAATCTTCGACCTTATGTATATCCAGAGTATCATCGATAATATAGCGGGTGGGCTCTTTTCTCTTGCCCACCTGTCTTAAAAACAGATCATCGGTCATATAGACATCCTTCGTATCGTCTACAGCGATGCACCATCCGTATCCGAGTTTCTCTGTCTCCTCAATGATTTTAATGCATCCTTCTCTGTCCAGAGGAATATTCTCCACAAACTCATTGTCAATGACAAATCCGTTTCCTCCATTGCAGACCATATTCTTAAAACCGTTGGCCTTTATAAACAGATCCGCTTTATAATGTGCCCTTCCTGTTGCGATTGCCACAAAATGTCCGTTTTCCTCCAGCTTTTCCAGTGCCTCCAGTGCGCTTGGAACTACCTGGTTGGTAGAGCGGTCGGTCAGTGTTCCGTCGATGTCAAAAAAGCAGTATTTCTTTTTCATAAGTACCCTCCATCTTGATATATTTCTATTTCAAGTATGCCCCAGCACTCATGGCTTGTCAATAATTTTAGGAGACTTCATGAAACCTGACATCATACACCCTCCGGCGGCTCCTGTATCTAAAACATCCCCTATATTATACGGAGTGATCCCGCCGATGGCATAGACCGGAATAGACACGGATTGTACCGTTTCTCTCAAAAACTCAAGCCCCCTTGGCGGAACACCCTTTTTGCAGTCCGTCTGAAATATATGTCCGGCAATTACAAACTCTGCGCCCATCCGTTCTGCCTCCACTGCCTCTCCCGGGGCATGAATGGAAGTACTTACATGAATATGCTGATCAATCTTACCTGCATTCTCCCGAAATACAGGGTACGGCAGATGGATCCTGTCTGCTCCCAGGCCGCGGGCCGCATGAAAGTACTTGTGGAGAGTCAGCGAAGCCCCTGTTTTCCTGCATATTTCCATACACCGGGCTGCCAGTTCCCCGTACTCTTCTTCCGAAAGATCTTTTTCCCGCAGGATGATCGTCTTTAACCCCTGTCCCGCGAGAGTCTGCACCGTCTTTAAAAACTCACCGCCGCATTGTTTCCGGTCTGTGACGGCGATCCACTCCTGATTCATGTCAGCCTCCGTTTCTAGACTCTCACATAGTCTGTATAGATACCCTGCATGCCTCTTCGGTCAAGCATATTTACGACTTCATCCACACTTCTCGGATCTGAGATCACAAACTGGGCGTCTCCCTTTTCCTCTTCTTCGTGGCCTCCGACCCCTGTGCTGACCCCGGCAGAAATTTTCGTCGCTGCCATGCCGACCACATGGTCGCGGAATCCGGCCCGTTCTCTCGTAGAAATCGTAATCCCCGCAAACGGCATGAAGATGCGGTGTGCCAGCATCACTTGCAAAAGCTGCCTCTCATGGACGTCTTTTGCATCGTTGGTTTCATTGTTCTTATATGGTCTGAGCCGGGGCACAGAGAAGGAGACTTCCGCCCGGGGATATTTTTTCTGGAGAAGGGACGCATGGATTCCGGAGGCGAATGCATCTTTTCTAAAATCATCAAGCCCCAGCAGGGCTCCGCATCCCACTCCCCTCATACCGCCTTTTAACGCTCTTTCCTGGGCATTCAGGCGATAAGAAAATACTTTTTTCGGACCGCTTAAGTGAACCTCACCATAGGTCTTCGTATTATATGTCTCCTGATAGACGCTGACAAAATCTGCACCTTTTTCGTGGATATATGCGTATTCATCCACGTCCATCGGATAGACTTCAATACCAATGGTGGAAAAATATTTCTTTGCCAGCTCTACGGCTTCTCCGATATACTCTACTCCTGACGCCTTTTTAGATTCCCCTGTGAGAATCAGAATTTCTTTCAGCCCTGTCTTTGCGATAGCCTTGTATTCCCGCTCAATCTCCTCCATCGTAAGCTTCGCCCGGTGGATTTTATTCGTGCAGTTAAATCCGCAGTATACGCAGTGATTGACACAATAATTCGCGATATAAAGGGGCGTGAAAAGACAGACAGTATTCCCGAAATGCTTCATTGTCTCCTTTTTTGCTCTCCTGGCCATAGGCTCCAGAAACTCCATGGCAGCCGGAGAGAGCAGTGCCTTGTAGTCCTCAGCACTCACTGTATCCTTTGAAAGGGCTGTGAGCACATCGTCTTTTGTGTAAAGATTGTAATCATATCCATCATACGCCTTTAATACTTCTTCTAATATCTCCATCGGCCTAGTCCTCCAAAAATCCTGTCAGCGGAGATGATGCATCTCCTCCCTGATAAAGAACACGTCCCAGCCCCGCAAGGTATGCCTTTCTTCCGGCATCCACTGCCATTTTAAAAGCCTTTGCCATGGATACGACATCTTTTGCTGTTGCCACCGCCGTGTTTGCCAGGACCGCATCGGCTCCCATCTCCATTGCCGCACAGGCCTCGGACGGCTTCCCGATTCCAGCATCCACGATGACCGGAAGATCGATATCGTCAATCAGCATCTGGATAAATTCCTTCGTCAGGAGTCCTTTGTTGCTTCCGATCGGTGCTGCCAGAGGCATGACCGCGGCGGCTCCTGCATTTTCCAGGTCTCTTGCCGTATTCAAGTCAGGAGTTACATACGGAAGAACCGTGAACCCCTCGTCTGCAAGAATCTCCGTGGCTTTGATAGTCTCTGCGTTGTCAGGCATCAGATACTTGGTGTCCCGTATCACTTCGATCTTGATAAAATCACCGCAGCCAACTTCTCTTGCAAGCCTTGCAATGCGCACAGCCTCCCGGGCATTTCTTGCCCCGGAGGTATTTGGAAGCAGTGTCACCGTATCCGGTATGTACTCTAAAATATTGCTGGAACCTGCCTCCTTTGCCCTCCTGAGCGCCATGGTAACGATCTGGGCATCAGCCGCATTTACAGCCTCGGCTGTCTTTTCCAGACTGAACTTTCCGGTTCCAAGCAGAAACCTTGATGTAAATTCCTTTGTTCCGATTTTTAATGTGTCACTCATCTTTATACCTCTTCTTCTCCTAAAATCAGCCGTACTGCCATATTCGCCACATGTCCCGCACAGATGGATACTCTGGCCGCGGTCAGGGATTCTTCGTCGGATATCCCGTGTGTCCCGTCTCCGCACACATAAAGCCGTTTCATTTTCTTTGCCGTTTTTATCTGATTCGAGCTGTAAGCCCCGGCCATCCCGCTGCCGGAAATAACGGTATTGCCAGGCAGCTGAGACAATATACTGTTGACCAGGTCTGCTTTCGCCTCCGGCGAGTCAAATGCTTCGCAGATAATCGGATATGTCCGAAACAGCTCTGCCGCATTTTCCTGTGTAACCCTTCCGTCAAAGAATTCAAGTTCAATCCACGGGTTAACCTGGCGGATCAGTTCACTCATGGCTTCCGTCTTTTTCATTCCGATCTGGGAAATGGTGTATGCCTGCCGGTTTAGATTGGATGGATCTACCCGGTCAAAATCTGCCAGAAACAGCTTACTGATCCCCGTTCTTGCAAGCATCAGGGCTATATTGGAGCCAAGACCCCCAAGACCCGCAACGGCCACGGTTCCTTCCCTGAGCCTTTCCCTCACTTCCGGCGTCTGACGTCCGGCCAGTTCCTGTTCAAATCGTTCTCTCGTCAGCATCTCATCCACCGCCTACGAAACTGACAATCTCCAGTGTATCCGCCTCTGTCAGCATAATTGTCTCATACTCGGCCTTTGGCGCGATCTCTCCGTTTCTTTCCACCGCAATGTGCTCAAGCCTGTAACCCTCTTTCAGAAGATATTGCTTCAGAGTGGTCCTGCCGGCTTCAAGGCATCTTTCTTTTCCATTGACACGCATCATAACTCTCCTTTCGTTTCCCGGAGCTACAAACGAAAAAAAGATGAAGCGTAAGCTCCATCTCTGTGTTCTATCGATTGAAAACTCCCTACGCTAGTGCTAACTAACAGGTTCCATGAATCTTCGGGTTATACCCTCTTCTCAGCCGATAACATCGGTTCTCCAGTTTTACTTGTTTATGAAATTATATGACAGACATTCCTTCTCTGTCTTACGAAAAACTATTATAATCCTGAAACGTAAAAAATTCAAGTATCTTTTTGGTTATTCGCGGTCCCCTCTATGTCGTTTGCGCTTTTTTAACCCACGCCGGGACTCAATATGCTATAAGTAATACATCAGAACATTTGCTTTTGTTTCAACCTACATGGCAGAAGTTAAATAGATAAAAACGCTTTTTCATTAGATCCAGAATGAATATAGTATCATAAATTCGTTAATGATTGTCCCCCAATGGTTAATAAATATTGCTATAAAAATCTGCGAAATCCTTAGTTCAAAAATAATTTAGTATATCTGATAGATAAAGTTGAATCTCCTCCATCTTTATTGGAAAAGCAAATGTAATGATAATTGAGTCATCCTCCAGGGACTTCCTCTTAATCGGTCCCTGGAGGATGACTTTTTTCTGTCGGATCATAAGCGCTCAAATATCTTCCTTCCGCCCACATATTTCGCTGTGATCTCTTCTGTTCCGCTTAAATACATGGCTCTTTCCATCCGCTGGTCCATCTGAAGATTGAGTGCTGTTCCCAGAGAAGCATCATTTAAGACGACAGCGTCAAACTCATATCCCTCCTCGAAACTTCCAACCTGCCCGAAAAAGCTTCCGCCTCCCTTGGTCCCAAGATAAAACGCTTCCGGGGCAGACAGCGGTTTTTTCTCTTTATCCAGATATCTCCAGTACATTTTTGATACCTGTACTGCATCTGTCATCACCCGCAGCATCGAAAGGCTGGCACCCCCGGCCATATCGGTCCCAAGACCCACATGAAGCCCTTCCTCCATCATAGTTCTCACCGGAGCGATCCCTGAGGAAAGATTCAGATTGGATTGGGGACAATGGGCCGCATAGACACCTCTTACTTTCATCAGTGCCCTCTCCTTTTTTCCGGAGTACACACAGTGAGCCATAACCGTCTTTCCTGTGCCGCCGAAAAGCCCGAAACGGTCATAGGCATCTCCATAGTTTTCAGACCATGGAGCCAGTTCTTTCACCCACTCCACCTCTTCCGGGTTTTCTGACAGATGAGACTGCACATACAGGCCGGTCTCTCTCTGGAATTCCCCAAGCTGCTCCATCAGTTCATCGGAGCAGGAAGGCAGGAACCGCGGCGTCAGGATCGGCCTCATCATCGTCCTGTCTTTCACAGTCTCATACCACTTTCTGGTCTCCTCGGCGGATGTCCGGGCATCCTCTTCCCTGTAATCATCGGGACAGTTCCGGTCCATGCATACCTTTCCCGCAAACCCGCAGATCCCTGCTTTCTCAAGCAGATCCATCAGCAAAACCGCAGCCTCCCTGTGAATCGTCGCAAACACATTGACTCTGGATGTTGCACTCCTTCTCAGATCTTCTGTAAATATCTCATAGGCTTTTTTGGCATATTCAAGGTCACCGTATTTTGATTCTTCCGGAAATGTATAAGTTTCCAGCCAGGGAAGCAGTTCCATGTCCATTCCGATCCCCCGGAAGGAATATTGGGGCGCATGGATGTGAAGATCACACAGTCCCGGAAAAATAAGCTTTCCGCTGTAATCCTCCACTCTGATCCCCGAAAATCGTTCAGGTAGTTCTCTCCATATTCCCTTCACCTTTCCGTCCCCGCAGACCAGATAAGAGTCTTCGTGGCACCGGAACTTACCAGGTTCAGGCGTATAAATAATATCTCCTTTTAAGGCAAAATTTTTCATCGGTCTATCCTCCTGATCTGATGAACGCAAAAAAAGTTATTCCCCATTTAGAATATAAAAAGGGAATAACTTATAGTCCGGCTTTCGGAAGCCTGGTAGAAACTCCCGGGCCGTTATCCCGGGAATATATAAGTCTTTTGTATCTTTCTCACAGAGTCATCTTATCAAAGTAGTTTCCAGCTGTCAATCTCCGTGTTCAGGACAACGGTTTAATCTTCTGCTTCCTGTGTTTTCTGTCTCTTTCTCTTGGTCATCAGGCCGCCGATCCTTCCGGTCTCGCTGGCAGAAAGAGCTTTCCAGCCCTCCTCCTTTACTTTGTCAGCCAGTCCAAGTTCCACAGCGATCTCGTACTTTAACCGCTCATCTTCTGTCATCTCTTCAAATGACTTTTCTATAAAATCTTTTTCTTTGGACATCATGTACTCCTTTCTCTTATCCCCCGGCTTTTGCCGGTCCTATATAGGATAACCAAAGAAAGGCCTAGTCATTCATCTGTTCTATGACAATATGTCCTGTTTCATTCTCACTTACTTTAATCTTATCTTTCACTTTTGAGATGTTTGATGTGCCTGCCAGCAGAGTTGCGGCCAGGGCAAATGTTAAACTCTTCTTCATCAATTCTTCTACTGAAAGCGTTGCTTTCTCTGACATGGTCATCACTCCTTTGCTTCATGTCTGATTCGTTCTTTGCTTTCCATGTTTTTATGATAGCAGAAAAATGTGATTTCCCTATGCCCAGTTTCTTAAAATTATCTGACGGGATGTTAAATAATTATAAACTGATGGCTTTCCTGAGAGGAATGGAGTAAATGTAACATTCTTTTACCTTTTTTTGCTCCATCTGTTCCAGCGCTTTTTTGTAGTACTGAAGCTGTGCCCTGTATCTTTCTGCAAGAATCTCCTCTTCCCCGGGACCTATTCGGTCTGTCTTATAATCCACCAGGACAAGTTCCCCTTCTTCTTTAAAATACAGGTCGATGATCCCCTGGACCACCACATAATCACGGCTTTTCGCCTCCGGTTCCATCTCACTGAACTTTACTCCCATGACAAACTGAGCTTCCTTGTACTGTTCTTTTCGTCCTGCAGCTTTCTTGATCCGCAGTCCCAGATCGGAGTTAAGAAAAGCCAGGATATCTTCCCGGGGAATCAGTTTTTCCATCCCTTCCTCAATCTTTCCTTCACTGCTCCACCGACTGATTTGTTCTTCCAAAAGTTCCGGTGTATAGTCCAGAGAAAAATCCATAAGTTCCAGTACTTTGTGCACTGCGGTACCTCTGGAGGCCGGAGAAGCTTCTTTTTTCTCCTTCAAAAACTTTGGATACAGCCGCTCTTTCTGCGGTTCCGGCTTGTATGACTCCTCAGGTTCTGCCGCCTGAGACATTCTTTTGATCTCAGAAACAGAATACTTCAGCCTGCCGTCCCTTTCTTTGTCATACGGATACCGGTACGCAAAGGCCTCCCGCATGCCCTGCGCCTCTTCTGATCCTGCCATGGATTCCAGCTCATCCGTTAATAACCCCCTGTCTCTGTAAGATGTGAAAACTTCTTCTGCGCTTGAAAGCGCCACATCCTCCTCTGAGAGAAAATGGATTTCAAAAGGACTCTCCTCCATATTTCCGGCAGCCATGAGAAGCCACTCCAGATAAGACCTGGCGCTCAGCAGATCCACATAGGAGACCGGCCCTTTGCCGCCGGGCTGATGGCGGCTTCCCTGTACTCCCGTCATGATAAGTTTTTCTTTTGCCCTTGTGAGTGCCACATACAAAACGCGCAGTTCTTCTCCAAGCGAATCCTTCACCAGCTGTCTTGAAATCATGCCTTTCATGATGGTCGGCTCTTTCGTTCTCTGCCTGATGTTCACAAGATCCGGTCCTATAAAATAATCCGGATGAAACAAAAGGCTGCCCCCCGTGTCCCGTAAATTAAATTTCTTGTGTGTTTTGGCAAGGAATACAATCGGATATTCCAGTCCCTTGCTCTTATGGATACTCGTGATCGTAACCAGGTTTTCATTTCCGCCCAGTGTATTGGCCTCACCGAAATCCATTTGATATTCTCTGCACTGTTCCATATAGCGGATAAAATGAAATACCCCTTTGTAGCGGCTGGCCTCATAGGTCTTCGCCTGCTCTGCCAGCATCAGAAGATTTCCCTGGCGTTTGGCGCCCTGAGGCATAGCCCCGACATAGTGATAATACCCCGTAAGGTCAAATGCCAGCCAGAGCAGCTCGCGGAGGGACAGGAAGGTTTTCGCCTCCCTGAGCCTTTTCAGCACCGAAAGTGCAGTGTCCGCCTTCTCATCTTTCCCTGCTGCCTCGGTGAGGCAGTCATACATGTACTTTTTCTTTCCGCCAAGTTTCAGTTTCGCCAAATCCTCCCCCGTCATGCCGATCATGGGAGACCGGAGAAACGCAGCCATCTCGATGTCCGCATACAGATTATCCACTACAGTCAGAAGGCTCAGCACAGTGCGCACTTCCACCGTATCAAAGTACCCGCTCTGGCTGCTTGATATGGCCGGGATGCCGGCGTCCATTAACACCTCCTGAATCTTCTCTGCATTTCCTTTCACAGACCTCAGGAGAATAACAATATCTCTGTATTCAGCCTTCCGGTAAACTTCACTGCCTTCCTCATCATAATCCAGCACCATCTGAGGTTCAGGCCCGTCCACCATCTTTTTGATCCGGTCTGCGATCATCCTGGCCTCCAGCACATCTTTGTCCTCCTCAGATGCATCGTTCCAATCTCTGCTGACCAGCAGAAGTTCCGCATTACCGCCTGCACCACCCGACTCCTCATAAGGAAAACTTGGCACCAGAGCCACATCCTCTGTATATTCGATATTCCCAAGGGATGCGTGCATGATCTGATAAAAAATATCGTTGACCGTAAAAAGCACTTCCCTGCGGCTCCTGAAATTATTTCTCAGTTCAATGAGTTTTGAGTTTTTCCCATCCTTTTTAAATCCGTGATATTTCTCTATGAACAGCTCCGGTCTCGCGAGGCGGAAGCTGTAAATGCTCTGTTTGACATCCCCCACCATAAAAATATTGTGTTCACCAAGGCTTTGTCCGGACACACTCCTTAAAATTGCATCCTGGAGAAAGTTGCTGTCCTGATACTCGTCAATATAGATCTCATGGAAATATTCTGCTTTTTCTTTCGCGATCCCACTGACGATTGGAGTTCCGTCCTCCGAAAAGCCCGAGGTTAAAAGTTCCAGTGCCAGATGTTCCAGGTCACTGAAATCTAAAAGGTTGTCCAGCTTTTTGCGCTCCATGAAGCGGTGATAAAACTTTTCTGTCAGTCCGATAAAGCCTTCCATAGGCTGCCGTACCCTGCGGATCTGCCGGATGATCTCACTTTCCGGCTTATAAAAATAGCTGCTTCTGATAGAATCGATCAGGTCATAAGCCTTTTTTCTCAAATCCTTGCAGTACTCCTGAAGGTCTTTGTCAATGATATCGTCCTTTTTCTTTCTTCCTTTCAGGCGCGGTTTTGTAAAGGATAAAAACAGCTCTCCGAAATCCTTATATGACTCTGCACTCCGGATCTCTTCCATGGTTTCCAGATCTGCCGTGAGAGTCGGAAGGTAAAAATACGGTCCCCCGGTCTCGGATGCCGCTTCTTTTGCCTTCTTCATCATGGCACAGGCGGATTCCGCCACCGCCTTCGCATCTTTCAGGATTTCCTTCATCCAGACTGCCCGGTGAAGTTCTTCCTTCGTACGGATCTGAAATCCCTGTCTTGCCTGTGAAAGCCAGAGAAGCGGATCGATATGACTTCTGGAACTCTCATAGAGCCCCAAGACATAGTCTCTGATCCGGTCATCGTTTTTCCCCGGAATATAGCTTTCGATAAATTCCACGAAAGCATCGCTCTGTTCGGCGTATGCCTCCTCCAGCACATCATCCAGCACTTCCAGCTTCATAAGGTCCATCTGTCCCTGGTCTCCAATCGCAAAATTTGGGTCCAGATCGAGCTTGTAGTAGTAATCTCTGATGAGATTGAGACAAAAGCTGTGGATCGTCGTAATCTGAGCCTTGTGAATCAGAGAGAGCTGACGGATCAGATGTTCATTTTCCGGATCTTCCTCCACCTTCTTTTCTATGGCTCTGCGGATCCTCTCCTTCATTTCATTGGCCGCAGCGTGGGTATAGGTCACCACCAGCAGACGGTCCACATCCACCGGTTCCTCTTTTGACGATATCTTTTCGATGATCCGTTCCACAAGCACAGCCGTCTTTCCAGAGCCTGCCGCGGCAGACACCAAAAGGCTGCAGCCTCTCTCCTCTATGACCTGCTGCTGTTCTTTAGTCCAAGGCATCGTCTTCCCCCTTTCCCTCTGCTAATAACTCCTTTGCCTCAGCAAGGCCGATCTTCTCAAGTTTTCTGGATTTCATCAGTTTTGGCTCATACGCACAAATACTTTTGAATGCACAGTAATCGCACGGCATTGACTGATATTCATACGGACTTATAGAAATATCTCCGTCCATCATAGCCTCTCCGAGCTGCTTCATTTTTTCTTCCACCTTCCGGCCCAGATTCTTAAATTCATTCGTGGAGAGCAGCGCAGATCCTTTTTTGTATCCCGTTTTTGTCCTTGTGACCGGAAGGGTTACGATTCCGTACTCATCCTCCTGCTCCAGATGCTCCACGAGTCCGAAATCCTCATTCACAACTCCCCTGAGCTGAAGATTTTTGAGAACTTCTATCTCAGGCTCCCCGTCTGTTTTCGGTGCTATGACCGGATCGTCCACGTGAAAATAAAACATGCCTGCCGGGACCATCCGCTTTTCGGGGTACTTTTTCCCTTCCAGTTCTAAAATGGCATTCATATAAACGACCAGCTGTACCTGCAGTCCATTTAAAATTTTTGTAAAGTCAAACTGCATATTTCCGGATTTATAATCGATGATCTTTAAATATAGATTCTCCTCATCCTCATAGCAGTCCACCCGGTCGATCACCCCGGTAAACTTCATCTTCGTGCCGTCCTTCAGGGAAAGGTTTGCACAGGAGAGACCGTCGTCCGCAGAAAATCCCAGTTCATATTCATACGGAGTGAATTCTCCTCTTTTTATCTGCTGCTCCACAGCCCAGACGGCCCGTTTTGCCATCCTCCTGATCCGCTCCTTTGTATATTGATTCCGGCTGCTGCTCTCAAAAATCTCCTTTTTATCCGGATCTTCATCCAAGGCACGCTCTACCATGGAATCCACAAACCGATCCCGTTCCCTGTCATCTTCCCAGTCCCAGCTTCCTTCCTGCCCGACAAACTGCAGAGTCCGGTGAAATACCTGTCCCATATCCATAGGCAGGATCTCATGTACCAGCCGTTCCCGAAGCCGCAGTCCGTACTGAAGAAAATGGGCAAAGGCGCAGCCTGAGAACTTTTCTACGCGGGTCACGCTGTTTTCCAGTTCCTTACCGTAGAGAAGTGTTGTCAGATGCCTGTCCAGGTTCTTTTCCTCATTGCTGTAGAAATATGCATCCAGATACGGTGAAACCAGCTTTCGTTCATTTAAGACTTCATATAATGCGGCCATCTCCTGATCCGGCTTTTCCTCGCCGAGTTCCTGAAGTTTTTCAACAAACCGTTCTCTTGCCTCGCTGACGGAATAAACTGGTGTCTCTTGCAAATCGAGGTCTTTTTTCAGCCCGGGAAACAGCTTTTCAATTCTTCCAATCAGATATGAAGGAGCTTTGCTTTCCCCGGAGGAATCCATAGAAGCATAAGTCAGATACAGCTTTTCATCCGGCTTTGACATGGCCAGATACAAATAGTACTGCTCCATGTACGCCTGATTTGCCGCCCCGGGTGCAAGGGAAATTCCGGCTTTTAAAAGTTCTTCTCTCTGAGAGTCCGTCACGAGGCCTCCGCCTTTCGACGGCTTCGGCACTACTCCCTCATTGATGCCGGCAAAAAACAGAACCTTAACCCCTTCCACTCTCGTCCGCTCGATATCTCCGACGATCACCTGATCCAGTCCCGGCGGAATCACGCCCACCGTCATCTCTGAGAGCCCGGTCTCCAGGACCGCGCAAAATTCATCAAAAGAAAGCTCTTCTTCTCCGAGAATCTCCGCCATCTGGTCCATGATGTTTAAAACTTCCCCATAGATCTGATCATAGGTTTTGGCCATAGCCAGATCCCCGGCCGCTTCAAATTCCTCTTTTTTCCTCTCCATCTGTCCCTGGATATCCAGAGTGAGAAAGAACCCGTGAAGGTGCGTAAGTCTCTCTAAAACAGTGATTCCCCGCTTCCTGATCCCTTCCTTGAACGGACCGGTCTCTTTCATAAATGTTTCCCTGGATTGGTTGATCTGTTTCATCTCTTCCTTTGTAAACGCCCGGCTTTTAAAAGGCCTGTTCCACCGGGCATATCCCCGGATGCCGGAAGCGATCACAAAGTTTTCAAGGAGATCGGTCTCCTCTGGTTCAAGGGCAGAAAATCCTGATTTTAAATACCGGAATACCATCTCATAAGAAAAATCCATCTGGATCATTTTCAGCGCAGAAAGAATCGTCTCCACGCATGGATTATTCCTGAGTGCCCTGTTCCCGTCAATAAAGCAGGGAATGCCGGAATCCTCAAAACATTTTTCAAGTTCCGGCTGATACGTTTCCATGTCACCGGTCAGCACGACCAGATCTTTGTACCGGTATCCTTCCTTCCTGACCAGATGTTCAATACAGCCCAGTATGTACCGGCTCTCCTCCTTTGGATTCTTAAGACAGCAGACTCTGATGTCCTTTGTCTTACCCCTGTACACATGAAAAGGATACCGAAACAGGTTCTGCTCCAGATGGCGCAGTTCTTTTGATCCCGCAGCATTCGGGTGCAGAATCACATCCGGCAGTATGGGGACTCCCTGTCTTACCGCCATCTCTTTTAATTGAGAAATCTCTTTTTTGGGCATGGCAAACAGCTCATAATCCCTGTACGGCCCTCCGACACGTTTCTCATCGATGGTAAACGCCGCCACAATTTTTTTTGCATACGGCAGCAGTTTCTTGAGTACTTTATTTTGTATGGGTGTAAATCCGGTAAACCCGTCAATATAGATCGTGGCACCTTTGAGTTTTTCGGATTCCGTGATCTTTTGAGCCAGTACGTCCAGCAGCTGTTCCGATACCAGATAGCGGTCTTTCATATAGTCCTCAAACTTCTCCAGGACCAGGACGATGTCTTTCATCTTCAGCGTCAGGCTGTCCGTGTTCTCAAAAGATTTCACGGCCTCCTTAAGCTTTTCCAGAGACACATCATACTGGTAGGTTTCCGCAAAGAAAGACTTCATCTCATCGATAAAGCCCTGCTTTTCCATGCCTGAACCGAACACGAGAAGATCCTTTCGGCACTCCCCCATGACCTTTCTTATGACCATGGATTTTCCCTCGTCATTGAGCAGTTCTTTGGGAATATAGGAAAGCTCCTCAAACACTCTGTAAGAAAGGCGGTAGAATCCAACCACGTCGATGTTCATAGTCCCGTGATTCGGATGCCTGGTGATCAGCTCCCTCTGCGCATTCAGCGTCGACTGGTCCGGGACGAGAAAAAAGAAGTTTTCATCCCGATTCTCCATAGACTCTTTTATCATCTGCTGATATATATAATCCGTTTTTCCTGTGCGGCCTGCGCCCAGGACACACTGTAATGCCATCGGCTTCCTCCTGTCATGTTATTTTCATTTTCGGCTTCTATTATACATGAAAACCGCCGCCCGCTCTACATGGAAAAATTTTTTCCGTACAGTTCTATTCTGCCTGTCCGGACCATATACTATAATAGAATCTTTTTAGGAGGACCCTATGTCAGCAAAAACGAAAATCGTCGTATTTAAGGCGAAAGAACTAATCTACACCGGCATCTTTGTCTTGCTTGGAATCTTGCTTATCCTGCTTTTGATTTTTATGTTTGCTCCGTCCAAGGAACATAAGAAAAGCACGGAGACTATGGAGTACATAGAAGGGGTATATTCCTCTCCTCTCACACTGGGAGAAAATGAGCTGGAAGTGGAAGTCACTGTTAAGGACAACAAAGTCAATCATGTTGCTTTAAAGCATTTAGATAAAAGTGTAAAAACCATGTACCCTCTGATTGAACCGGCCCTGGGTGAGATCAACAAACAGCTTCCAAAAGTAAAATCTGTGGATGACATCCAGTTTGATGATGAAAGTCAGTATACCAACACCATCTTAAAACAGTCCATCAAGAATGCCCTGAAGCAGGCACAGAAATAAAAATTTTTATTTTAGAAAAGAAAAAGACACAGCTGCCAGAGTCTCAAAAACTCTCTTGGCTGTGTCTTTTTTGTGACGGATCTCTTTGATTTACAGTTCTTCGGCTTTAAAAGTTGTATATCCCTCATAGTAGTAGCTGTAATCAATGCCCTTCATATAGACTTCACGACTGTTAATATCGTTTGTCAATGCCGGTCTGAGAATGTGTTTAATCTCTATATCCCTCACAGGGCTGCGCTCCATAGCAAGTAAATAGTCTTCTTTATCCACCTGACTCCAGTCAACGACCTTATGAAGCTCATTTTTAAGTATCAAATCAAGCCAGATACGAGTACTGCGCCCATTGCCTTCTCTGAAAGGATGAGCAATATTCATCTCTACATACTTTTCTACAATCTCTTCAAAGGTAGACTGCGGCATTTTATCAATATTCTCAAGAGCAGTTTCTAAATACATAAGCGGAGCAAAACGAAAATTTCCTTTTGCAAGATTTACCTTGCGGATCTCACCGGCAAAATCGTAAACATCCTCAAAAAGATATTTGTGAATTGCTTTCAGCGAAGAAAATTTTCCTGCTTCCAACTGATCAAGCAGACCGGTTTCAAATAACGCAACAGCTTTTTTCTTGCTGATTCTTTCTTCTTCACGGGCAAGGTCAGCAGAATTATCAATTCCTAATTTATTCTCAAGTGCCATGCTGCACCTCCAACATTTAATGACTTTTTCTACTTCATTATATCACTTCCCTAAAAAGAAACAACTCAGTCCGTCAGCCCTTTAAATATTGGCCCTTTTCCATCCAGTGTTCCACTCCCTCAGCAAGGTCAAATACAATGAGCCCCTCTTCCCCCGCTTCTGACGCCTCATGAAGGTCCTCCCCGGAGCCCAGGCGGATCTCCCCGATCCGGACAGATGCCGCAAAAAGGCCGCTGCAGTCAAGCAGCTGAGCCTCTTGTCCGGCCACATGCTGTCCTTTTACAAAGGATACGGACATCACAAGCCGGCCGTTTTCTTTATAGATTCCCTCCACATAGGCCAGACTCTCTGCCTCTTCATGAAGCCGGCAGACTCTCTCTTTCCCTTCCTCATATTCTCTGGTTGTATGAACTTTAAATCTGTCCAGAAATCCCATCTCAGTCTCCTGTCTTTTTTAAGTTGATTATAATACAACCAGGAAAAAACTCAACGCCCGATTTGATTTATTTCAAGAAATTCTTCAAACTCTTCCATATTGCCTCCCAGCTCCTGAATCAGCGGGACGATAAATGCAAGCCCGGTCTTTCTCCCATGCAGAGCTTCTGAGATCCTCGGATAGGCAATCCCCATTCTCTCCGCAAGCTTCCTCTGTGTCAATTCCTGACGGATCATCTCAATCTTTACCCATTTTTCAAATTCCTTATACGACTTTATCATTAGCCTCTCCTTTCCCTCATCCGACTGTAAGAAACTTACATAAATTATATCTCTATACGTAGAGATAGTCAAGAAAATGGTACAATTTTCCACAGTATTTTCGTTACAACTTCGTTTACACTAAATTTCATCTATGCTACAATAAACGAGTAAATTTGTTACACGCCAGAGAGGGAAAATGCATGAAGTTTGCAGAAAATTTAAATGAATATCTGGACAGCCATGATATTTCCAATTATCGTATCTATAAAGACACAGGCCTGTCTGACAGTCTGATCGGATACTGGAGAAAAGGTCAGAAGCAGCCGACTCTGGAGAATCTGGTCATTCTATGTGATTATCTGAACGTTTCGATCGATTACCTTGTCGGCAACATCTCTGCCAGAGAAGAAAAACTGCTCCACTATTACCGCTGCCTGTCCCCGGAAAAGAAGGACGAAGCAGATACCTATATGAATAATTCTGCCATTGACACATAGAATGAAGTGTGATAGATTATCATTATTAATAATCCAAATGCTTTGATGAGGAATAGTAGGATATAGAAGGCATTCAGAGAGCCGCTGGCTGGTGAAAAGCGGCTGCCCGGTATATGTGAACTCGCCTCTGAGCAGCGTGCTGAACAGCCAGTAGGCATCGCCGGTTCCAACCGTTATATTGGGAAGATATCAGTTGTTTCAACTCGTATCGGTAGTGAGTGCACGCGGTTATGGCGTGAATTAGAGTGGTACCACGGAGTGTCTATGACCCTTCGTCTCTATCCAGAAATGGACGGAGACGAAGGTTTTTTTTCGCCGTATTGCACGAGTGCAGTCTGTTTTTTATTCTCAATTAATGAAAGGAGATTTAATATCTATGAATTCAGAAAAATATAAACGCCAATACTTTATGCCTCCTGAAGAGTGTCTTGACTGGGCCAGAAAAGAGTACATAACAAAAGCTCCGGACTGGTGCAGCGTGGATCTTCGGGATGGAAACCAGGCGCTGATCATCCCGATGAGCCTGGATGAAAAAGTAGAGTTTTTCAAATACCTGGTAAAGGTGGGATTCAAGGAGATCGAGGTAGGATTCCCCGCCGCATCCGAGACAGAATACACGTTCCTGCGCACTCTGATCGAACAGGACCTGATTCCTGATGACGTCACAATCCAGGTGCTGACACAGGCAAGGGAGCATATTATCAAACGTACTTTTGAAGCTTTAAAAGGGGCGAAGCGTGCCATCGTTCATGTATATAATTCTACTTCTCTCGCCCAGAGGGAACAAGTTTTCAAAAAGTCCAAAGAAGAGATTTTAAAGATTGCCACGGACGGCGCCAAACTCCTGAAAAAGCTGGCAGACGAGACAGAAGGGAATTTCCAGTTCGAATACTCTCCGGAGAGTTTCACCGGAACCGAAGTGGAATATGCGCTGGAAGTGTGCAATGCGGTCCTGGACATCTGGAAGCCGTCTCCGGACTGGAAAGTCATCATCAATCTTCCGGTCACCGTTCAGCTCTCCATGCCGCACGTGTACGCAAGCCAGATCGAATATATGAGCAAACACATGAAATACCGTGACAGTGTCGTACTGTCCATTCACCCTCACAATGACCGCGGATGCGGTGTGGCGGATACGGAACTGGCCCTTCTGGCAGGAGCAGACCGGGTGGAGGGAACGCTGTTTGGAAATGGCGAGAGAACCGGAAATGTGGATATTGTAACTGTCGCTCTCAATATGTATTCTCACGGAGTGGACCCTAACCTTGACTTTTCCAACCTTCCGGAGCTCACAAAAAATTATGAGCGCCTGACCCGCATGAATGTCTATGAACGCCAGCCCTATTCCGGGAAACTGGTATTCGCGGCATTCTCAGGCTCTCATCAGGACGCCATCGCCAAAGGAATGCACTGGATTGACGACCGCCATCCGGATTACTGGTCTGTTCCTTATCTTCCGATCGACCCGAAAGATATCGGCAGGGAATATGAAAGCGATGTGATCCGAATCAACAGCCAGTCAGGAAAAGGCGGTATCGGCTATGTGCTGGAAGAAAACTTTGGTTTCCATATTCCGGGCAAGATGAGAGAGGATGTAGGCTATACGGTCAAAGACGTATCCGACAAGCAGCACAGGGAACTGGTTCCGAAAGATATTCTGGATGTATTTAAGACCGTGTATGTTAACATATCATCCCCGATCGCTTTAAAAGAATGTCACTTTATCCAGAAAGACGGAGGCATTGAGGCCGAAATCTCACTTGAAAAATCTGGTGTGGATAAACTTTACCACGGAAGGGGTAACGGACGTCTGGATGCGGTGAGCAACGCGCTTCAGCGTCACAGTGATCTGGATTACTCCATCGTAAGTTACCAGGAACACGCGCTCACTGTCGGATCGAATTCAAAGGCCTGCTCCTATGTAGCCATTCAAAAGCCAAACGGCACAGTGGTGTGGGGCGCAGGAATTCATGAGGATATCATCACAGCTTCCGTTCTGGCATTAATCAGCGCTGTAAACAGAATACAATAAATATTGAGCCGCGGGCAGACACCCGCGGCTCTTTTTCATCTCTGTTCATTGGCCACAATGATTGATTGTTTTAAAGTTTCTTTTTATCTGACACCGTATATTCGGTGCCCGCGTCCTGTATCTCTGCAGTACCGCCTGACAGGTCAATAATCTTCTTCTCAATCTGTCCGCATCTCGCTTCCGGTACCAAGTACTCCAAAGTTACTTTCTCTGTGTAATCCGTTTTTATGATAGGAATGTCTTCGGTCTCAAGAAAATACTGAATCTTTCCTGCTGCAGAATAATCACAGCCTGTCCTGAATCTGCGCCCAAGACCCATGGTCACGATTCCTGCATCCTCCACTGCTTCCTGGGCAGCCTTCGTATATGCCCTCACGAGTCCCCCGGTGCCGAGCAGTGTACCTCCAAAATAACGGGTTACAACGATGACAATATTCAGAAGCTGACTGCCTGTGATTACTTCCAGAATCGGTTTTCCCGCCGTGCCGCTGGGCTCACCGTCGTCATTGGCTCTCTCAAGAGGTCTCTCAATGCCTGCACAAAATGCGCTGCAGTGATGCCTGGCGTCCCTGTATCTGCGCTTTTCATCCTCTATCACCGCCAGCGCCTCTTCCTCCGTGGAAACCGGCACCGCAATCCCGATGAATCTTGACTTTTTTTCTGTCACCAAAGACTGTCCTGTTTTCCGGATCGTTTCATAGTATTCCTTCAATTTTCTCCTCCAACTCCATCACCGCATCCAAACTCTCAAAAAAAGAAATCGGTGTCACTTCATATTTGATCAGCAGCCGAATGAAATGTTCTGCTTCCTGTCTGTTCAAAAAGGCCTCTCTTACCTCTTCTGTCTCAAGAACTTCCGGCTCTCCGGTCGTTCTCTCCAGTGCGGCGCCGTAGCTTCCTCTGGCAGAATCATTCAGCATATAATAGGATACTACAAATCCGCCCCCATTTCCATCTTTCAAATAATTCGTTCCTAATTTCTCCTTCTTCATCTTTTGTTCCTCCTCTTTTGTAAAAAATCTATAACTCTCCTCAAACGTGATTTCAATAAAATACCCTTCATGCGGGCGCGTTATTTACTTGTTATTTCTTATTTGTTATAATGCTAAACATAGGAGGTCTTACATGAACTTTAACAAGCAAAAATCAAAGCAAAAAAAGGATACCCTTTCTTCACCGAAATTACGGCGCAGTTCGCACCTTACGCTTTTTTTCTATAAATATGCACTGGTTGTCATCATCGCACTGATCGTCACGGCCGCCGGTCTGTCCATAGGTTTCATCCGCGGAATTTTAAACAACACCCCGGATGTCTCTCTGGATTCGATCCACTCCAAAGGTTTTATCACAATGATTTACGATAAAGACGGCAAGGTGACAAGAAAGCTCTCTACCAGTGATTCAAACCGTGTCTATGTATCGCTGGACAAGATCCCGGCAAATCTTCAAAATGCCTTTATCTCCATAGAGGATGTGCGGTTTTATAACCACAATGGTATCGACATGCGGGGCATTGCCAGATCCTTCTTCCTGGGTCTCAAAGAAAAGTCTCTGGATCAGGGCGGGAGTACCATCACCCAGCAGCTTGTAAAAAATAATATCCTGGGAATACAGCCTGAAAAAACTACGATCGAACGCATAGAGCGCAAGATCAAAGAACAGTCTCTGGCTCTGGAATTAGAAAAAATCACTTCAAAACAAAAGATTCTGGAAGAATATTTAAATGCGATCAATCTGGGGGAAGGCACATTAGGAGTGCAGACTGCATCCCAAAAATACTTTAATAAAGATGTATCAGATTTGACTTTGTCAGAGTGCACCGTGCTGGCCGGCATCACAAAGAACCCAACAAGAATGAACCCGATCACACATCCTAACAATAATGCTGCCCGGAGGATGTCGATTCTGAAAATCATGCTGGAAGAACATTATATCACAAAAAGTGAATATTCGGAAGCAGTGAATGATAATGTTTATGAAAGAATTCAAAAGATCAATGCAAGGCAGCAGAAAAACTATACCGCCAACTCTTATTTCGATGATGCACTGATCCTTCAGGTGGTCCATGATCTGAAAGATAAACTTGGATATGATGAGACAAAAGCCTACAATGCCATTTACAGCGGAGGTTTAAAAATATATTCCACACAGGACTCCAAGATCCAAAAGATCGCAGATAAAGTGACCAATGACTCGAAGAACTATCCGGCGGGTACGAAAGTGGCTCTGTCTTATTCGCTGACAGGCACAGACAAAAACGGTAAGGAAGTCAGTTATTCGGAAAACGATGTGCTGAGTTATATGAAAAAGCATAAAATCGGTGCCAGCCTCATATTCGCAGACAAATCATCTGCCGAAAATATGGCCCGCAAATTCTCCAAATCCTTAAAAAAGAATGGGGTCAGTGTGATCAACGAGCAGGTTTCTACAGTGATCCAGCCACAGATTTCCATGACCATCATAGACCAGCGCACCGGACAGGTGGAAGCCCTTGTAGGCGGCCGCGGAGTCAAATCCGAAAATCTGTCTTTAAACCGCGCTACCGGTACAACAAGACAGCCCGGATCAACCTTCAAAGTACTATCCACATTTCTTCCGGCGCTGGATATGAAAAATATGACATTGGCTACCGTTTACGATGATGCTCCGTATGAATATCTCGATACGGGGCGCCCGGTCCGCAATTATTACAGAGGCTACCGCGGTTTTTCTACCATCAGGGAGGCAATCACGAATTCTATGAATATTGTGTCTGCCAAAACCATGGCTGATGTAACACCGGAAGTCGCCTACGAGTATTTACAGAAGCTTGGCTTTACCACCTTAGTCGATAATAAAACTACGGCAGACGGCAAAACCTTTTCCGATGTCAATCAGTCCATGGCTCTGGGCGGCCTGACTTACGGAGTGACCAACCTGGAACTCACAGGCGCTTTTTCTGCAGTGGCCAACGGCGGCACATACCATCGGCCTTCTTTATACACGAAAGTTGTGGATCAGACTGGAAAAGTGCTCTTAAACTCGTCTTCTTCCGGCACTCTCGTTATGAAGGAATCGACTGCTTTCCTTCTCACCGATGCCATGAAGGATGTGGTCAAAAAGGGAACCGGTAAACCCGCTGCACTTTCTTCAGGGATGCCTGCAGCAGGAAAAACCGGTACTACGACCAGCGATTACGACTACTGGTTTTCCGGATATACCCCATATCACACCGCCTCTGTTTGGATGGGATATGACAGGAACACATCATTTTCTTCCGGCAGCCAGCACGAAAAAATCTGGAAACTTGTCATGGACCAGATTGTAAAAGAGAAAAACGAACCGGTGAAAGATTTTTCAAAGCCAAACAATATTGTCCAAGCCCGGATCTGCACAAAGTCAGGAAAACTGGCCGTCAAAGGCATATGTGATCATGATCCCAGAGGCAGCATGATAAAGACAGAGTACTTTGCCCTGGGAACCAAGCCAACCAAGCCCTGTGATATCCATGTGGCCGTAGATATATGCAAAGAATCCGGCTATCCTGCCAACAACGCCTGCCCGGAAAATCAGCTGCTGCGGAAAATCTACATTACACGGCCAAAGGGCAGCAGGGGCATCACAGACGACACGCAATATCAGATCCCTGATCTGTACGTAAAATATATGTGCGGCCTGCATACTCCTGAATAAATAAGTTATCTGAATAAAAATCTGATAAAAAAAGATAAGAGCGTTTCCGACAGCAGAATCTGCCGTCAGAAACGCTCTTTTATATATATAAAAAGTAATCCCGCCGCAATGACGGCATCACTTAGTATCAAATACCTGCCATACGGCTATTTTTTTATTTTTGGCTGGAAGATCAGGGATGCCAGATAGGAGAAGATCAGAGCTGCGGATGTCCCCACGGCTGCAGCTGTAAATCCGCCTTCAAACAGCCCGAGAAATCCGTGCTGGTCGATGGCTTCTTTCATCCCTTTCCACAGAGTAAAGCCGAATCCTGAGAGAGGCACTGTTGCACCACAGCCTGCAAAATCGGCAATTTTTTCATAAATTCCAAGTGCTCCGAGCACTGCTCCTGAAATAACCAGTATGACCATGATCCGTCCCGGCTGAAGCTTGGTATTGTCCATTAAGATTTGTACAAGGATACAGATAATTCCTCCGACAATAAATGCTTTTACATATTCCATTTATACATCCTCTCTTTCCAACAAAACTCCGTGCGCAATCCCCGGCACAGTCTCACCTTCATTGAAGCTGGTCTTTGAAAGCAGGGCTCCCGTAGGTACAAACAAGACTCTGTTCCATCCGCCGTTTATCATCTTTCTTGTGATCATGGAGGATAGTACTACGGCGCTGCACGCGCATCCCGATCCGCCTGCGTGGGTATCCTGTGTCTCATCCTGATAAACTTCAATGCCGCAGTCACCGTGTACTTTTGAAATATCATATCCATTGTCCTTCAAAAGTTTTATGAGAATTTCTTTTCCCACCTCTCCCAGATCGCCGGTATAAATCGCATCGTAGTCATCCGGTGTCATGGCAAAGTCATTAAAGTGCTGATAAATAACTTCCGCAGCGGCAGGAGCCATGCAGGCTCCCATATTCATAGAATCTTTCACACCGTAATCTACGATTTTACCGGTTGTGATGCCCCGAACTTTGATCGGGCTTTTTTCTTTGGAGATTACAAATCCCCCGGCTCCGGTCACGGTCCATGTGGAGGACAGAGGTCTCTGGCTGCCGTATTCCAGCGGGAAACGGAACTGCTTTTCTGCACTTCCTATATGACTGGAGGCAAGGGCCAATGCATAGTCCGCATATCCCGCAGCCACCGTCATAGACGCAAGAGATATGGATTCTCCTGCGGTAGAACATGCTCCGTACAGGCCAAAGAGAGGGATCTCCAGGTCCTTGATCCCGAAAGATGTGGCCATGATCTGCTCCAGGAGATCTCCGGCAAATGCATAGCGCACCTGATTCTTTGTGATCTCTGCTTTTTGTATTGCAAGCAGGGCTGCCTGCCGCATGAATCTTCCCTCTGCCAGTTCCCATGTCTCCTGACCGAACAGCGGATCGTCGATGATCTGGTCAAATGCCTGTCCAAGCGGTCCTTCTCCTTCTTTTTCCCCAACAACAGAGGACCAGCCTTTGAGATAAGGCGGATGTTCGAATTCCAGACTCTGCTTTCCTTTCATAACTTTCATCACATAACCCCCAATCGGACTAATATCATATAAATAATTCCCAAAAGAAAAGAGGATAAGATTCCGTACAGAATGACCGGACCTGCGATTGTAAAGATTTTAACTCCGATCCCGAACACCTGTCCCTCTTTTTGATACTCGATAGCTGGAGAAGCTACAGAATTTGCAAACCCGGTGATCGGAACCAGTCCTCCCGCTCCTCCGAATTTTGTGATCTTTGAATACAGGTTAAATCCTGTGAGGAGAACGCTTAATAGTACAAGAGTTACTGTGACAGCCAGGAGGGCATCTTTCTCTCCCAGATGCAGCCAGTGCATCACTGCCTGTTTGATCCCTTCTCCGATGGTACAGATTGCTCCTCCCACAAAAAACGCACGGACACAGTTCATAAGACAGCTGCTTGCCGGCGTTACCTGTTCTACATATTCGTTATATTGATCTTTTGTCGGTTCATTGTGCATGACAGAATAAGCTCCTTTCGTTTGTGTAAGTAATTATGTCTCAAGTAATAAGTTTATACGGATGAGCTTTTTTGCTCATCCGTTTCTGCGGCAGCCGCCGCAGAAAACCCTGGTTAAAATTTATATTCCGGCAGTATTCGTCCAATCTGCGCCATACGATGTATGGCTTCTGGAGATTGTTCTCTCGTCTGAATTATTTTTATCTGAACTTTCTGCGGCTCGTTGCTATCGCAAAAACTGCATCCAGCAGCCTGCTATTTTGCCTAGGGCTATGGAATAGATGACGAATGGTATTCCGTCTCTCAGTTTCATTCTTCTTGAGAAGACCGGCAGGCTTTTGAGCATTTCGGCCAGCGCTCCGATCAGGCATCCTGTGAAGATTCCTCCGAACAGTCCATATAAGATCAGCAGCGGATATCCCAGCGGAACGTGCCACCGGTAGATAAATACTGCTGTTCCCAGGACTCCGCCCAGGGTAATGCAGGTTTCATACAGCATGGCGTGAGATATTGTTTTGGAAAGACCTGCAAGTCTCGGAACAACTCCAATCATACTTAAGAATGCCAGGAAGCTTCCCGCGATGAGTGCTCCTGCGGATAAGCCGTATACTACAAGTAGTAAGTTACGAAGAAACATCCTGCTCCTCCTTTTTCCGTCCGGCGTCAATCATCAGTGTATCATTTACATCCCGCTCGTAAAGCCGCATCTGGACTTCAAACGGGGTCGGATCATCGGTAAGCTTGATTTTCCCCGCATGATTAAAGAAGATTACGATTCCTATGGCAAGTCCCGCTGTATAGGCCAGATGAAGTATCGTGGGCCCTTTTGGCGGCGTTCCCATGACCAGCTGATATACGGTCGCAAACAAATCGTCAATGGCCACATCCGTATTATAGCTCATGATTGAGAAACTGGCTCCAAAAAAGGCGACCAGGCATACACCAGCAATCTTTAAGTAGTGAGCCCACTTCTTCTCCTGTGTCACTTCTTTTAAATAGACGATAAAATCTTCGGGACCCATATTGACCACTTCTGCAGTTTTGTCAATTTCTTTGATCACTTCCACTGCTTTTAAGATGGAAATAATCTCCCGTTCGTTTCCCCGCTTTTTAAAATGAAAAAGCTTTGCTTCCTTCACCTTTTGTTCCATGTCTTTGTCGGTACAGTAAATGGATGCCACATCTTTTATCTTTACATCCGGATTATGAATACATACACTGTCTTCCGCTTTGATATATACGGTCATGATGTTCCATCCTTTCCAAAACTAACGTCCCATCTTTTCTCTGCTCCTGATTCGTGTCACAGAAAAGAATCACGGATAAGACTGCAAGGAGAATGATCAATGCGATCACCATCCACTGTTTTCTTTGCTTCATAAATATCACCTCTTCATTCTTATGAGATAAATTAGTTGTAGTATCTGTCTTTTTTTCAATTTCATTCATGGATTCTGTTCTTGCAGGAAAGGTATCCAGATGGTATCATTTAAGAAGTGCATGTTTCATAAGGAAAGGAAGGATTGTATGGAAGAAAACGGTCTGACTTTATATAAATTAATGATTTTATTTTTAATAAAAAAAGTGGATTTTCCGCTGAGCAACTCACAGATCTCGGAGTTTATTCTGGACAAAGGGTATACGACCTATTTTAAACTCCAGCAGGCTTTTCACGAACTGGAAGACGAAGACATGCTGCGGACAGAACTGGTAAGAAACGCAAGCCATTATTTTCTGACAGAAGAGGGGAAAGAAGCGATTGATATGTTTGAATACCAGCTCTCCGAGCCTATACGAAATGACATTCTAACATTTTTGGCGACCAAAGAATACCAGCTGAGAGAGGAAACCAATCTGGAAGCCGACTATTTCCCTGCAAAACGCGATGAATATACCGTAAGGCTCAGGATCAAAGAAAAAGACAGCATGCTGCTGGAAGTCAACTTAAACGTAGTATCCAGAGAGCAGGCCATCTATATCTGCGATCACTGGAAGTCTAATCACTCGGATATTTATGCTTATCTGATCAACCGCCTGCTTTTTCAGGACCAGAGCCAGGAGGCAGAAAAAAAGACCGATTCTTAAACAGAACCGGTCCTTTTTATATTCATTCATCTGAAACATGATGTTCCTGTTCCGGAAGAAGCACTTGTTCAATAAAGTCCCATATTTCATCTCTTCCCTGCTTTGAGAGCGAAGAAAACGGAAAGACCGGCGTCTCCTTATTGAGCCTGAGTTCCTGACGGATCTCCTTTACATGCTTAGGAAGCTGGCTCCGTTTGAGCTTGTCGCTCTTTGTAGCAATAATGACCGGATGATAGCCGTTATGTACGATCCAGTCATACATCATCACATCATTCTTTGACGGCTTGTGTCTGATATCGATGAGAAGGAACACCAGCTTCAGCTGCTTTGACGTGTGAAGGTACCGTTCAATCATCGCACCCCACTGCTCTTTTACCGACTCCGTGACCTTTGCATATCCATATCCGGGCAGATCTACATAGTACAGTTCTTCGTTGATATTATAATAATTAATGGTCTGAGTTTTCCCCGGCTGAGCGGAAACCCTTGCATATGACTTCCGGTTCATCAGTGCGTTGATGAGGGAGGACTTGCCCACATTGGACTTGCCTGCAAATGCTACTTCCGGAAACTCATTGTCCGGAAGTTTGCTGGTGATCCCACAGACCGTTTCCAGATTAACTGATTTAATGATCATGGTATTCTCCTTATCTTATGAGTAATTGTGCCAGATAAACTGCAAATAATACAAGCATCACAAACCCGCTGCCTCTGGCAAGCTTCCGGTCTTTTGAAGACAGAATCCACAAAACCGCCGCTGATAAAATCGCAGCCAGTGCATCCGGAATAAAGCTTGTATCAAACGGAACCGGATGAATGACCGCCACGGTCCCTACGACAAACAAGATATTAAAGATATTGCTTCCCACAATATTTCCCACTGCAATGTCTGCTTTTCCTTTAAATGCCGCTGTAACTGAGGTGACCAGCTCCGGCAGAGAAGTGCCGAATGCCACAACTGTCAGGCCAATGATCCGGTCAGAGACATTCAGGGCCTTGGCTATCGAAGTCGCCGCATCTACTGTCACATCGCTTCCCAGTACGATGGCAATCAGCCCGCCGATCGTAAAAACAAGCATTTTGAGCAGGGACGCATTCACTTGTTCTATCTCTTCTTCAATGCCTTCTTTTTTTGTCAGCCTAAACAGATATACAAAAAAACCGATAAACAGCACCCATAGTATCACTCCGTCCAGGCGTGAAAGACTGCCTCCGGCGATTCCCATAGCTGTGAGGACTACAGTGATAACAATTACAAAGGGCATTTCCACCTTTACGGTTCCTTCTTTGATGGCAACTGCACTGACCACTGCGGTAAGCCCGAGAATCAGCAGAATATTCATGATATTGCTTCCAAGAATGTTTCCGACGGTGATTCCAACATTTCCTTTAAACGCTGCCGAAATACTCACTGCCGCCTCAGGAGCGCTGGTCCCGCAGGCGACGATCGTAAGCCCGATCACGATCTGCGGAATTCCAAACTTTGCAGCAATCATAGATGCCCCTTCTACAAAATAATCCGCGCCCTTCATCAGCAGAATAAAGCCTGCCGCTAAAAAGGCTATGTGTGGCAATAAATTCATAAGTGTTCCTCTTTTCTCAAAAAAATAAATGCTGTATTAAAATTTTACATCCGAGGATGATTAAAATCAACCCTCCCATAATCTCTGCTTTTTCTTTCAGTTTGTCCCCAAATCTGCTTCCGATGGCAACTCCTGCCAGTGATATGGCAAAGGTAACACTCCCTATGACCGTTACAGCTTCTAAAAGATTGACGCTCAAAAATGAAAACGTGACTCCTACCGCCAGTGCATCGATGCTGGTCGCGACCGCCAAAATAAAAAGCTCCCGGAAAGAAAATCCGCAGTCCTGTGTTTCCTCTTCATCATCGGATATCCCTTCTTTTACCATATTGAAGCCGATCATCACCAGCAGGAAAAATGCGATCCAATGATCAATCTGCATGATCTTTCCCGCAAACTGCTTGCCTGCCAGGTATCCTGCCACTGGCATCAGAGCCTGGAATCCCCCGAAAAACAAAGCGATCCAAAACATTTCATTTTTCCGGATCTTTCCCATATTGAGACCTTTTCCTATAGACACAGCAAACGCATCCATGGAAAGGCCCACACCTATCATCACTACTTCAATTATGTTCATTTTTTAACCCCATTATGTACATTATCGCGTCAGATGGACCAGAGGCCCGACGCCTCCGGTCCATTTTCCACACTTGATACTCATTCTAAATTACCTGCATTTATTTGTCAACGGACACATGGTGTATCTGCTGCGTATATTTTGTAATCGGCAGTATCTGATAGCCCTCTTTTTTCAAAGTCTTAATCAGAGAGTCCAGACTTTTTACCGTGTTTTCTGCCTCCGCCAGGTCATGCATCAGTACAATGCTGACCTTTTGTTTTTTTACATCTGTTAATATATTCTGGTTCAGCCTTTCAGGACTCAGGTTAAAATTCACTGCATCTCCGCTTAGCGCGTTCCAGTCAAAGTATAAAAGACCTTCTTTGTTGATATACTGAATATAAGGTTTGATATCTCCGGCACAGGAATTGCTGCTTCCGCCCGGAAAACGGTATATGACAGGCTTTACGTCTGTTATCTCGTACAGCATCTCCTGCAGCTCCTTGATATCCTTTCCAAAAGCGTCTACGGAAGAATAAATCTGGTCATAGTTATGGCTGTAAGAATGCATTGCCAGGGTATGTCCTTCAAGTACGATCCTTTGATACTGCTTTCTGGCCTTCTCCGTCTTTTTTCCCACTACGAAGAACGTCGCTTTCACCTTATTTTTTTTCAAAATATCCAGGATCTCATCGGTATTTTCAGACGGCCCGTCATCAAAGGTCAGATATACCTTTTTATTTGTAATCTTGCTGCCGGCCATCAGTCCGCCTTCGCCCTCTTTCTGGCTCGCAATAAAAAGTCCGTCAGAATGATCCGCCGCATACCGCAGGATGAAACCAATAAAAAATAATGCGCACACAACTGCAAAATAGGTTTTTCGTTTCATAAACTTGCTCCCTCGCTTTCAAATATAGGATGTGAGGAAGCAAGAAAACTATGCTGGCATTTTATAGATAATTTTATATAACAAAAAATCCTGCGGGCGGTTCCATACCGTCTGCAGGATTTTTGATTTCAATACTTATACTTCAAAGATCAGATCTCCGTAGCTCGGCATCGGCCAGTCTTCTTTGGCCACAAGCATTTCAAGCTTATCTGCCGGTTCACGGACAGCATTCATACATCCGAACACTGTGTCGTGGTAGAAACGTGCCTGTTCGTTCATGTCTTCGATAGACTGTGCCTTGTCAGTCTCACTCTCCAGAATGCCGATTGCCGTATATAATTTCTTCAGATTCTCTGTGATATCACCGAGCAGGGATTCCTGTACACTCGTATCCATTCCTGTTGCCTTTAAAACAGCGACGGAATCGGCCAGTGTCTTCTGATATTTCATTACCGCAGGAACAATCTGTTTTTTAGCAATATCCAGCGTTGCCAATGCCTCGATATTGATCGTCTGTGCGTACTGCTCAAACAAGATCTCCGCCCGGGACTCAAGCTCTGCCTCTGTGAAAACACCAAACTTCTCAAACATCTTGACAGATTTTTCTGTAATCAGCGCAGGGATTGCCTCCACCATTGATTTGATATTCGGAAGGCCCCTTCTCTCTGCTTCCTTCACCCATGCATCAGAGTATCCGTCTCCGTTAAATATGACTCTCTGGTGATCCGTGAGCATTCTCTTGGTCAGCTCGTGAGCTTCCATCATCACATCCTGAAGATCTCCCTCTACCTTTTCCAATTCATCACAGACCTCTGAGAGTGCATCTGCAACGATCGTATTCAGCACTACATTCGGGTCAGAGATGGACTGAGTAGAGCCAACCATGCGGAATTCAAATTTGTTTCCGGTAAATGCAAACGGTGATGTCCTGTTGCGGTCAGTGGCATCTTTTTCAAAATCCGGCAGAGTATGTACGCCTGATGCCAGCTTATCCCCGTGTTTGGATCTGGTAGCTTCTCCTCTTGTGACCAGCTGTTTTACAACGTCCTCAAGCTGCTCTCCCAGGAAGATAGAAATGATGGCAGGAGGTGCCTCATTGGCTCCCAGACGGTGGTCGTTTCCTGGTGTCGATGCGGCCATGCGAAGCAGATCTGCATGCTCATCGACAGCCTTGATAATAGCTGACAGAATCAAAAGGAACTGCTGATTGTCATGCGGGGTATCCCCCGGTTCCAAAAGATTCTTTCCTGTGTTTGTCACGATGGACCAGTTGTTATGTTTACCGGAACCGTTGATTCCCTGGAACGGCTTTTCGTGGAGAAGGCATTTTAATCCCTGGCGTTCTGCCACACGGCGCATCGTTTCCATCAGCAGCTGATTGTGGTCCGTCGCTATATTATTGCTTGCATAGATTGGTGCCAGTTCATGCTGGGCGGGAGCTACTTCATTGTGCTGAGTCTTTGCTGTAATGCCCAGTTTCCAGCTCTCCTCGTTGAGCTCTTTCATAAACTTTCCGATCCTCTCGCGGATAATTCCGAAATAGTGATCATCCATCTCCTGCCCTTTTGGAGGCATTGCACCGAATAATGTCCGCCCTGTAAAGATCAGGTCTTTTCTCTGTAGATATTTTTCTTTGTCTACAAGGAAGTATTCCTGTTCCGGTCCCACAGAGGTATTGACATTTTTTACATTCTTCTTTCCAAGCAGGTGTAAAAGCCTGGTGGCCTGAATATCCAGCGCCTGCATAGATCTCAATAAAGGAGTCTTTTTGTCCAGAGCTTCTCCGGTGTAGGAACAAAATGCCGTAGGGATACAGAGAATTGTAGAATCCGGTGTCTCTTTAATAAAAGCAGGTGAAGTACAGTCCCACGCAGTGTATCCTCTGGCTTCAAAGGTTGCCCTCAGTCCTCCTGACGGGAAGGAAGAAGCATCCGGCTCACCCTTGATCAGTTCTTTCCCGGAGAATTCCAGGAGCACTTTTCCGTTTTCCGTCGGGGTGATAAAAGCATCGTGCTTCTCTGCCGTCACACCGGTCATCGGCTGGAACCAGTGGGTGAAGTGGGTTGCACCTTTTTCAAGAGCCCATTCCTTCATCTCATTGGCAACCACGTCTGCGATGGCAGGGTTTAACTCTGTTCCCTCTTCGATCGTCTTCTTAAGGTCTTTGTAAACTGCCTTCGGAAGCCTCTCCCGCATAACACTGTCGTTAAACACGTTACATCCGAACATTTCTGAAACACTTCTTTTTTCGCTCATAAGATATTTCTTCCTTTCCTGTTTTGGACTTCAAATTATAAGAATTTAACCCGCCGGAAACCTGTGACAGATTAAAAAAATAGACGCCAAACAATCCTCGAATCGTTTGACGCCTTTGTCATTACTTCGCTAGGTATAAGATACAATGATTCTTTCGAAAAATCAAGTACTTTTTTGTATTTTGTCAAATACAAAGCCGCCAGCTATTGTGTTATCTGATAAATGCCGCTCTCGTCTTCTTCGTAGGAAATCTTAATCTTGTCTCCGGCATTCCATTTGATCGCACCTTCATTTTTTGAAAATTCTTCCTTATAGACATTGCCTTCCCTGTCGGTGATATACACATAAGTATTGCCTTCAATCGGTATAAAATCAACCTTTTTGATCGTGATCTCCTTCGTCTTCACAGACTCTGCCGCGGCGGCTTCTTTGGCAGAGATAATTCCCTGCTCCTTCAAAAGTCTCTTATATTCCTTCTGGACACCATTTTGAGTGGTAGAAGTCGCCACAATGTTATACTTTCTTACATTGACCATAGCAAACATCTTCACAAGTCCGCCTTTATCCTTCAGAATCATGACATATGTCGGCTCTCCGTTTACATTGATCAGAGCCGGAAATGCCGCAGAATACCTGAGGTTCTGCACCTGTCCCTCGGCCGCTTTCATGGCAGACTGCTCATTGGCTCCGGAAACCGTGTAGTATTTGGATTCCGAAGTTCTCATATTCATAAGAACAAATGCGATATTAGACTGATCTCCATTAACGGATGTGACACCGGTATAAGCCCAGATGTCCCCGTCGATGGCCCTGTATCCATAGTCGTCAGTTGCTATCTTACAGCCCTTCTTGCCGAACACACTGTTAATATAGCCGTTGGAGAGAAGTCCTTTCCAATTATACTTTTGGAGGAGCAGCCTGCCGTCGTATACATGATCCACCCATCTCGGAATATCTTTTGCGTCATAGTAAGTGCTCTTCCCGGTGACGGGATCGCTGATCACGGCACCTTTGACATCCTTAGCCCCGAAGAGCCCCGCGTTTGCCTTCAGCACCGGACAGATATAATAGGGATTTCCTTTATTGTCGATCTCAAAATAGTATCCCTGAAAAATTGCTGTGGGATACTGGAATCTCAGATGTCTCTGAAGGTTCCTGGAAAAGTATGCGGATGTAGAATACTGCATCGGCTTTTTGAGCTTTACATACTTTGCCTCATTGCTGATGGGATCTACCTGTACATAGCCCGGAATCCCTGCTTTGCGGTTTGTCATATACCGGATGAAACTGGCATAATTAAGAGGTGCCACTTTCATCGGCTGCCCGTTATAATCAATCTGGGTATAGTCGTCACTGACCTCATACTGGCTCACCACATCGGACAGAGAGCCAATGGCGCGGTCGCCGATAATCCTTGCCCCTTCCGTGTCCATCAGGGCGATATCTGTGATCTTTTCCGTCTCCTTCATGTCAGTCTCAAATTTCTTATTTTCTACTTTCAGCCTGCCTGCATATTTTTTGGAAGATATGAGCTGGCTTGAAAGAATCATCCCTCCAAGAAAAACGACAATGACAAGGACCAGCAGAGCAGAAAACAACGAAAACAGCTTTGTCTTCTGGCCCATCCCCCTCAATGCGGCCCACGCTGTCAGCACTCCTAAAACTGCGATCAGCACCATCCATATGCCGGTCTCCTGAAAATTAACTGCAGGCAGCGCCACATAATAGTACAGTCCTACTAAAATCAGTGCAGTGAGGATTCCCATTGCTGCCGTTTTCTTTTTCATCTTACCGACTTTAAAGTTTTTGACCCGGTTCAGATCATTCATATCAAACCGAAATACCATCTAAGTCACCTTCTAATCTTGTATTTCACAGTGTCCCTGCGATACCTAGATGTTATCATATTTCACATGAAATTGGTATAAAAATTTATTTTCTGCGCTGTTTGCCCTCCGGATCTATGTAAAAGTTTTTAGTCAGGATCATTCTGGAGACCGGCACAAAAGTATATCCCTCGGACTTTAACCGTTTTATGATTACCGGAAGAGCCTGTTTCGTGTATACAGTTCCTGTGTGCATCAGGATGATTGCACCGTTTTCCATCTTTTTGTTATCACAGACACGTTCAATGATGTCCTGCTTGGAAATGTCTTTCCAGTCCAGGCTGTCAACGGACCACTGAATGACTTCATAATTTAGCTGTCTGGCCGTTTTTACCACATTTTCATCATAGTCTCCGTAGGGAGGCCGGAAAAGTTCCATCTGCTCTCCTGTCACGGCCTGGACTTTGCTGTGAGCCCCCAGAATCTCTTTTTTCTGCTCATCAGAAGACAATCTGGTCATATATTTGTGGTTATCCCCATGGTTGCCAATGTCATGGCCTGCTTTGGCAATCTTCTTTACATCCGCCGGAAACCGCTGTACCCAGTCGCCGGAAAAAAAGAAGGTTGCTTTCACATTTTCTTTTTTTAAGATTTTGAGAACCTGGTTGATGTCCTCATTTCCCCACGCTGTGTCAAAGGTGAGGCTGATTTCCTTCTTCTTTGTATCCACACAGTAAATCGGAAGTTCCTTATTCTCTGCAGGATTTAAGATCCTCACATTTTGATTCCAGACAGAAAGGGCCGCATTGCCCCCGCCAAGCAATGACAGCCCTAAAACAACGATGCAGATAAAACCCGTGATCAGATTTTTCTTATTCACTCTGTCCATCCCCTGTTCAACTTCTATGTACTATTTATATGGAATAGGAGATTGTCTCATTCTGATTTCCTTGACATGACCTTTTCTTAAAGGTATTCTGATAAGAGCGGTGAAACCTGTAAACTGTAAAAAAGAAAGGATGTGAGAGTATGGAATCACCCCGAAGTCAATACGGCATGAATGAAAATTCCAAACCTCCCGCGTACTTTTTCTTAAATACAGGGAGAGGGTTTTTGTTCATGTTTTAATCTTCAGAATTTCATATAAAAGGAGAAAGAAACATGAGAGAAGAAAATATCAGAGCTCTGCTCATGAGGCGGGAATATCCTGCCTTAAAAGTTGTGCTTAATTCTATGAACAACGTAGATTTAGCATCATTATTAGAAAATTTTACAGAAAAAGAATATACGATCCTGTTCCGTCTGATCCAAAAGGAGAAGGCGGCAGAAGTATTCACGGAGATGTCATCTCCCATGCAGGAAACTTTGATCAATGCGTTTACCCGCTCTGAGATCAAAGAACTGTTTGATGATATGTACATGGATGATACGGTGGATATCATCGAAGAAATGCCTGCTAATGTAGTAGAACAGATTTTGGACGTGACTGACAGAGAAACACGGCAGATCATCAACCTTCTCTTAAAATATCCGGAAGACAGTGCGGGAAGCATCATGACAGTGGAATATGTGGACCTGAAAAAAAACATGACTGTCGAACAGGCACTGAAAAAGATTAAACGGGTTGGCATTGACCAGGAGACCATTTATACATGCTACGTGATCGAACAGAAACGGCTTCTTGGGATCGTGACGGCCAAGAGCCTTTTGCTTAATGAAAGCAATGTTCTCATAAAGGACATTATGGAGACAAATCTAATCTACGTGAATACCCATGAGGACAAAGAAAATGTCAGCAAACTGTTCCATAAATACGGCCTTCTGGCAATCCCTGTGGTAGACTTTGAACACTGCATGGTAGGCATCGTGACTTTCGATGATGCCATGGAAGTCTGGCAGGATGAGGTGGAAGAGGACATGTCCATCATGGCGGCTATGCAGCCCAATGAGGAATCCTATTTCGGCACATCTGTCATCAGCCATGCTAAACACAGAATCTTATGGCTGCTTTTCCTCATGCTGTCCGCAACCATTACCGGAGCCATTATCACGAAATATGAGAATGCTTTTCAGACTCTTCCCCTGCTCGTATCCTTCATTCCAATGCTGATGGACACCGGAGGAAACTGTGGTTCCCAGAGTTCAACCCTGATCATCCGCGGAATTGCCGTCGATGAGATCCGGTTCCATGATCTTTTTAAAGTTGTATTTAAGGAATTCCGGGTGGCTGTTTTAGTTGGCTTTGTTCTGGCTGCAGTCAATGGACTGCGTATCATGCTCATATACCACAGCCTCAGAATGGCCGTGCTGATCGGGCTTTCCCTCATAGCCACGATCATCCTTGCCAAAATCGTAGGCTGCTGCCTGCCTCTTCTGGCAAAAAAGATCGGACTGGACCCGGCCATCATGGCGGCTCCCCTGATCACCACGCTGGTGGACACCTGCTCCATCCTGATCTATTTTAATATTGCAACCCATCTGTTTTCTCTCTGAACACAGAAACACAAACGGCTGCGGGACCATCCGATAAAAATGTGGTCCCGCAGCCGTTCTGATTTTTCTCTTCTTTTAATGCTTTTCATTTATGCTCTGACAGCATTGAAAAAGTATTTGTTAAATAACTCCAGCTGATCGTACACAATGCCGTGTCCGCTTTCGTCCATCTGGATCAGCTTGGAACCGCAGATTTCATCATGCTGTATCCGCACCAAATCATTTGACACCACAACATCCTTTTTACCGTGAATGATCCATGTCGGCACATGAACGGCCTGCAGGTCTTCTCTGCCGTCTTCATCTCTCAGAGAAACTGCGGCCCGGACCGTTCCGAGCCCGGAAGCGGAGAGTGCGATCTGTTCAAACCAATTTACCGCCGGTTCAGACTGAGGACTTGCAAACAGCTGCTCATGACTGAAATTATAACAGAGCTGCGGCCGGTCAGTTTCTGCCAGTTCGATCAGTTCATTGACATATTCTCTTGTCAGTCCATACGGGAAGTCTCTTCTTTTTGTCCATGATGGAGCTGCAGCTGCCAAAAGAATCAATTTTTTGACACCAAAACTTTTGAATTTCCTCATATATCGAAGGACAATGGCTCCTCCCATAGAAAATCCCACAAGCGTGAAGTTCTTCAGTTTCAGCCTTCTGATTACCTGGAAAATATCCTGAGACATCTGATCATAAGAATAGCCAAAAGCCGGAGTATCAGAATTTCCAAAGCCTCTCAGATCCAGTGTCACCACCCGGTAACCCTGCCTGCATAAAAGTTCCGTCTGATATTCATACATCAGGTGGGATAAAGGCCATCCGTGAATTAAAACGACAGTCTCCTCCCCAAATGGATTATAATCATAGACTGCAATCTTTATTCCATCCGTTGATCTCACATAAAACAAATTATTTCCTCCTTATTTTTTGACCACCAGGGTATCATAGCCTCGCTGCTTCAGCTCATTTTCTAATTGGACTGCTTCATCAAGCGTTCTGAAGTCTCCAAGCTGTACGGCATAATATGGCTCCTCATACACGATATCTCCGTCAAAGCCCTGAGCAAGCGCTTCATTCAGCGCGTACTGCGCATTGGAGAAATTGCGGTACAGTCCGATCTGCACCCGGTAGGTACTGCCAAGCTCCTGTTGTCCTGATCCAATCGTGTCAACAATTCCGTCTGCAATGGCATTTGCAATGTCGTTAAATCTTGAATCGAAAAGCTCATTATCTTTTACCGTATTGATGAAGCCGGCCTCGATCAGTATTGCAGGGATATTCGTCCGTCTGAGAACCGCAAGTCCCGGCCGTTCCTTGACTCCCAGGTCAGTAAATCCAACCTCGCTTAATCTGCGGTTTACATTCCTGGCCATCTCGGCCTTGATACCACTGTCATTGTAAACGAGAGTCTCCACTCCGCTGTATGTGTTGGGAAGCGGGCTTGAATTTCTGTGTATAGAGACAAAGTAATCGGCCCCGCTCTCATTTCCGATCCTGGCCTTCTCAATCGGAGACTGATAGACATCGGTCTGTCTCGTATACTGTACCGGGACTCCCCTGTCTCTCAGCGCCTGACCCACTGCCAGAGTCAGTCTTAATGTATCGTCTTTTTCCCTTCTTCCATTAAACTGGGCACCATTGTCATAACCGCCGTGCCCGGCATCCAAAATTACGCCTGCCATAAAATTCCTCAAATCAACTTTCTTTTGCTAATATATGCAGACAGTCATAAAAAGTGTCCTGAAAAATACAATCAAACATAAAATAATGCATCCAGTGCGTCATATTTCATGGCATTATAAATCCGAACAGCGAATTCATTCCCCTCTCTCTGAAAATATTGTTTCCAGGGCTCCATTCCGGCCCTTTGTATGATAAGTCCAATCATTTCCTGTACTTTATCCCCTATTGTTTCTGCCGGGTCATCTGAAAAATATCTCCGTACCTCTTCTGTATCTGTTCTCGTCAAAGTTAAATCCGTAAGCTGTTTTTTTGAAATCAGACATCCGAGAGACTGGAGCAGGACCAGAGAACAAATATTTTCCATATAATCAACGTCCTGCTTTGCTTCCACATGCCTCAGGAGAGCTGTGATGATGCGGCTGTCGAAACATCTTAAAAGTCTCTGTTCTCTCTCTGCGTCACATAAATATTCATAAATAAGCCTTATCCCTCCTTTCTTCCCATACCTGTTCATCGTTGGATAATCCAGTGTCAGGATATGATCCTGAGGACAGAATCTGGCATCATAGCGCAGAAAAAACTGCGGCATGCCGCTGACCATGGTATCCCTGTAATTGACGCATCCATAATCTTCAAAGTCCATGGCCAGACGATCATAGACAGCCTTTGCCTCATATGTTTTTTCTATTACCTTTTCATACCCAATGCTGTAGGCCTCCTCCGCACGAAGGCCCCTTTTGGACCGCAGCGCTCCTCCGTAAGATTCTTCGCACAGGCCGATACAATATATAACTGCCTCCATCAGCATCTGTGCCGTTTCATAGGTGACAGAACTGCTCTCTTTTGACGTATACTTCTCTGTCAGACCGGCTGCCGCCGGAAGCAGCTCCTCTAATCGGTATTCCATAACACTTCTCCCTTCCCGGATGCGGACCAGTTCTGTCACTCCCAGAACATTTCCTTTAATATACTCAGATAGAGTCTGTCATCCCAGCGCTGTTCTTCGCTGAACTGTTCATACTCGCTGCCCCGGCTCTTTTGAACACCGTCATATCCCCCTCTCACAGCTCTGGAGTACCGTTCCAGACAGGTTCCTCTGAGATATTCCAGGTCCCCAAAACACACAGTCTCAAACTGTTCTCTCATAAATTCAAGAAGTTCATCGTCTGTGAGTCTGTCCATGGATTCATTTTTGAACTGATAAAAAATATCCTGAAGTTCCTTTAATATTTCAGCATAATGAGCCTGGTCTATAAATTGAGAATCACAAAACGTGTAGATCAGTTTATCTAAAATACCTTTCCCGAATTCCACTCTCTGATATTTTCTTAGACTTTCATTCCTCCCTGCGATCAATTCTCTCGCCTGTTCTTTTGACAGGCTCAGTCCAAATCTCCCATCTGTCTTCTCGCTGCATGCTTCAATGACTCTTAGTTCCTCTTCCTCTTTTTCCCTGATCAGCAATTCATAAAAATTCTCTTCCATAAAACGCCCCTTTCACTTGGAGACTCATTATACTGCCGCCGTATTAAGATCACAAGTCTTGAAAAATTCGTCATTTTATGGTAATATAGAGTTAGAAAAAAAGGAGCAGATATGTGTGTATCTGCTCCTTTTTGTTTTTTGATTTTAATTATTTATTCGTAACTTCTCCGCTCAGCTGCTGTGCAAACTCTTTCTGCGGTGCTTCATAAAAGAAAACCATCTCTTTTTGATCTTCTTCCTCAATCACAATCTTGTTGTCTTCCTCCAGTTTCAGGCTGCGGATCTGACTCCGTTTCAGCCGCTTAACCTCTTTTATCTCCGGCTCCGGACTTCCCTTTGAATATCCGATCTGTTCAATCAGAAGTTCCTCCTCCGTCAGTGTCAGAACATAATCATTGGACAGCCGGTCCCCGGAAGGATCAGACAGCAGATAAGAGACCGCATTAGAAATGGCATTTGCGATCACCTGTTTGTTTGAAACCTCTTGATAGACTTTTAATACAATCGGCATATTATTCACCTCCCGTCAATTTTAAATTTTTTATTGGAATCTCTTTCAGTTTTAAAATAGTATCGTACATAATTTCCTTACATTTATCAAATTCTTCTTTTGTCACTGTATAAAAATCGTCGCCCGGATACCTGGCATCATAATAAAAGTCTGTTAAATAGGCCAGTCCCACTGTATCCAAATTTAAATTCGGCTTCCACTGATTCATTCTGACTGCAATCTTTTTCATATTATGCTTTCTTAATAAGTCCGAAACATCTTCATCTAAAAAACACAATTCCAGGTAGCCTTTCAGAAATTTTTCTGTCACTTGCTGACACTGTACTGCAAGCTGGTTATAGAAAGTACTCCCCACAGCGAGGATAGATTCCAGATACTCCAAGTCATTTTTTGCAATGTCCAGGTAGTTATTTTTAATCATTTTATCACCTCCAGTATTAACTTTTTATCTCTGTTCAATATTCTCTTAAAAATAGTATTTTCCTTTATAGATTCTTTGTTAGCATAGACGACATCCGTGGATATACCGGATATCTCATCATCTAAGGTCCATCTGATATCCGCTGCCAATGCCCTGTCTTCCAATTTTTGTTCTGTAAATATGAGAAGGTCTATATCACTTCCATTTCGGATATTTCCCCGCGCACAGCTGCCAAATAAATACACTCCTTTTAAACCGGGAATATCAGCTTTTACCAAATAGTCAAGATCCGATTCTATTTTATTAATAAAACGTTTGGGCAAATGCTCATAATTTTCCCGATAAATCTTTATCATCATTATATACTCTCCCCCGTCTCTTTACAATCCTTCTCCCGCTCCACAATTCCTTTTTCCTTCCACTTGCCGCTTCGGTATCTCAAGGTTCCGATCGTAAATGCCGCAGCCCATCCGATCGGGACAGACCACCAGATTCCGGACGCTCCCAGAAAATAAGCCAGGATATAAGCAAATACTACCCTGCATCCGAAATTGCAGAGGGTACCCGCCATAAATACACCCACATCTCCTGCTCCGCGGAGAACCGCATTTACCACGTTCATAAGTCCCATCAGTGCATAAAACACAGATACAACCCTTAAATAATCCACACCGATGGCAATAACTTCTGCATTGACCGCTTCATCCACAAACTGAGCAACCAGCACATCACCTTTAAAAAACAGAATTCCCGTAATGACAACTGCGATGCCTGCTGCCATATGTCTGCCCGCTCTCAGCCCTTCTCTGATCCGCTCCGGTTTTTTCGCCCCGATATTCTGCGCCGTAAACGTGGACACTGCATTTCCCACGTTTACCATCGGCATGATTGCAATCGAGTCGATCTTCGTAGCCGCCGTATATCCTGCGAGCACCACAGATCCGAAACTGTTGACGAGGCTTTGTACAAACACCATGCCAAACGAAACGATCGACTGCTGCACCATAGACGGCACTGCAATCCGTCCCATCTGGAAAAGAAGCTTTCGGTCAAATAAAACCGGCTTTGTTTCTGTCTCGATCTTTTTAAGGCGGAACAGCAGATTGATAAACGAAATGACTGCCGCCAGCCCCTGCGCGATCAGAGTTGCCCATGCGACCCCGGTCACTCCCATTTGAAGCCGGATCACAAAATACAAATCCAGAACAATATTCAAGATCGAGGAGCCTGCCAGAAAATAAAGAGGAATTTTTGACGCGCCAAGTGCATTATAAACCGCGTTTAAAGTATTATACATAAATAAGAACACGAGACCAAACATATAGATTCTCAGATAATCTGCGGCATCCCGGTAAATATCCGCCGGTGTCCTCATCAGTACGAGGATTCCTCCCGTCCCCGCCGCACTTATGATCATTAAAATCAGTCCTAAGACAAATGTAGAAATTAAGGCCGTATAGATCGCCGTCATCATCCGGTCCTGATCCTTTGCCCCAAACAGCTGGGAAATGACAACAGAATAACCGATGCTGGAACCGGTCGCCACTGCTACAAATAAAAAAACAATGGCCGTCGATGCTCCAACGGCGGCAAGTGCCTGTGCACCGACGAATCTTCCCACTACCATAGAATCAATAATGTTATAAAGCTGCTGAAATAAATTGCCCAGCACAATGGGAACCGCAAAGAAAAATAACTTCTTTGCGGGATTTCCTACACTCATGTCATTGGTCAGCTGTTCCTTCATCTTTCACTGTTCAGATATAACTCCGGTCCACTTTGATCACTGCAAAGTAATTTTCCCGGTGTCTTCTGATCTCCTTTCTGATATAAGTCGTAATATCCCCCACTTCCTGGTCACATTCATAGGGCACGACCAGGTCAAAGATCAAGTTGTTGTGCGTTTTTCCCTCTACCATTCTGAAATCATGGATGGACAGTTCGGGCCCGCATTCTTTTACGATCTTTTCCACCATCATTCTTGCCTCGTTGGTCTCCTCATCATCCGTGACAACCGGGTCCATATGAATAGTGGCATCACAGTTAAACTTATGCATCAGATGATATTCAATGTTGTCAATCACGTCATGTGCCTCCAGAATATCAACATTATAGGGCACCTCGGCGTGAAGCGAGATCATCCGCCGGCCCGGGCCGTAGTCATGTACAATAATATCATGCACCCCTACGATCAGCTCATTGTCTAAAACCTCATTTTGTATATCCTCCACCAGTTCCACATCGGGAGCGGTTCCAAGCAGAGGCGAGAGGGTATCCTTTGCAGCTCCAAATCCGGCCCACATAACAAATCCGGCTACTAAAATACCTACATATCCGTCCACGTTGATCCCGGCGAACTTAAAGATCAGCATTCCGCCCAGGACTGCCGTTGTAGCGATGCAGTCGCTTAAACTGTCTGTGGCCGTGGCCTTCATGGCCTCTGAGTCAATCAGGTTTCCGACCTTTTTATTGAAAGCCGACATCCAGAATTTCACCAGTATGGATACGATAAGAATCCCTATGGACACAGGACGGAACACAATGTCTTCCGGACGGAAGATTTTATCAGCAGAAGATTTTAACAGTTCAAATCCCATTAACAGTATAGCCAGAGAAACCAGAAGTCCTGAAATATATTCGATTCTTCCATGTCCGAACGGGTGATTTTTGTCCGCCGGACGCCCTGCCATTCGGAAACCAACCAGTGTGATAATAGAAGAAGCCGCGTCAGAAAGGTTGTTGAAGGCATCTGCGGTAATGGAAATGGCCCCTGTAAGAATCCCCGCGGTCAGTTTCCCTGCAAAGAGAAGGATATTGCAGAATATACCCACCGCCCCTCCCATTGTGCCATAGGCCTGACGGACTTTATGGTTTTTTAAATCATCCTTATTTTTAATAAATGCCGATATCAATAATTCTGTCATAATTTTTCATCCCCTTGTGTCAAATATTTTCCATTGTATCACAAATCACTTATATTTTCATTTCTCTCAAGCAATATACTGATAAATTCTTTCATGGGCCCTGTGCGGTACTTATCCTTATGGACAACGATATGATTCTCGTTCTTAAGCTCTATGCCCCTGATTTCTATTTTCTTTAATTTCCCTTTTGAGACTTCCTCTGCCGCAAGGCGTTCCGGCAGCACGGTGATTCCAAGGCCTTCCTCTGCCGCCCGGATCAAAACCTGAGAGTTTACACTGGTCCAAAAAGGCTCGGCCTTCAGATCATGCAAAAGCAGGACGCTGTCCAGCACATCCCTGGTCGCACTTCCCTTTTCACGAAGCAGAAGCGGCTGTTCCAGAAGTCTTTCAAGTTCAATATCCTTAACATCTGCCCATGGATGGCCCGGAGAACAAAAAGCATACAGACAAAACGAAGAAAAGGCTGTGCTGTCCAGTGTACTGTCTGAGACAGCACCCTCGATCAGTGCCAGATCAATCTCATTCTTATGGAGCATGGAAAGGACATCCGAAGCCTTGCATACCTGAACGCTGACCGGCGTCCCGGGATATGAATCTTTAAATCGTTTCATAGCCCCGGGCAGCCAGAAGCTTGATATGGTGATGCTGGCCCCGACACGGAGTACGGCCTGTTTCTCCAGATCGTAGACTCCTTTTTCCAGATCCTCATACAGCTCCAGGATGCGGACTGTCTTTTTTAATAATAACTTCCCCGTCTGGTTTAAAAAGACTTTCTTTGATATACGGTCAAACAGCACAGTGCCAAGTTCTTCTTCCAGTTCATGGATTACATGGGATACTGCCGGCTGGGTCATATAGAGCTTCTTCGCAGCCCCGGTGACACTTCCTTCCTCGCATACTGTTTTAAAAATATATAAACGCCTTATGGTCATAACTTTCCCTCCTATCATTACTATTTTAACATGATATCTATAAAATAATATAATTTTCTTTATATATAAAAAAAACGTATACTGTTAAAAAAGGGGGAAATCCGTAATGAATAAAGATATACTAAAACAATATGCCTGGCTGTTCCGGGTCAATTTGATCGTCAGTGCTTTTACTTTTGGCGGCGGCTACGTGGTCGTTCCCATGTTAAAAAAACATTTTGTGACAAACCGTCATGTTTTATCTGAGGAAGAGCTTTTTGATATCGCAGCGATTGCCCAGTCTTCTCCGGGAGCCATTGCAATTAATCTTTCGGCTCTCACAGGATACCGGATAGCCAAATTAAAGGGAGCCGTCATAAGCTGTATCGCGGCCATCCTGCCGCCGCTGATCCTGCTCTCCATCATTTCCGCTGGATATCAGTCTTTCAGGAGCAGTCATATCGTATCCGCCGTTCTCCTTGGCATGCAGGCAGGAGCCGCGGCACTGATCGTCGACTATATCACTGATATGTGCCGCATGATTTTGAAAAAGAAATCTCTTTTTCTTACCCTCATGGTTCCTGCTGCTTTTTTATCCAACCTCGCCTTCCACATCAATGCCATGCTGATTTTAATCTTATGTTCCGTCCTCTGCCTGTTGAAAGTATGGCTCCATGAAAAAAGGAGGTGCCAGACATGCTCTTAAATCTTGTTCGTTTATTCAGCACCTTCTTTAAAATCGGTCTGTTCAGCATCGGCGGAGGCTATGCGATCCTCCCGATGATCAAAGAACAGGTCGTACTTGCAAAACATTGGCTCACCGGTCAGGAATTTACCGATATCATTACGATCTCACAGATGACGCCCGGCCCTATCGCAGTCAACACTTCCTCCTTCGTGGGAATCCGGGTAGCCGGAATCCCCGGGGCAGTTGTGGCGACTGTGGGATGTGTGATCTGCGGATTTACCATCTCCATCCTTCTATACCGGTTTTTCCAGAAAAAAAGTGATTCATCCTATATGTCCGCTGTGCTGGACGGCCTGAAAGCTTCTTCCTTAGGGCTTGTCCTTTCGGCTGCTTTTTCCATCCTGCTGCTTACCCTGTTTGGCACGGATGAACATGTCGTCCTCTCATCTTTCCAGCTGCCTGCGGCCATTCTGCTCGTAGCCGCTGTGCTTCTGCTTAGGAAGTTTAAAAAACCTCCTGTATTTGTAATTGTGTTTACGGGGATTGTCGGACTGCTTATCTATTGATCTTTTTTACAAAAGAGCTCCTGCAAAGCCAGAATTTTGTATTCCTTCTGTCTTTGCAGGAGCTATAATATTATTACCCAATGAATCTATGAATTTTATCTGTAAATAAAGCTTACGTTTCTGTGAGCTTTATCTACTCAGCCGCCATGATCTTCCCAGCCACAGCAGACGCCGCCGCCGTTTTTGGTGACCCAAGATAGATCTCGACCTTGGACGTCCCCATTCTTCCAAGAAAATTCCTGTTATTCGTAGCCAAGATCTTCTCCCCGTCGGTGAGGATTCCTCCGGCTCTTCCGCAGCAGAGTCCGCATCCCGGCTGGGTGATAATGGCTCCTGCCTTGGCAAGAATTTTAAGATACCCGGCTTTCGATGCCTCCATATAAATCTTCCTGCTGGCAGGGGTCACGATCAGCTTTACAAAATCAGCAACCTTTCTCCCATCGAGGATTTCTGCCGCTGCTTTCAGATCTTCCAGTCTTCCATTGGTACAGGAACCGATGAATACCTGGTCAAGTTCAGTACCTTCGACCTCAGATACCGGTTTGATCTTATCCACCTGAGATGGACATGCGACCACCGGAACCAGATCTTCTGCCTTATAGACAACCGTTCTGCAATACTCTGCATCCTCATCTCCATAAATCCAATCCACGTCGGAAAGCTCAACTTCGGAATACTCTGCTGTCTTCTCATCCGGCGCAAATAAGGCCGCCTTTGCCCCTGCCTCGATGGCCATATTGGAAATCGTCATCCGGGAAGCCACACTCATCTCTTCCACTGTACTTCCGGAAAACTCCAGCGCCTTGTAAGTAGCCCCGTCGGCTCCCAGATCACCGATCAGCCTTAAAATAATGTCTTTGGAAGATACATTGTCCGGAAGTTTGCCATTGATGACAACCTTGATTGTTTCCGGTACTCTGACCCACATTTCTCCGGTTCCTAAAATTGATGCCATTTCTGTGTACCCAATGCCTGACGAAAAGCAGCCAACGCATCCGTAAGTGGTCGTATGTGAGTCGGTTCCAAATACGATGTCTCCCGGTTTGGCATATCCGCACTCTGTCATGAGCTGATGACAGATCCCATCGCTTCGGTGAATGTTTTTCAATCCGTATTTCTTTACAAACGCATCACCGATCTTAAAATGCCGGATATCTTCCACCGCACTGGCCGGAACCAGATGATCATAAATCAAGACTACTTTGTCCGGGTCCCACAGCTTTGTAAATCCCATCTCCTCAAATTTTTCTGCCACAAACGGAATAAAAATATCATGGATCATTACCCGGTCTACATTGACAGTCACGATCTGACCTGGAGAAACCGACTCCGCCCCTGTGTTTCTTTTAATTATCTTTTCGATGATCGTATTTCCCATGCTATTTCACCCCATTTCTTTTCTTCATTGCTTCCACCAGTCCTCCGGCTTCTATAATGTCCATCAGATTCTGAGGCAGCGGCTGGATCGGATACTCCCTGCTGTCATGCACAATAGACTCGCCCAGCGTTACATCAAGAGTATCTCCTTCTTTCACTTTCTCCTGGATCTGGTCATTTTCGATGAGCAGAAGTCCATTGTTAATAGAGTTCCGGAAGAAAATGCGGGCAAAAGATTTGGCAATGACACATTTTATTTTCAGGGCCTTGATGATCTCCGGCGCCTGCTCTCTGGAGGAACCGCAGCCAAAGTTTTTTCCGGCCACAATGATATCGCCTTCTTTTATCTGAGATGCCAGCTCCGGACGCAGCGGAGAAAATCCGTACTGCTTCATGTCTTCTACGGTCGGAAGCGCCAGATACTCTGTAGGAATGATGATATCCGTATCGATATCATCGCCCAGCACCCATACTTTTCCTGTAAATTTTTCCATATGTAAACTCCTTTATCTCTTCACGATTTTCCCTGCGATGGCAGACGCTGTGACGGTCGCCGCAGATCCCAGATAGACATAAGAATCCGGATGTCCCGCACGTCCTTTGAAATTTCTGGTACCGGTGGAGATCAAAACTTCCCCTTCACCGATCACGCCCTGACAGCTTCCCCAGCACACACTGCAGTTGCTGTTCATGACCATGGCTCCGGCTTCCACAAAGATGTCGATCAGTCCTTCGTCCAACGCCTGCACATAAACCTCATTGGAAGCAGGCGCGATCAGGAATCTGACGCCCTCATGAACCTTCTTTCCTTTCAGTATCTCAGCCGCCAGACGCAGCTCATCGATCCGCCCGTTGTTGCAGGAACCTAAGAATGCCTCGTCTATTTTAACGTCTCCGGCTTCTTCCACCGGCACCACATCATCAATTAAATGTGGTCTCGCAACCACCGGCTCTATCTCATCCAGATTAATATGGTATACCTTTTCAAAACGGGCGTCCTCATCGCTCACAAACAGGTTTTCTGCCTTACGGCCCCTGGACTCTACATATTCCACAACCTTTTCGTCAGGCTCCACGATTCCGGTTTTAGCTCCTGCCTCCACCGCAAGGTTACACAATACCAGACGTTCATTGATACTTAATTTGTGTGCCCCTTCTCCTGCAAATTCCATGATCTTATAGTTGCATCCGTTGGCTCCCACCATGCCGATGATGGAAAGGATCAGATCTCTGGCATAGACGCCCTCTCTTAATTTTCCAGTCAGCTCAAAGCGGATCGTCTCAGGCACCATGACCCAGGAAGTCCCCGTGACCATGCCGTATAAAAAGTCTGTGCATCCGATTCCTGTTCCGAAGGCGCCAAGGGCACCGTATGTACAGGTATGGGAATCTGCTCCCATGATCAGCTCTCCAGGACATACATAATCCTCCACCATAATCTGGTGGCAGACTCCCTTTCCTTCATAAAAGGCGATGTCATGTTCTCTGGCAAAGTTCCTCATTTTCCTGTGGGCCTCCGCAGTTTTTGGATTCTCTGCAGGGATATTGTGGTCAATGATGAAAACCAGTTTGTCCTTATCCGCAATTTTAGGATGTTTTAAATCATTGTGATACATATCGATCGTCAGATGTGTCGTTCCGTCATTACTCATCAGGCGGTCCAGTTCCACTGTATGGATCTCTCCCGCTTTCACTTCCGGCACCCTGGCCGCTCTGGCTATAATCTTTTCTCCGATTGTCATTCCCATAGCCTACACCTCGCCTTCATTCAAAAAGTTGATCAATCCGCCGTGGTCCAAAATGTTCTGCATGTAAGGCGGAAGTTTTGTACAGGGCAGAGTCTCATCCTCTGTTTTAATGAATCCTTCGGTCAAATCCAGTTCGATCTCATCCATCTGATTCACTTTATCATACAGATCCGGGCTTATAACAACCGGCAGTCCGATGTTGATGGCGTTGCGGTAAAAGATCCTGGCAAAGGATTTTGCAACGATGGCTTTTACTCCCAGGGCCTTTAACACACTCGGCGCCTGTTCTCTGGAGGAACCGCAGCCAAAATTCTCCCCGGCCACAACGATGTCGCCTTCCTGCACCTTCTTTGAAAAATCCGGATCGATAGACTCAAAGGCATATACTTTCATTTCCTCAATATTCGGCAGCAGCAAATACTGGGATGCTATAATCTGGTCCGTATCCACATCATTGTGGAACTTAAATACTCGACTCATAATCAACCTCCTTGTATAAATTCTCATTTTAATAAGAATACTATAAAACAGGCAAAAAATCCATGGCGTTTTCAGAAAGGAAGGTGCAAAATGAAAAAAACAGACCCCGCAGGGTCCGCTGTACTTCTTTTAGTTTTAACAGAATGTATTCTTTATGTTTTCTTTTTGATGCTGGATCTCACATCTTCCTCAGCCCTTTTAAGCACCATTCTGAAATACTGTTCCATCCTGCTGTGCTTCTTCTTCGGTTTCATCTTCGGCAAAACAAAGGACCGCATACTGGTAATATGCGCCCTGGGGCTGACCGCCGCTGCGGATGCATTTCTCCTGGTCCTTGACACAAATTATACGGCCGGTGTCCTGTGTTTCTGCGGAGTCCAGATGCTGTACTACTGCCGTCTCCTCCGTGCCGGAGGCTTTGCCTTTCTTTCGTTTCTGCCCATTCGTTTTCTTCTCACAGGATGTATGTTTGTATTTTTAGGAATTCTCCACATATGGAATCTTCTCACGGCAGCCGGAGTCTTTTACTTCACCCAGTTACTCTTTAATGCGGCAGAAAGCCTTGCCCTACGCCACATAAGTCTTCCATACAGATTGTTTAGCGCAGGACTCATATTATTTCTCTGCTGTGATCTCTGCGTAGGGCTTTCCAATCTTCCCTCTGCGGCTCCCTTTTCTGTACCGGAACCGGTTTTATCCTTTGCACAGAACGGAATGTGGCTCTTTTATCTGCCGTCCCAGGTTCTGATCACACTTTCTATACTCCCGGACTATTCTTCCTGTACTTCGGAATCTTCTTAAACACCTTGGTATCTCTCCATGTAATGGGACTTATGAGTACCAGCATCGGGAACAGCTCAAGCCTTCCTGCCAGCATATCAAACATCAGAACCACTTTTGAAAAATCAGAGAACATTCCGAAATTGCTGGTTGGTCCCACCAGCTCCAGTCCCGGTCCGATATTGTTCAGAGTCGCCGCGACCGCAGTAAAATCTGTGATCAGGTCAAATCCGTCCAAAGCGATCAGAAGTGTGGAAAATGCCAGGATCATCATATAGGTGATCAAGAAAATATTAATAGAACGTATCACCTCATGCTCGACTACATGCTGGTTGAATTTAATTTTCCGGATACTTCTCGGGTGTATGTAAAAATACATTTCTTTTTTAACCGTCTTCAGCATCAGGATCACCCTGGAGACTTTGATCCCTCCCCCGGTGCTTCCGGCACAGGCTCCAATGAACATCAGCATAACCAGAATCACCTTGGAAAATTCCGGCCAGACATTAAAGTCCACGGAGGAATATCCGGTAGTCGTAATAATGGAACCTACCTGAAAGGAGGCATGGCGGAATGCAGATTCCAGGGTTGGAAACAGATCCCTGATATTGTAGGTAATACACAGGACAGCAGCCGCAATGACAAACAGATAGTATTTCAATTCTTCAAACTTCCACGCGTCTTTAAACTTACGGATCAGAATAAAATAGTAAACATTAAAATTTATACCGAACAAAATCATAAAGACTGTCACCGTATATTGAATATAGGGAGAATAGTCGGCAAATCCGGAGTTAAGAATAGAAAAGCCTCCGGTACCGGCACTTCCGAAAGAGAGCAGCATGGAATCAAACAGAGGAAGTCCTCCAAACATAAGCAGAATAATCTCTATCAGCGTCATAAAACAATAGATTCCATAGAGGATCTTGGCGGTCTGCCTTACTTTCGGCACCAGCTTTCCCACGGACGGGCCAGGGCTCTCCGCTTTCATCAGGTGCAGATTTTGTCCTCCTCCCATGGGGAGGATTGCCAGAATAAATACGAGTACCCCCATACCCCCGATCCAGTGGCTGAAGCTTCTCCAGAACAGACTGCACTTTGCCAGTACTTCGACATCGGACAAAATACTGGCTCCCGTGGTGGTGAATCCGGAAATCATCTCAAACATTGCATCAGTAAAAGATGGGATATCTCCATTAAATACAAAAGGAAGACACCCGAAAAAACTCAGCAGAATCCAGCTCAATGCAACGGCCACAAATCCCTCTTTAGCATAGTACTGCATATTTTGGGGTTTCTTATGGCTCAGTAAAAATCCAACAAAGAAGCACAGGAGCATGACTGCAAAGAAAGGAATGCCTCTGGCTTCCCTGTAAATCAGGGCTACCATGCACGGCAGTGACAGAAAAGCCCCCTCAAACAGGATGACCAATCCTAATATGTATCGGATAACAGCGTAATTCATTTTCTTTTTTCTCCAATCATCTCGATTCTTTTTTCAGTATATCACTGATATCGTGCAGACCTGTCTTGGTGGTCACAACGATTACGGTGTCACCCACCCGGATCATATCCTGTCCTGTTGGAATTTTCACCGTTCCGTTCCGGTTAATACTGCAGATCAGGATCTGGTCCCTCAGCGGCAGTGTCTGGAGCGGAATACCGATGACCGGTGCATGTTCTTCAATATGAAACTCCAGGGCCTCTGCCTTTCCGTCCACAATCTTATACAAATTCTCTATATTGCTCCCGATAGAATTCTGTTTTGCCCTGACATACTGAACGATATACTGAGCCGTGATATATTCCGGATAAATAAGGCTTCCCAGGTCAAGGCCGTCGATAATATGATTATAACTGACACGTTTCACCTTTGTAATCAGCTTCGCAGGTGTCTGCCCTTTTACAAAGAGGGATAAAAACACATTCTCCTCGTCAAAGTTTGTCAGTGCCACAAAGGCATCTGTCTCCAGGAGTCCCTCTTCCAGCAGGACTTCCTGGTCACTTCCGTTTCCGTGGATGATAACCGCTTTGGGAAGCAGTACGCTCAGTTCCTCACACCGGTCAAAGTCCTTATCTATGATTTTTACTGATATGCCCATTTTGAGCAGCTTTTTGGAAAGATAATATGCTGTTTTGCTTCCTCCTACGATCATGACATTCCTGACAGGGTTCATCTGAACACCTATTTTCTGAAAAAAGCTGCTGGCACTCCCTGGAGAAGCCACAATCGAAATCCTGTCGTTTTCCTGTAAAACAAAATCCCCGGAAGGAATGAAAACGTCATTCTGCCGTTCCACAGCACAGACGAGAACCTCACCGCGCATTCTCTCGCCTATTTCTTTTATTCGCATCCCATTTAGAATGGAACTCGTTCTCAGGACAAATTTTAACAGCTCAACTTTCCCTTTTGCGAAGGAGTTGATCTCCATGGCCGTGGGAATCCTTAAAATTCTGGACATCTCAGAAGCGGCTGCAAGCTCCGGATTAATGATCATGGAAATCCCCATCTCTTCTTTTATAAAGTTGATCTCATCAAAATAAACCGGATTGCTGACTCTTGCGATGGTGGCACATTTTCCGGCTTTTTTAGCAATCAGGCAGCACAGCAGGTTTAATTCATCTGAATTTGTCACCGCAATTAAAAGATCGGCCTCTTCCACTCCGACTTCCGTTAAAACATTATAGCTTGCCCCGTTTCCCACAATTCCAAAGACATCATACATGTCTACCATAGACTGGACGACGTATGCCTTCGGATCTACAATGGATATATCATGATTCTCGCTGCTTAACTGTTCTACCAGAGAACGGCCGACTTTTCCGCAGCCTACGATAATGATGTTCATATTCCCCTCATCTTTCCCATACTTCTTTCTTTTTCGCTAAGATAACAGTATCGTAACAAGTATCAGCCAATGAAGCAACAAAGAAATAGCCTGTGAGACAAATATTTTTATTTTATTGGGACATATCCTGTTTTATCAATAATATACTGCCCTTGTTCAGACAGCATCCAGTCCACAAGTTTCTTTACATTCTTTTTCTTATTGCTCTTGAGTGTCACTGCATAAATATAGACATTCAAAGGATAAGTACCATTTCTTATGGTCTCTTTAGAGGGCTTGACCCCATTGACGGAAAGCATTTTAATGTTTGGATTTGCGATCATCTTCTTTAATTTTTCCGACCAGACTGTTAAAACAGCCAAAATAAAAGCTCCGGCAATCAGATAATCAAAGAAGCGGAAAAAGCTGTATGGTGCAGCTGCTATGCGAATCATAGAACCCAGGCACCATACAGCCCATCCCGCAAATCCCCAGACCACTGTCATGATCAGTTTGAATCCAATATCACTCTTCTTCATATTGCCTGCCCTCCTTCTGCATTGTCTTTTGTTTTCCTTGTTATCTTTATTGTAACATAGACAGGCATTTATTTTAACAGATCAGCTGTGACATCATCTTTACGAAAAAGCAGCACAGACAGCCGGCTATGGTGGGAAGCAGAAAAGCGGCAAGCGTCCATTTGAGGCTTCCTGTCTCCTTTTTAATGGTGAGGAGTGTCGTGGAACACGGCCAGTGCATCAGGGAAAACAGCATCATACACAGAGCCGTCGTCTGTGTCCAGCCATTATGTACCAGTAGCTGACGGATCGTCTCCACACTTCCGGTTTCTGTCAGCATCCCCTGGGACAAATATGCCATGATCATCACCGGCACGACAATTTCATTGGCCGGAAATCCAAGGATAAATGCAGCCAGGATCACTCCGTCCAGTCCGATCATCCTCGCGAACGGGTCCAGCATCTCTGTAAATCCGCAAAGCAGGGTTGTTCCCCCTATTGAAACATTGGCCAGAATCCAGATCAGCAGCCCTGCCGGTGCTGCCACAGCCGCCGCACGGCCCAGGACAAATAAAGTCCGGTCAAAAATTGATCTTACAATGACTTTCCCGATCTGCGGTCTGCGAAACGGCGGAAGTTCCAGTGTAAAAGATGCCGGCATCCCTTTCAGAACTGTTTTTGACAGCAATTTTGAAACTGCAAGGGTCATAAATACACCCATCAGAATCAGCAGCGTCAGCAGCACCGCCGAGCCGATGGAGGCGGGCAGTCCGTCTCCTGTCCCTACAAAAAACAGGGTAATCATAAGGATCAGAGTGGGAAATCTGCCGTTGCATGGTACAAATGAGTTTGTGAGGATCGCTATAAGCCTTTCCCTGGGCGAATCAATGATACGGCATCCGACGATCCCTGCGGCATTGCATCCAAAGCCCATGCACATAGTCAGTGCCTGTTTTCCGCATGTGCAGCATCTCTTAAAGGACCGGTCCAGATTATATGCGACTCTCGGAAGATAGCCGGCGTCTTCCAGAAGTGTAAACAGAGGAAAAAAAATCGCCATCGGCGGCAGCATGACGGAAACAACCCAGGCTAAAACCCGGTAAACTCCTGAGAACAGCATGCTGCAAAGCCATGCAGGCAGTCCCGCCTTAAGAAACAGCCCGGCAAGGCGGTCTTCCGCCCAAAACAGAGCCTTTGACAGCAGTTCTGAAGGGTAGTTAGCTCCAACGATCGTAACCCACAGCACTACGGCCAAAAGTCCGATCATCACCGGATATCCGGTTTTCCTGCTGGTCAGAATATCATCCAGCTTCCGGTCCCTTTTGATATAATCTTTTGTCCCGAATAAAACTGTATTGCCGCAGATGTCCTGAGCTGTTTTTACAAGCCCTGAGACAATCCTGTCTTCAAGCTCCTCTTTCCCCTCTTCTGAAAGAATCTGCTCTGCTTTTTTAACAGCCTGATTCACATCCGGATCTTCCCTGAGCCCGGTTCCCAGCTGCTGCTCCATTTCCATCAACAGGGCAGGATCTGATTCCAGAAGCATAAGCGCAGACCACCTGACAGGAAACTTATCCGATACCTTTTGATTCATCGCTGGTTCTAGACTTTTTAGTGCTTTCTCCAGATAAAAATCATACTCTGTTTTTAACGGCTTTTGATTCCACCGCCCGTCGGCAACGGCATCGACAGCCTGCATCAGTTCCGCAAGACCCTCTCCGCTTCTGGCAGCCGCTGCAACCACCGGTACTCCCAGTTTTTCTGAGATTGCCCGAACATCAATGGTAATCCCTTTCTTTTCTGCCTCATCCATCAGGTTTACACAGACGACTACCCGGTCTGTGATCTCCATAGTCTGGAGAACCAGGTTCAGATTTCTCTCCAGACAGCAGGCATCACATACGACAATGACCGCATCTGGTTTTTCAAAACAAATAAAATTCCTGGCTACTTCTTCTTCCGCAGAATGTGCCAGCAGGGAATAGGTCCCGGGTATATCGACCATAACATAGGAATTATTCTCTGTTCTGCAGTACCCCTGTGCATTTGCCACTGTCTTTCCCGGCCAGTTCCCTGTGTGCTGTCTCATTCCCGTCAAATTATTGAACACCGTACTTTTCCCTACATTGGGATTCCCCGCTATGGCAACAACTTTGTCCTTTGAATTCTGCTTTTTTACGTTCAGCCCCGAATCTACAGATTTCATTCCGGTGGAATGACTGGTCAGTCCCATCGCATTGTATCCTCCTGTTTTAAATTCTCACTACGATATCTTTCATATCTTCAGAACGTATCGCGATTACCGCACCTCTGATCAAAAAAGCTGCCGGGTCTCCTGCCGGGCTCTTCCCGACGCATTCTATCTTCGTGTCCTTCACCAGTCCAATGTCCAGAAGCCTCCTGCGGATGCTCCCCCTGGTTTTAAGTTCTTTTACCACTGCCGTTTCACCCGGATTTAATTCATTTAAACTGCAATTCTGACTCATAAAATGATTCACTCCTTAATATCTATTAGGATAGGGAAACTTTATTTCTCAATGCTATTATATTGAGGGACAAAAGAAAGCGTTACAATATTTTTAGGAAAAGGAAGCGGCTCATGGAAAAAAGAGAAGGATTTTATACACTAAAAGGATATCAGAACGGAGAAGCCCACAATATGACGGCCTCCATGGAAGATTATCTGGAAATGATCTGCCGCCTGCTCCTGACAGAAGAAGTCGTCAGGGTAAACCAGCTGGCCCACATGCTCCATGTCAAGCCTTCCTCTGCTTCAAAAATGGTAAAAAATTTAAAGGGTCTGGGATATCTCTTATCTGAAAAATACGGATATATCCGGCTCACCGACAAAGGCAGAAAAGCCGGGGATTATCTTTTATTCCGGCATGATATCCTGAACCGTTTTCTGTGCATGATCAATGAAAGTGAAGACGAACTGGAACAGGTGGAAAAAATTGAACACTTTATAAATGAAAAGACCATTTATAATATAGAAAATTTTCTAAAAATCCACGAAAAAGAAAAACGGCAGAACAAAGGTCCTGCCGTTTAAAACGAGAAAATGCGTTTTATTTTGTTTTACAGTCGAAAGCCGGGTTGAAAGCATAGAAGTTTTTAGAATCGAGATGATCCTGTACTCTTCTCAGGGCCTCACCGAATCTCTGATAATGCACGATTTCCCGTTCTCTCAGGAAAGCGATCGGATCTCTGACATCCGGGTCTTTAATCAGACGAAGCAGGTTGTCATACGTCGTTCTGGCTTTCTGCTCAGCTGCCAAATCTTCATTCAAATCGGTGATCGGATCTCCGACAGACTGGAAGAAATCTGCTTTAAAAGGTTCTCCGCTGGCTGCCTGAGGCCAAACACCGGTTGTGTGATCGACATAGTACTGGTCAAACCCAGCCGCCTGAATTTGTTCAGGAGTCAAATCACGTGTGAGCTGATGAACAATAGAACAAACCATTTCCAGATGGGCAAGTTCTTCTGTTCCAACATCTGTTAGCACGCCGCATACTTCTTTATACGGCATCGCAAATCTCTGTGAAAGATATCTCATGGATGCGCCCAGCTCACCATTCGGTCCGCCGTATTGAGTGATGATGACTTTCGCAAGCATCGGATCACATTTTTTGATGTTGACTTTATATTCCAAACGTTTCTCATAATTCCACATAGTCTAACATCCCTCCTTCTGCCAAGGCCATTTCGTGGTTGCCCAGGTGAATGTGTCAGTGATCTCTGCAGAATCAATGGTTAATGGCTCAAAGTATTGGGAATACTCTTTAACAGCCTTATTTCTGGCACACTGGTACTGATTAAAGTGACTGATTGCCTCCTGGTCATCCGGATGGGTATCCAGGTACAGTGTCGTATCGATCAAGGCAAAGCTGACTGCATCAATATATCTCAATAATTTTTCCTGATCATATTTATTCATCGTCTGCACCCCGCTTTCCCATAAAATGGTTTGTTAAGTTCCGGGAAAATGGTACCGCATGCCAATCCCTCTTCAGGGCAATAGATCTGATCCCAATGCTGCCACGGCACATATGCCATTGCCAGTGCCATGGAATCCACGCCGTCATGGCGGTGACCGTAATTACCATTTCTTTTCATTTTTGAATTATAACCGCATGTTCGGTCCATCTCATATGGTGCCGGCTGTCCGCATGAGCATCTCTGCTGATTGTATTTTTCCAACGAATTATCTCCTTTCAATTCTGATAATATCAGTTTATGTGAACATCCATAGAATGTGCAGAACAGCTTTTATTTATATTATGAGATCAGAGTCATGAACGCCAAAAAAAGGATTGCCTAAAAAGAAGGCAATCCCGGAAAATTTTATAAAATTATAATACCGTCATTGACGGAGCGGCATAGACTCTTGTCTGAAGCTCTGCGTCCAGCATATATAAGCCTTTCGGATCAGTCCCAAACATTTCAAATTTTTGAACGAGGGAATCCGTATTGTTCTCCTCTTCCATCTGCTCTTTCACAAACCAGTCCAGGAACTGCATACTCCTGAAGTCCTTGCACTGATATGCCGCATCATAAATATTGTTGATCAGAGACGTAACATACTGCTCATGCTCCAATGCTGCTTTGAGCGGGTCCGCCGGTTCTTCAAATCTCTTATCCGGTTTTGCCACTGCCTCCAGTGTTACTTTGCAGCTATTTGCCTGGAGATACTCCATAAATAAAATCGCATGGTCTCTTTCTTCCTGTGCCTGAATCTTAAACCAGTTGGCAAATCCGTCCAGATTTTTGTCCACATAGTAGTTGGACATATCTAAATACAGATAGGAAGAATAAAACTCCTTATTGATCTGATCGTTCATCAATTCTGCTACTTTTTCATTTAACATACTGTGCTTCCCCTTTCTTTATGTAAAACTTACCATATCCATATCATAACGCATAAATTTCAAACTTTAAAGAGGCTTTCTTGCTTCTTCAAATTCTTCCTGCATTTCTTTGGTCGGTTCTTCTGTCAGGAGACTGACAACGATGATCAGCAGAGAAGACACGATAAATGCAGGCAGCAGACAGTAAATCTCAAAAATTCCGCCCAGCTTCGCAAACGTATACGGCCAGACAAGGGCGATGACACCGCCGCTGACCATTCCTGCAACTGCTCCCTTTAAATTGGTCCGCTTCCAGAACAGAGCAAATAAGATCAGCGGGCCAAACGCTCCGCCAAATCCTGCCCAGGCATTTTCCACCAGCTTAAATACTGAGCTGTTTTCATCCAGTGCAATGATAACTCCGATGGCAGCGATGACGACCGTAGTAACCCTGGAAATAATCAGGATTTTTTTCTCAGATGCTTTTCTTTTAAAGAATCCCTCATACATATTTTTCGATACACAGGAAGAAGCGATCAACAGCTGGGAGTCTGATGTACTCATGGTCGCTGCCAGAATTCCTGACAAGATAATACCCGCAAAGAGCAAAGGAATAATTCCCTTAAACAGGTGCATTGTCATATAGATAAAAATTCTCTGATTTCCGCTGCCTGCAAGCTCCGCTACGTTCGGATAAAGAGCCGCTCCGGTAAATCCGATGCACACAGCTACCGTCAGTGAAATCAATACCCAAACCATAGCGATCCTTCTGGATTTTTTGATCTCATTAACGTTCTTGATGGCCATAAAACGTACAAGGATATGTGGGACACCGAAGTATCCGAGTCCCCATGCAAGCCCTGAAAGGATGGGGATTATGCCTTGGGATACGGCATGTCCGGTGGCCGGATCATGATATTTCATAACATCAAAGAAGCCTTCCATAGTCTTTCCGTGTTCTACAATATTTCCAACGCCGCCCACAGCCGCGACACCCACGATCAGGACTGTGACGATCGCAAAGGACATCAAAAGCCCCTGGATCAGGTCTGTGGTGCTGGCGGCAAGGAATCCGCCGATCGATGTATAGATAACGATAACTGCCGCGCAGGCGATCATGCTTGCCTGGTAATTGAGCCCGAATACTGAGTTAAACAGAGTTCCGCAGGCAGCAAATCCGGATGCTGTATAGACCGTAAAACAGATCAGGATCATGATGGATGAGACAAACATTAAGATCTTCTTCTCATCTTTGAATCGGTTGCTGAAAAAGTCGGGAACCGTGATAGAGTTGTTGGAAACTTGCGTATAGCGGCGGAGACGTTTTGCAACGATCTTCCAGTTCAAATAGGTTCCTAAGATCAGGCCGATGGCAGTCCATCCCGCCTGGCTGAAGCCGGATGCATAAGCCAGTCCCGGAAGTCCCATCAACAGCCAGCTGCTCATGTCAGAAGCCTCGGCGCTCATTGCCGTAACCCAGGGACCGAGTCCTCTTCCTCCCAGAAAATAGTCTTCAGAAGTCTTATTCTTCTTGCTGTAAATCACTCCGATGTACACAACCATTGCCATGTAGGCAATCATGGCGATCAAAATTGGTGTTTTCATATGATTTCTCCTCTTTGTCAAAATATAAGACCAAGCCTTTTGACTTGGTCTTTTTCGGATAATATTATATCATAGCTTTGACAACGGATGCAATTACTATTTTTAATACCTTCTCTCGGGTATGATGACTGCCGCCACAATGTAAACCAAGATTCCGGTTCCTGAGCATCCCAACAGTACGGCGCCCAATCGTACCAAGGTCGGGTCCACATCAAAATATTCTGCAATTCCTCCGCAGACGCCGCAGACCATTTTGTCCTCTCTTGATTTATATAATCGTTTACTGCTCATGAAAATCTCCTCCTTAAATATTGTTCAAAAAGTCTATGTTAATGTCTCCGCTTCCGCATTGAACATCAATAAATTTGGTCCCATTTCCCCAGGTTCCTTCTTTATTGCTGTGTTCCAGTTCGTGTCCGTCAAAGACTACGTCTCCACTTCCCACATTAATATTATACCTGTAATTAACCCTGCTGTCCCATATGTCCGCCTCTATATTCCCGCTTCCGCACTGAATATCAATATTATCAGACTTGATTCCGGACAATTTGATGTCTCCACTTCCGCACTGAATCCTCATTCTTTTGGATTTCAATTCCTCTGATACAAAATCTCCGCTCCCCACATCCAGACTGAAATCATCCAGGTTTACATCTTTTGGTATGCTCAAAACTGCCTGTTCATATCCATAATCAAAGAAAAAGGGACGGTGAACCGAAGATTTTGACCGGATCGTCAGCTCATTGAGGCCCTCTTTTAGCTGAGATTGAAACAGTTTGCGGCTTCCTTTTGTAGTGAGCACGATCTGACTTCCTTCTCCTCTGACAATGGACAGATCCCTGCTGCCTACCTTTATTGTTATCTTCTTTACTTTGTCTTTCGGAAATTCCAGCCGCTCTGCCTCCTCATCCTCATATCTGCCTGAGTAGCCATTTACTTTATCTCTCACATAGTGATAAGTATCCGTAAAGGAAAATCCCATCGCCGCCGCTGCGATAATGCAGCCTGCTCCTGCAACTGTAAATAACAGACAGATGATCAGACAGACCTTATAAAATTTTTTCATGCTTCTTCTCCCCCTTTATGAAACAGCCTCCGGATCAAATTCACGACTCCTCTGATCAAAGGCGGAAATACTGTTACGAGGATCCAGACAAAAAGTACACTAAACAAGAGTCCCACTGCCATCATGATCAAACCGCCGCCGCACATCATAAATCCTGTGGGAAGCTGTGTGAACATCTTTACGATTCCGGCGGCGAATACACCGAAGCCTCCTGCCAGGAGCCCCACACTGATTCCGGCAACCCCGGATATGAACCCGAAAAATATACCGACAATTCCGACGGCTGTTCCTCCGATCACACCGATCAGAGGAAGACCGAGCACCACCGTGCCCACAACGATCAACACAATAAGAATGAGATTCCGGTCCCGGTTTCCTTTGAAATGAAATCCCGATTCTTTCTTTGCCTTCTCAGGCATCTTCGTGTTCTCATCATATCTCTGGTTGTGATATCCGTTTTCTGTATATTCTTCTTCCCCGGTCGTCCCGTTCAGTGAATCCCGGATCATAGCGGCAACTTTTTCAGGGCTCCCTAATTCCTCGATCACCTGCTGTTCACGTTCCGGCCCTGCCTCCTCAAAATAATCCACATAATATCCAATTGCATCATCCCGTTCTTCCGGCGCAATGTCCTGAAGCAAATATGCCAGTTGGTCCAGAAATTCTTTTCTACTCATGGACTGCTCCTCCTTCAAATATTTTCGTAATCTTAAATGAGTAAGATTTCCACTCTGTCTTATACAAGTTCAGCTGGATCATACCCTGACTGGTCACTTTATAGTACCTGCGGTTCCTTCCGTCGCACTGCCTGTCGTATACTTCCAGGCAGCCTTCATTTCTGAGTCTGCGCAGCACGGGATACAAAGTGGACTCTGATACATCCAGGACTCTTCGTACATCCTGGGTAATCTTATACCCATAGGACCCTTCTTCTTCTTTTGAGACTACTGCGAGGACAATGGCGTCCAGCAAAGCAGCTCCTGTATTAAATACCATAGACACGCTCCCATATCATAATATTGTGGTCAAAATATCTTTTGACCCTGATATCATATTGTTTTTTTATCAATACTATATGATATATAATATACTTAATTTTATAATATGTCAATAAAAAAGAAGCATATCGCTTTGCTGTGATATGCTTCTTTTTTATGTTTCCTTCTATTCCGCATTTTAATTTTTTAGAATGTCGAGTATTGTTTCTTTGATTTTCTCTACTGTCTTATCCCTCTTTATCCCTGTTATAAATGAAGTAACATTGATGATTGGACAAGGGACTTCTCCCCGGTAATTGTTCGTAACAAAAATAATGTCCATACCGTCGGAATTGGCCGGTATATCTGAAATGGAGCATTTTGTAAGCTGAACTCTCACCCCCAGTTCGTCAAATATTTCCTGAATATTGCCTGCCGCAACCGTTGAAGTTGCAATCCCGCTTCCACAGGCTACCATCGCATTGATCAGTCTGTTCATAATCTCTCCCTTCTGTGTGTTTTCGTTGTTTATTATTATATAATAACTGCACACAGATAGAAAGTCTTTATGGCCTCAGCATGATTTTAAATCCATTCCTGCTTTCCGCTTTTTGGAATGCTCTGTCCCATTGTTCCAGAGGATAGCTGCCGCTGATGAACTTTTTAAATTCGTCTTGATGTTCGCTTAACAAGTTTAAAGCTTCATGCCATCCTTTTGGAGTGGAGGAACAGGACGGAAGAACTTTAATCTGGCTGCCAAAAACTTTTGTCATATTGACAGAGTAGCCTGTGCTTGATTCATCAATAGCTCCGACCACAATCCTTCCCAGCTTTTTCACCACATGAAAAGTTCTTTGAAAAACAGCTTCTTTCCCTACCGCATCAACCGCCATATCCGCGTATCCGCCGAAATAATCTAATATATTTTTCGGCAGTTTCTCATCATTGATAAAACATTGGATCCCGTAGTCCTGCAAAACTTCCATTCTGTGTCTGGAATGTTTCGTTCCGACGATCACAGGGACCGCCCCATTTGCCCTGACTGTCATTGCACAGCAGGCGCCGATGGGTCCGGGACCAAAAATTACTGCTTTTTCTCCTCTCCTGATCTTTCCTATTTCTTCGACAATTCTTACAGAACATGCCAGAGGCTCCGTAAGGGCAGCCGTATCCAGAGGCAGCTCCTCCGGAATCTTTATGGCATTTTTCGCGGGACAAACAAGGAATTCTGCAAATGCGCCGTTTATATCAGATCCAATGCCTTTTCTTTCTCTGCAGAGTCCCCAGTTTCCGGTCAGACAGTATTCACATCTCCCACAAGGTTTTACCATCGTATGACAGACAACTCTGTCACCAACCTCCACATGGTGAACGGCACTGCCCTTTTCCCACACAATCCCGCTGAACTCATGTCCCGGAATCACAGGAGGCCTCAGTTTGCTGTCAGGGACAGAACAATCCATGTGGAACATTTTGATATCTGATCCGCAGATCCCTGCATAGGACACCTTCACTTTTAACCAGTCGTCTCCCGGCAGCCGGGGTTCCGGAAGGTCCATAAGCACCATATCGTTTGGTTTTTCACTGATTCTTTTTAATGCTTTCATATTATTTTGCCAGCTCATACACTTTCCGGATATCTTCTTCGTGAAGTTCTACAAAATGTCCGGCGCACCGGTTTTTGCAGAGAAAGTCCATATCCTCCTCACAGACGCCAAGTTCATGAAGGGTCACAGGCATTCCAAGTGATTTAAAAAATTCTTTTGTTCTCCGGATTCCCTCTAAAGCCACTGCTTCCTGGTCAAAGGGGTCATTTGGTACTCTCCACACTTCTGTTGCAAAACGTACAAACCTCGGTATATCATGTTTATATACATACCGCATCCATGCAGGTGCGATGGTTGCAAGGCCCGCTCCATGAGCGGAATCATACAGCCCGCCGATCACGTCCTGTATCATGTGGCTGGCTAAATCGATCTCACGTCCCACGCCGCAGATCCCGTTGTGAGCAATGACCCCAGCCCACATAATTTCTGCCCTTGCTTCATAGTGGTCCGGTCTCTCCATCACTACCGGACCATATTTTATCATCGTCCGCAAGACACCCTCGCTCAGCTGATCCGTAAGTTCCGTCCCCTTTGTATTGGTAAAATAGCGTTCGATCACATGCATCATAATGTCTGTAATCCCGCACGCCGTCTGATATTTGGGCAGACTGAACGTCAGCTCCGGATTCTCTATAGCATAGGCAGGACGAAATACTTCGCTGTGCAGTCCTACTTTTATATTATGTTCCTCGTCTTTTAACAGACATGCCTCGGAGCCCTCGCTCCCGGATGCCGCAATCGTTACAATGGCCCCAATGGGGAGTGCCTTTTCAAACGGAATATTTTTTTGGAAGTGCTCCCAAAAATCATCCCCGCACAGCGCCCCTGCTGCAGTGGCTTTGGCCGTATCAATACAGCTTCCTCCGCCGATAGCAAGAACCGAGTCCACTTTTTCTTCTTTTGCTGTTTCTATACATTTCAAGGTATAATCAAGCCTGGGATTTGCCTTTACACCGCCTGCTTCTACAAATTCAATCTGTCCTTTTGCAAGCGTTTCTTTCACCCGGTCGAGAATACCTGACCTTAGTTCCGGACCGCTCATATGAAAAATCATGACCTTTCTTGAACCGATCCAGTCAAGCAGTTCTCCCAAATTATCCTCTGCATTTTTTCCAAAACAAAATTTCGTGGGACTGTAAAATGTAAAGTTATCCATTGCTTCTCCTTTCCTGATCTGTCCATTTTCTCTGAAGTTCGTTCTCCAGACTGCTGCAGGACATTGTTTTTGCATCTTTTAACAGTTTCTCATCCTGGACAGTCCCGATAATCTTATTCAGCATTCCCAGCTGATCATCATTAGATTTTAATGCCATATTAAACACAAATTCTGCCTCGGCCTGTCTGGAATCATCCTCCATTAAAGAGAAAGCAACCGGTTTTTTAAGTCTCAGTACACACACCGCAGGAGATATTACATGGACAGAGTCCGTATGGGGAATTGCCACTGGAACCGGTGTATCCAGTCCCGTGGGAAACTGTTTCTCCCTCTCAACACATCCCTCATAAAAACTTTCTTTTACGAGACCTTCCTCATAAAGCTTCTGGAATGTAAGCCTTAATGCCTCTTCTTTGTTTCGAGCCTCACCTTCTATAACAAAAACCTTTTTCATCATTTCCGTTCTTCACCCCTTTCCTTTTCCTAGAAGTGATAAGGGCCTGGACTTTTGATCCGAAGTCCAAACCCATCTGCTATGTTACTGTTTTATGCCGCTTACTTCTTTAAAAACAGAAGATGAAAAATCCATAAATTCTTCCGGCATTGTTTTTACTTTTCCTGCAGCCCTGATGCTTAAATACAATCTGCAGTTTCTTTCAATATTATCGCTGGCCAGCAGTGCCTCATCCATATTTTTTCCCACACCGATGGCTCCGTGGTTTGACAGCAGTACGCCGCCTTTTTCTCCTATGGCTGCTCGTGCAAACTCTGCAAGTTCTGGGCTCCCCGGAGGGGCAAACCCGGCGATATCCACATCTCCGCCGAGTCCAAAGGCCGCTTCAATATCCACCGCCGGGATCATATTAATCCCTTCAACACTGGCTGCCGCAGTGGCATATGGTGAATGAGAGTGTACAATGGCTTTTACATCTTTTCTCTCCCGATAAATTCCCCGATGCATGGTAAATTCAATGGACGGTTTTTTATCCCCCTCTACAATATTTCCGTCCAGGTCTGCCACAACCAGATCCTTTTCTTCCATAATGTTATACGGATAGCTGGACGGCGTGATGACAAACAAATTCTCTCCTTCCACAATGGATGAGACATTTCCTGCTGTACCAAGTACATATCCATTACCGGAAATAATTTTGCAGGCACGCACAACTTCTGATTTTGCTTTGTTTAATGTTTCAGACATTTTTCACCTCCCAATAATCAGTCCCAATTGATGGCATTTTTAATTCCTTCCTGTCTTCCATGGGCTTCCACCGCCTCAATGAGCTGTTCCCATGGGTATTCACCCGTTACAAAAGTATCTACAGGAATTTCGCCATTGATGATCATATCAGCCGCCATCTGCACATGTCTTGGAGTTGTGTGATAGAATCCTGTCAATGTCACCCCATCGTAGTGAATTCTATGTGTGTCGACGGTAATGGTTGTACCTGCTTTGCATCCTCCAAACAGATTGACAAATCCTGCTTTGCGGACAATATTAATTGCATTTTCCCATGCAGCCGGCTGTCCGGAAGCATCAATCGCTGAGTCTGCACCTCGTCCGTCCGGTGTCAGTGCCCGGATTTCTTTCACCGGATCTTCCACACCGGTCAGGTCAAACACAATATCTGTCCCCAGAGATTTGCTGACTTCCAAACGTTTTGCACTAAAGTCTGCATGGATCACTTTTGCTCCCTTTTTCTTCATGAGCATGGCAATCATCAGTCCGATAGGGCCTGCCCCCAGGATAACCACATAGTCACCAAAATGTACCGGAGTCATATCGGCACCGTAGACAGCACAGGAAAATGGCTCTACCAATGCAGCTGCCTTATACGGAACCTGATCCGGGACATGGAACAGGTTTGTTTTCACAATCTGGTCCGGCACTGCCACATACTGAGAATGTCCGCCTTTGATGCGCACCAGAGACTCACATTCCCCGTCATTCCGGCCGATCTTACAGTAATAACAGCTTCCGCACGGCGCCGTATTATGGGTAACTACCCTGTCTCCCACTTTAAATCCTTCTACATCTTTTCCTACTTTTACAATTTCTCCCGCAACTTCATGGCCAAATGTAGCACCCGGTTTTTCTCCCGGATATCCTCGCTTATATGTTTTTACATCGGTTCCGCATGTCAGGGTAACCTTTGTTTTGATCAATACCCCTTTATCATCGATCTCCGGTACCGGAACATCTACAAATCTTACATCTAAAGGTGCATACCATAATGCTGCTTTCATTGTTGCTGGAATTTCACTCATAACTTACCTCCTAATTTGAAATTAATATTTGAAATATTTATCTGCATGCAATAAATAAATACTACCTAGATCAACCCTGCAAACTTTGCAATGATCGCGATGATCACGTTGTAAATGGTATCGCAGACTGTACCAACCACCTGTGCTCCGCCGGACAGGTCCATAGTCCCGGCCGCCTTTACTACCAGTGTTGTAAGCCCTGCCATAAAGCTCATGGCAATCAGCTCATATACAGTAACCATAATTGCTGAGATCAGTGTCTTCAGTACATTACCTTTGGATGCCCATGAAGAAACGGTCGTCGTGTAAACCATGCCGCCTACAAGGCCAATGGGAAAGAAATTCACTCCCGGAACGATAAATCCCAATGCTATCGTAATCGGTATCATGATGACAGCTGTCTGGATAGCGCAGGTATCACCAAGCCCCAGTGCCACGTCCATACCGATATTAATGTCGTATTCGTCTCCAAGCTTTTTCTGCATAAATTCAGAGGCAGCCTGTCCGATAGGTCCCAATCCTTCCAACAAAACAGATACCATCTTTGGAAGCAATACAATGGCTGCTGCAATGGAAATGCTTATGGTCAAAGTATTTGCCGCAGACTGTTTTGTAATAATACAAAGGATGATACCGATCACAAAACTCATAACCGACGTATCTCCGAAAATTCCTAATCTCTTACTGAGGGTCTTTAGATCAAATTTCGTATCTTTGATTCCAGGAATTCTGTCCAGGACCCAGTTTGTCATTTTAGCGATCGGGTAAGCCGTTACCATAGCAAATTGGGTGGTAACGGCCGTTCCCTCCTGTCCGAAATAGTCCTGCCAGCTTTCTGCGGTGGCATCTGCCACCTTCAGCACGATGACCGAACAGACAAGAGCCGCAATCGTTCCCGCAATTCCCGCGGTAATAACGGAAGCTCCTCCGAGTCTCATCGGATAATAAACCATACACGCGGTGATCAAAAAATGCCAGTAATTCCACAAGTCCACGTTTAATGTTTTTGTAAACCGGAATCTCACCAGAATAAAATTTAATATAAATCCCAGCGGAATCACCAGCATCGCAAAGGGTGTTGACCATCCTGCCGCTCCGAGCGCCGGCCATCCGCCGTCGATGACGGTAAATCCGCTCCCAAGATTCTGATAATATCCGGAGATGTTCCCCATCGCTCCGGTAAGGATTCCCAGTGCCGTGTTAATTCCAAGAAATCCAATCCCTACCATTAATCCGTTTCTGACTGCTTTCTTTACTCCTATCCTAAAGTAAAGACCCAGCACTGCTATGACAAACGGCAGCATGGCGGAAGCTCCTACATCCGAAATAAATTTTACTATCGTATTGATCAGTTCCATATAATCCTCCTTTGTTTTCCCACACTATCCATTAATCTTTTCATTCAGACCTGTAATGACATCTTTAATCTCTGCAATCTTTTTGTCTTTTTTTATTCCGGTCAGAAAAGCTGTAACATTGACTACCGGACACGAAATTTCTTCTCTATAGCAATTTGTCACAAACACAATATCCATCTCATCTGCTTTTTCAGATATTTCCGGAACCGTACCTTTTATGATTTTTACATCAATCCCAAGTTCCTGAAATATTTCATGGACTGCATTTGCCGCAACCGTCGAAGTCGCAATACCGCTTCCGCATGCTACCATCGCTCTGATCTCTCTTCCCATAACTTCACCTCCTTACATTTTGATACTTTTATTTCATTTTTTGTTTACTTATTGAGATTTATGATTCTTTTTTGTCGTTTTATTGATTCGTTTGATTCAATATTAATCCTGTTTTCCTCTTTTGTCAACCTTTTTATCTATAAAATTCATATTTTTGATTTATTTATTTCAATTTCGGATAAAATATTGACATCTTTGTGTCATTTCAGTATTATGGTAGAAAGAAATATGATGTCCCATTAGAGTTGTGTTCTGTACAGAAAGGAAAGACTATGGCCAAAAGAGAAAAAAGACTGAATGAATTGTTATCTTATATTAAAACTTATGAGTATGTTCCAATCCCCCAGCTGATGAGCGATTTTAATGTCTCAAAATCAACGATCATTCGTGATCTGTCCATTTTAGATGAACAGGGACTGATTGAGCGGATCCACGGCGGAGCCCGCGCGCTTTCCGATGACCGGATCACAAAATTTAATATTCGGGAAAAGCTCAATGAAAAAGAAAAAACTGCGATTGTGCGCCGTGCCGCAATGCAGGTCCATGACAATGACACAATCTATCTGGATACAGGTTCTACCTGTTTTCTCCTTTACAAGGAGATCACCGCAAAGAATGTCACGGTTTTCACCCCTAATCTGGCGATCATTCATTATGGCCCCCGTTCCAACGTGACACATATTTATGCCCTTGAAGGAGAGGTGTCCACCTCCAACTATTCACTGACCGGCAACCTGACACTTGAAAATATGAAAAGGATCTATCCGGAAAAAATTTTCTTTTCTGCTCTTGGTCTTCACAACCACCATAATCATGAGATCCAATGTGCAAATGAGATTCAGATGAGCACTATAAGGATTATTTGTGAGATGGAAGGGTTAAAGATTCTTATGCTGGATTCTTCAAAGATCGGTCTTCACAAAGCATTCCAGGGAAATCCGGTCCGTGACGTTGACCTGCTGATCACAGATTCCAATATTTTGGCTGAGGATGCCAAAAGTATTCAAAACAGTGCGAAAGAGATGATTGTTGCAGACTTGTGACATATCATGAAAAAGTAAAGCGGGCAGTAAAACAGCATTTTTTATTAAGACACGGAAACTCATACTAATTATAATGATGGAAGGAGGTGAAACTATGAAACAGCAAAAAGAGATTGTAGAAAAAGTCGTGAATTACATTGAGGATAATATCAAAAGAGAAATTAGTGTAGATATAATTGCCAAAAATGTCGGTTACTCAAAATTTTATCTGAATCGCATATTTTCTGAACGTACCGGAATTACCATTTATAAATACCTGCAAAGCCGCAGGCTTACCATTGCTGCGGAAAAACTGATAAAAACAAACGAGCCTATTACAGAAATTGCTTATGAAGCCGGATATGACTCTCAGCAGGCATTTTCACTTGCTTTTAAGCAGTTATATGTATACCCGCCCAAAATTTATAGAAATATGGAGGTTTTTGTGCCAAAGCAAAACAGAATCTCCTTGCGTGGAAATTTCTATTATACACAAAATATTAGATTTATCCGCAGGGTTAAAGAAAAGGAACTGGCCGCATGAGTACAATTCCTTATGTCATTGAGAAAACGAACCAGGGAGAACGAAGCTATGATATTTTCTCACGTTTGCTGTCAGACAGAATTATTTTTCTGGGTGAAGAGGTAAGTGATATTTCTGCCAGTTTAATTGTAGCACAAATGCTCTTCCTGGAAGCCCAGGACCCAGGCAGAGATATTCAACTCTATATTAACAGTCCGGGAGGTTCCGTAACTGCCGGCTTTGCAATCTATGACACCATGAAATATATTCAATGTGATGTTGCCACGATATGCGTTGGTTTAGCTGCAAGTTTTGGAGCGTTTTTATTAGCCGGAGGCACACAGGGCAAGCGAGTGGCGTTGCCCAATGCTGAAATTATGATACATCAGCCGGCTATACATGGCAATGGTATCCAGGGGCCAGCCAGCGATATAAAAATAATGTCTGATTATATGCAAAAGAACAAACAAAGATTAAACAGAATATTAGCTGAAAATACAGGGCGCAGCATCGAAGAAATTGAAAGAGATACTGACAGGGATCATTTTATGAGTGCCGAAGAAGCACTGAAATATGGTCTCATTGATTCTGTTATTTCCAAAAGGCAGAAAAAGCAGCACCTTTGATCTCTGTAAGAAAGACCGGACGCGGAGTGTTTTTATTTCATAGGGAAGATCGTAGAACTTTCCTATGAAACAAAAAAGAGATTATTCAGAATTCTATATTTCTGAATAATCTCTTTAAATTTTTCTTTACTTTAAAACTGTCTTCAGCTGGTTTACTGCTTTCCGGCTGGTCTTACTCTTAAGGTCCTGGTAGTCAAAGAATGCGAATCCGTCCACTTTGTACTTGCGTCCATACTGCACCTGTTTTTTCAGCACCTTCGTGTCACTCTTCCATTCTTTTCTCTCTGCCCGGTCCTGACCCGCATTATGACCTGCCCGGTAGACTCCGATCCCAAGATAGAGTTTCACTTTTTTCTTCTTTGCAGCCTTTACCCATCGTCTCGTCACTTTGTCAAATGCAGCCGTTGGGTGTTTGAATCCCCAGTAGATCTGCGGGCAGATATAATCCACATAAGCCGTGGAGTTCAGCCACTTATAAATATCTACATAATAAGAATACTTGCTGGTCAGATTGTCAATGTTTCCTGCAGGACTGATGCCATAGGTCACGTTCGGATCCACACTTTTGATCGTCTTTTTCATTCTCTTGACCAGATTATTGACCTGAGCCCTTCGGTATGTATAAATGCTTTTTTTCTTTTTTTTGTAGGAAGACTTGTTATATTCTTTAGCATCGAATGTTTTCTTCACATTTTTCTTTGTAAAACTCGGATAGAAATAGTCATCCATATGGATGCCGTCCACATCATACTTCTGGACGATCTCCTTTGCCCCGTTCACGATCAGGTTCTGTACAGCTTTTTTTGATGGATTGTAATAAAGGCTTCCCCCATATGATAATACATTCCTGCGCGTAGACTTTTTCGCATTCCACTTGCGGGCCGGATTGTTCTTTGACAGCTTTTTGTAATTGGTGCTGCCCTTAGTCACCCTGTAAGGATTTACCCATGCTTCAATCGCCATCCCCTTGGAATGTGCCACGGATACCATGATCTTCAGCGGATCATATCCCGGACTTCTGCCCTGTTTTCCTGAGATATATTTGGACCATGGGAAGTACTTGGACTTGTAAATAGCGTCGCCGAACGGTCTTACCTGCACGATCACGCGGTTCATGCCAAGGCTCTTTCCTTTATTTACAACTTTCGTAAAATATTTTTTAAAATTTGATGCGTTATTCTTTTTATAGGCGTCACGATATTCATCATAATCATAAAACGAGAACCAGAAAGCCTTATATTCTTCTGATGCTTTTGTTGTCTTTACCTTCTGTTCTGTCGCTGTCACAGCAGTCTTTGGCTGTACCTTTGCGATCTGATTTCTTCTCTGGGCAGCCCGCACCACTGCCTCACTGCTTAAGCTGACAAACATGGCGCTGGCAATCAGCCACGCAGTCAGTCGCAGGATCTTCACCCTTGATTCTTTCATACTCTGTGATCCTTCCCTTCCCACTATATTGATTCTGTCAATTTTCTGTCACTGCTGTCTCCATTGTATGAAGAATTTTCCAGCTTGTCAATGGAAGAATCCTATTGTCCGGCGAGCATATGTAACTGTTCATAGAAGTTGGGATATGACACGTCCACACACTCTGCATCTTCAATCACTGTCGTTCCCTCTGCATTGATTCCCGCAATGGAAAATGTCATAGCGATCCGGTGATCATACTTGCAGTAAACAGACACTCCTTTCAGAGGATTTCCGCCGCGGATGATCATTCCGTCATCGGTTGCCTCGGCGTCCACTCCCATTTTTACCAGATTGTCTACGGTCAGATCAATTCTGTTGGATTCTTTCACTTTTAGTTCTGCCGCATCTTTAATCACGGTCTCTCCCTCCGCAAATGCCGCCATCAGCGCAATAACAGGAATCTCATCAATCAGTGTGGGAATCAGCTCTCCGCCGATCTCCGTGCCTTTCAGCCTGCTTGTTTTTACTGTAATATCTGCGGTCGGTTCCCCGTTATCGTCTTTTACATTGGACATCGTAAGATCTGCCCCCATAGCTTCACAGACTTTGATGATGCCGTTCCTGGTCGGGTTAATACCGACCTGTTTCAAGGTAATACAAGAATCCGGAGTCACAAGTCCCGCGGCAATGAAAAACGCTGCAGATGAAATATCCCCCGGCACTGCAATATCCGTGGCCGTCATCTCTTTCGGCGGTATCACCGATGCCGTCGTACCCTCAGTCAATACCTGAACTCCGAAAGACTCAAGCATCAGTTCCGTATGGTTTCTGGACAAGGCAGGCTCTGTGACACTCGTTCTGCCGTCCGCATAGAGTCCCGCAAGAAGAACTGCGGATTTTACCTGTGCGGAGGCCACCGGCGATTCATAGCGGACTGCCTTCAATGGTTTTCCGGTTATTTTAAGCGGAGCACATCCGTCTCCATTGACACTCTCAATCTCCGCTCCCATCATGGAGAGCGGCTTCATGATGCGCCCCATGGGGCGTTTGTTTAAAGATGCATCGCCTGAAAGTGTAACTTCAAAATCCTGTCCGCTCAGAATCCCGGAGATCAGCCGGGTCGTCGTCCCGCTGTTTCCCACATCCAGCTGTTTCTCAGGTTTTTTAAGTCCACGGAGGCCGTTGCCGTGTACCGTAACCACTGTGCCTTCCTGTTCTATCCTGACTCCCATTGCCCGGAAACAGTCTATGGTAGCCAGGCAGTCCGCACCGGATAAAAAGTTTGTGATATGTGTCGTTCCCTTTGCCAGAGACCCGAACATGACTGCCCTGTGGCTGATGGATTTATCTCCGGGTATGGATATCGTGCCTTTTAGTCCTTCTACTTTCTTAAGTTTCATTTCTAGTTCCTTTCATATACACTGTAATTTTTATCCTGCAGTATCTCTCTGGCGCGTTTGGCAGAGACATCATCGTAGAGCATAATCTTTAAGACACCCTCTTCAAACTCCCGGTTATGGATGATTCCGATATTTTTAATACTGATATTATTAAGCGCCAGCAAAGTCGTAGTCGTAGACAAGGTTCCCGGCTCATCCGGAATATCTACAAATATCTCATAAGATTTTTCCATCAGTCCCACAGCACTGTCCGGAACGGTCTCCCGGTACTCTCCTGCCTCTTTAAAATACTCGTTCAGATAACTGTGGTCGTCTCTGTCCAGCGCATGGATCATTTCGGAAATGCTGTCTTTGATCTGCACTAAAAGCTCTTTTATATTTTCCTTATTGGAAAGACTGATCTGCTCCCAGACAACGGGAGAGGATGATGCAATCCTTGTGATATCCTTAAAGCCGCCGGCTGCCAGCTGTTTTAAGATGCCGTCTTCGGTGTCCATATTTTTCACCGTATGTACCAGTTCTGCCGCCATAATATGCGGGACATGACTGATCGCAGCGGTAAAAGCATCATGGCGTTTTGCGTCCAGAAGGATTGTCAGTGCACCCAGTTCTTCTATGAAAGATGTAAATTCTTTCACCTTTTCTGCATTTACTTTCTCTGTCGGCGTTATAAAATAATAGGCATTTTCAATCAAACGGTCAGAGCTATAAGAAAATCCGGCTTTTTCCGAACCTACCATAGGATGTCCACCGATAAAACAGGCCTCCATGTCCAGTTCTTTTACTTTTTTATGAATCCCGCCTTTTACGCTGCCTACATCGGTCACGATGCATCCCTCTTTCAGATTTGGCTTCAGCTGCTCTAAAAACTGGAGGTTATGCTGCACCGGCGCACATAGAAAAATGTAGCTGCATTCGGAAAAATCTCTGTTAAGTTCCGCCGCCGGACGGTCGAGAACCCCTTCCTCCACAGCCTTTTTCAGTGCTTCTTTGTCCGTATCATATCCGATCACCGTATAATTCGGGAATACACGGCGTACATTTTTGGCAATGGAACCGCCGATGAGTCCAAGCCCGATAAATCCGATTGTAAAATTCGTCTCTGTTGACATATAGATCGCTCTCCTTGTGTTGATTGATATGGTTCATTTTACCGTGGCGATAGGGAAAAGTCAACACACCGTCACTTTAAAGCACCAAAGTATAGAATTCCTTCATTGACCGCATCATAAAAATGATTTATGATAAGTATGTAGAAATGTCCGCAAAAAAGGAGAAACCCATGTTTGAAAAAGCCATTATCTTTGCAACGAAAGCCCATTCCGGCCAGAAGCGAAAGGGAACCGATATCCCGTTCATGATCCATCCACTGGAAGTCGCCTCGATCGTTGCCGGCATCACGCCGGATGAAGATATGATGTGCGCTGCGGTCCTCCACGATGTCATCGAAGACTGCAGAGATGTAACAGGAGAGGATATACGCCGGGAATTTGGGGATAAAGTAGCGGATTATGTTCTGATGGAAAGTGAAGATAAGAGCAGATCCTGGATTGAAAGAAAACGTCATACAGTGGATTTTTTAAAACACCGTGCAAAACGTCCTGCCAAAGTCATTGCCCTTGGGGACAAGCTAGCCAACGTCCGTTCTCTGGCCAGGGACTACAAGCTTCTGGGAGACGAGCTGTGGCAGCGCTTTAATATGAAAGATAAGAATATGCAGGGCTGGTATTACAAAAGCATGATCGAGTGTTTTAAAGAGTTTTCTGATTATCATGAATACAACGAGTACTGCTGTCTGGTTGAACAGGTGTTTAAAGACACCATTGATATTGATATAGAGGATGAAAAAACAGGCGTGAGATAAATATTTCACGCCTGTTTTCGCTCTCTGAGCCGAACCCCAAAGCAGCTGTGCTCCAGCTATCCCAAGGCTACATCCAGTACCATCATGATCAGGAATCCAACCATGACACCCAGGGTTCCGGTGTGAGAGTGTTCCCCAAGATGTGCCTCAGGGATGAGTTCTTCCACTACTACATAAATCATAGCTCCTGCGGCAAAAGACAAAAGCCACGGCATATAAGTTCCAAGTCCTTCTGCCGCCAGCACGGCCAGCACACCGAACACAAATTCCACCGCGCCGGACAGTGCCCCGAACACAAAAGCCTTTCCTTTGGATAAGCCTTCTCTCCTCAGCGGAAGAGAAATTGCCGCCCCTTCCGGAAAATTCTGAATCCCGATCCCGATGGCCAGGGCGACAGCACCGCTGAATCCCACGCCTCCGTGCCCGCTCGCCACGGCGAAAGCTACACCCACGGCCATTCCCTCCGGAATGTTGTGTAAGGTAACGGCGAGGACGAGCAGAGTCGTCCTTTTAAACGAGGAAGAAAGTCCCTCCGGATGTTTCTCCCCCAGATGCAGATGCGGCATCAGCCGGTCCATCAAAAGAAGGAAGACTCCTCCGAGGATAAAGCCTCCGGCAGCCGGTATCCAGCCGATCTGCCCATTGGCTTCTGCCTCTTCGATAGCAGGGATGAGAAGGGACCATACAGACGCTGCGATCATGACACCTGCGGCAAATCCCAAAAAGACCCTCTGCATATTTTCCTGCATGTCTTTCTTTAAGAAAAAAACAGTGGCTGCGCCGAGGGCTGTCATCAAAAATGTAAATCCCGTACCTCCGGCCGCCCACTTTAAAGCTTCCATATATCCCACTCCTTAATTGCTTTTTGTTAAAACTAAATAAGCCATATCTTAAATGATATGACTTATTATTTCATATTTCTATATTATATGCAATCTTATCGAAAACATAAAGACCTTTATTGAGTCAGTTTTTTCAGCAGCTCCTCTAATCCGGACAAATTTTGTATTACATAATGGGCACCGGCATTTTTAAAGGTTTCCTTTACTTTTCTGCACACAGTTTCCTTCTGTGAATCTGTCATATTTTCGTATTCCTCTTTGGTCAGTCCCATCTCTGAGCTTCCTTCCACCACACCCACAGAAATGACACCCGCATGCCGTGCTTCTTTGATATCGGAAACCGTATCTCCGATCTTCACCACATTTTTTACCGTGGAAACCTTCAAAGCTTCCAGATTTTTAAATATCATATATGGATAAGGCCGCCCGATTCCTTCTGTGGAATCCGGTGAAAACCATGCGTCAGGCTCATATCCCTGTTCCTTTGCACCTTTTGTCACGACTTCCATCATAGCATCCGTATATCCGGTCGTGGAGCCGATCTTAATGTTTTTCTCCCTGAGAAACTCCACCGTTTCCGGCACATACGGCTTGAGCGTTGTAAACCGGTCTAAAATGCTCATAAGTTTGGACTCAAATAAGTCATACATCTGAAGTACGTGATCCTCGGAAGGTTCCGTTCCATGTTCCTTCACCCACAGATCGTGAATCCGCGGCATGGAAAGCATCGTCCTGATGTGATCGATCTTCAGCATTCCCATAGGTTCTCTCACCTCATCCATGGTCGGTTCGATTCCAAAATGTTTAAATACTTCCACGAAAGCCTGCACCGGTGCAAAACACCCATAATCTACCGTTGTACCTGCCCAGTCAAAAATAACGGCTTCTATACATCTGCTCATTGTTTCTTCTCCTTTAAAAATTGCTCCATGATTTCTGAGAGTTTCTCAATATCCTCCGGGTATATTTCTCCAATGGTGCCGATGCGGAATGTCTCGGCTTCCGTCACCTTCCCCGGATAGATCGCATACCCGCGCTCTTTGATATAATGATACATCTCACTGAACGTAAAATCTGTATCTGCCGGATACAAAAACGTAGTGATGACCGGTCCCTGATGCGCGCCGTCAATATAAGGCTGCATACCCATAGACTGAAACCGTTCGATCAAAATGCGGTTGTTTTCCCGGTAGCGGGCCGCCCTTTTTGCAATTCCGCCTTCTGCTTCCAGTTCTTTAAGCGCTTTTGCAAAGGCAAGGACCGTATGAGTAGGGGAGGTAAATCTCCATTTTCCGTCCTTCTCCATCGTTTCCCACTGGTCATATAAGTCCAGGGACAGGCTTCTGGCGTTTCCTTTACTGTCTGACAGCTTCTTTTTATCGGCGATGATAAAAGAAAAGCCCGGAACACCCTGAATACATTTATTTGCGCTGCTTATGAGAAAATCAATGCCTAATTGTCCGACTTCAATGTCCACGCCTCCAAAACTGCTCATAGCATCGACGATTAACGTCTTATTGTATTCCTTCACCACAGAAGCAATGGCCTCAATATCATTGAGAATGCCGGAAGTCGTCTCACTGTGCACCATAGCCGCATGAGTGATTGCAGGATCTTCTCTCAGTATCTTTTCAACAACTGCTGCCTGGGGAACTTTTCTATAATCTTCCCGATAAATTTCATAAGGTATCCCCGCATGCTCTGCAATGTCCGCCATACGCTCCCCATATGCACCGTTAGCAATGATCAAAAGCTTTCCGTTTTCATTTATCACGCTGGTGATCACGGATTCTACACCAAAGGTCCCGCTGCCCTGCATGAGGACGGCCGTATAGTCGTCCTCTGACACGTGAGCAAGGGAAAGCAGCTGTTTCCTTATCGTCTGGGTGATGTTTTTATAATCTTCATCCCAGGTACAGTGATCAAAAAGCATCTCTTGTTTTACAGTGTCCGTGGTTGTAAGCGGACCGGGGGTTAATAACTTATAGTGGTTCATCTTTCTACCTTTCTCTTATTTTGCGCTTTCTGATAATTCCTGATGTTTTTCCAGAAGATCCAAAGTCAGTTTTTCTTTAAATACTTTTGGGTTTCCGGATTTGTTTTCACTCGATTCGTCCTCGCCGTTATAAATCGGAATCGGATACGTCTTAATCAAGTCTGTTCTTCCCTTTTTGATGATGCATTCTGCCATCTCAAGGGCAAGCTTTTTCTTGCCGCTGTCTTTTTTGTCCACTACGGAAACACACTCTGTCAGAGAAAAATTTCCTTCTTTCGGGTCTACATAATCAATCGGAAGACCGTCCTTTTTGTCTGCCACCGCCTGCTGTCTTAAACCAAATCCAATGGCCACTTCCCCTGCCCGGACCTTCTTGATCGGAGCGGAGCCTGAATCTTCGATGTGGTCTCCTGCATTCTGGTAAATGTCGTGGAGGATGCTTTTTGCTTCTTTCTCCCCATATTCAGACACAAGGCCCTGGATCAAAAGCCATGCGGTGGAAGATGCTTTGATATCCGTCACGGAAATAGATCCTTTATACACGGGCTTTGCCAGGTCTTTGATGGATTTCGGTTTCGGAAGTTTCTTCTCCTTCATTACTTCCGTGTTCAGGATCAATGTTCCTTCCTGTGCCGTGATTGGTGACTCATACTTCTGAAAATCAGATTCTTTCTTTAAGTTCCTGTCGAAACCAAGATCCGCAAACATCTTGTTTTTCTTCTGGGCACTCTCAATATAGAAGGTGCTCATCGTCACCATATCGGCCTCTATATTTTTGCCCTCTGCGATCAGCTTTCCTCCCAGTTCTGAGGTTCCAAACGTCTGAAGAATATATTTCCCTTTGTATCCGTTTCCGTCCAGCGCTTTTTTCATAGCCTCCACGGCTTCGTCATCTGCGTTGGAATAGATCACCACCTGCTCATCCTGTTTTTTCGCGGAACACCCGGAGGCAAGCACTCCGGTCGCTGCCAGAAGGGCAGCCATACACATCACTGATGCTCTTTTTAACCATGTCTTTCTCATAAACTTCTCTCCTTGTTTTTTCTAATATGTAATTTAAAGAATTGTCCAGCCGCTCCTCCCTCTGTGACTCCTGCAAGTTTGGTAAATGCAAACTTACCGATCACATTTGTCGCAAGAATTAAAAGAGAAAGCACAAACACTTCGTTAAATTTGTTATAATACTGCAGTTCTTTGATCTTCGTCGTGATGACCATTGTCCTGGCCCCAGCGATGAAGATGACCGCACTGATCGTCACCATGGCATTGATAAAGTAATAACTGAATACCTCGATGATCGTACTCAATGCGTTGGGCGTTACAATTCTCAAAATGGTTTTTGCCCAGCTGTCTCCCATAAGCATCGCTGTTGTCTCCCATGAGGCGTTCATTTTCCCCAGGGAACTCTTCATCATCAGATAAGGCGTGGAAAAAAAGTGGACCACGTTGCAGATGATAATCAGCAAAAATGTATTTTGAAGACTGGTGCCTGAAAATAGGAATAAAAATGCGAGGCCCAGCACCATTCCGGGTATCGTGTTCGTCACCAGGGCAATTCCTTCTATGATGTCTTTTGCCTTTTGACTGATCCTGCTTCTGGCTGTCACCAGGGCGCTTCCATATGCGGCTATGGTGCCGAGTGCTGCCGTGGCCGCTGCTACAAACAATGAATTTGTGTAGACATTGAAAAGGTTCGGGTCCTCAAAGACATTTCTGAAATTGTCCAGTGTAAAACTAAGCCTGTAGGGCCATTCTTCCACAAATGGAATTACAAAAATGACTGCAAATACAGATAAGACGCTGACGATCAGAAGAATACTGACCCCGCCGCATAAACCATCTCTGACTCTGTTCTTTTTCAGTTCGATCTTGGAAATCTTGTTATACCTAATCTGGTATTTCTCCAATATTTTTAAAACCGTAATGCTGACGACAGACGGCACAAGCATTACGACAGCCACTACCGCGCCGTTTTGGAAATTCGGTATGCTTCCGAGCATCTCGCTGTAAAGCAGAGATGCGATGGTCTTAAACTTTCCTCCCACTGCCGCCGGAATACCGAAATCCGTAAAACTCAAGAAAAAAGACTGAATCACGGATGCAGCCAGCGTTCCTAAAAGAGGACGAAGCACTGTCATTTTGAAATTTGCAAAGGCACTGTCACCCATCACTCTGGACACAACCATATACTTTTTATCTATGTAGCCCATCGTATTATTGATCAGCATGAATGAAATAGGCAGAGTATAAATGACGTAGCCCATCAAAAGACCTTTCATTCCGTAGATTTCAAACAGCTGCTTCCCGAACAGCCGGGTCAGAAGCCCCTGTTTTCCGAAAGAATAAATGATTGCAAAACCGTAGGTAATCGTCGGCAGAAACATGGGCAGCACAGCGGCTCCTTTGATAAATGTCTTGATCCAGTTCGGTGTGTTTGTATAGTGGATCGTATAAGCCAGGATAAATGCCAGCAGAGTCGTAACCGCCGCGCTCAGTCCCGCAACGCCGAAGCTGTTTCTCAAGATTTCCAAAAAATCTTTCCGTGCAAAAACAGACTGAAAATTTTGTAAGGTAAGCCCTCCTCCTTCTGTCGTAAACGACTTCATCAGAAGCTGTACCACCGGGACTGCTAAAAATGTAAGAAAGATCAGCGCGATCCCGGCAAATATGATTTTAATCTCTTTTTCTTTTCTATGTTTCATCTCATTTCTGCCGCCTTATGAAACAAGGCTTTCCTTTCCGGGCTGTATATTCAGCTGATTTTTAAACAGCGTGAAGATATTGTTCTTCTTGATCTCCAGCTGGTTCAGGATAAAATTCTTCACAAAATCATTCTGGGGCGCATTGACGATCTGTTCCGGCTCGCTGTACTGGGAAATCCGCCCTTCATTTACGATCAGCACCCGGTCAGAAAGTGTCAGAGCCTCTTCGGGATCATGAGTCACGATGACCGTAGTCAGATGAAATTCTTTCGCAATCGTCTTGATCCTGTTTTTTATGGATTCCTTAATCACTCCGTCCAGTGCGCTTAAAGGCTCATCTAAGAGAAGGATTTTGGGCTTCATGACCAAAGTCCTTGCCAGTGCCACTCTCTGCTTCTGTCCTCCTGAAAGCTGCTCAATCTTTTTCGGAAGATGATCCTTCAGTCCAAGCAGGCCGATCAGTTCGTCCACTTCCTCTTTTGACGAAATGTCCGGCTTATTTTTCAGCCCGTATGTAATGTTTTGATATACATTCAAGTTCGGGAACAGAGCATAATCCTGAAACACGATGTTGAATCCCCTCTTTTCCATTGGGGAATCCGTGATATCTTTTCCGTTAAACTCAATTTTTCCGCTGTCCGGTTCTGTAATTCCGAGGATCATATTTAATAGTGTTGTCTTTCCGCAGCCGGACGGCCCCAGGATGGAAACAATCTCTCCATCCGGAATCTCCAGAGATATTCCGTCCAGCACCGTAGTGCCGTCATAGGATTTCTTTATATTTTGTAATTTCAGCATAAACTTCCATTCCTTTCTCAATCGATATCATCTCTTTGAACAAGACCAAGTCTATCACCGAAAGTTTGAATTCATTTGAACATCATGTTAAATGTTGGTAAAAAAACAGAAGGAAGATCCCTTGATAAAGATCTTCCTTCTATGAAAAAGTATTGAATCATTAACCCAGTATTTCTCTCAGATCACTTTCCGGGTCTGAAACAGGATGTATCCGGTATTCCTTTACCAGCATATCCAGTACGCCCGGTGATAAAAATGCCGGCAGTTTCGGTCCAAGATAAATATCCTTCATGCCGAGATAAAGAAGAGTCAGCAAGATACACACCGCCTTTTGTTCATACCATGACAGTACCAGGGTCAGCGGCAGGTCGTTGATCCCGCAGGAAAAGGCTTCTGCCAGAGCCTGGGCTGTTTTGACGGCACTGTATGCGTCATTGCACTGTCCCATATCCATGATCCGGGGCAGTCCTCTGATCTCTCCCAGGTCCATATCATTGAACCGGTACTTTCCACAGGCCAGCGTCAGGATGATGCTGTCTTTCGGAGTCTGTTTTACGAATTCCGTGTAATAACTCCGCTCCTTGTGTGCCCCGTCGCAGCCTCCCACAAGGAAGAAATGACTGATCTCGCCCTTTTTCACCGCATCCACGACCGTATCTGCCACAGACAGTACTGTATTGTGCCCAAAGCCGGTCACCGTGCTGCTGCCGCCGTTGATTCCTGTAAATTCTCTGTCTTCTGCATACCCTCCCAGTTCCAGCGCTTTTTCGATCACCGGGGTGAAATCTTTGTCCTCACCGATGTGAACCATTCCCGGATAGGAGACGACTTCCGTCGTAAAGACTCTGTCTGCATAGGACGGTTTTACCGGCATCAGACAGTTGGTCGTAAACAGCACCGGAGCCGGGATATGGTCAAATTCTTTCTGCTGGTTCTGCCACGCAGTGCCGAAATTGCCTTTCAGATGCGGATACTTTTTAAGTTCCGGGTAAGCATGGGCCGGGAGCATTTCCCCGTGTGTATAAATATTAATCCCCTTGTCTTCCGTCTGCTCCAGCAAAAGTTTCAGATCGTAAAGATCATGTCCCGTTATGACAATGAACGGTCCTTTTTCCACCTTAAAAGGAACGGATACAGGCTCTGGGTTCCCAAATGTTTCTGTGTTTGCCTTATCGAGAAGTTCCATACACTGTAAATTCACTTCTCCAAGCTTCAGTGCAAGTGATAAAAGCCGTTCTTTGGGAAGATCGTAGCCTATGGATGCCATGCCTTCATAGAAGAACCGGTTTACCGTCTGATCCGAATAGCCCAGCACCATGGCGTGATAAGCATAGGCTGCCATTCCCCTCAATCCAAACAAGATCAGGGATTTTAAGGACCGTATGTCTTCCTTCTCCTCCCAGAGTTTTTTCATCACATAGTCATCGTTTCTTCCGCAGGGTGAGGAACATTCCCCGCAGGAAGGCACTAATTTTTCCTTCTCCCTGTGCACCAGGCCGATCTGCTGCCGGATCGTCTCCGGGTTAAAATTTACATTGGTTATTGTCGTAAACAAGCCAGACAGCATGGCCCTGTCCGTACTGTCCAAAGGCCGGCTCCCTTCTGTGGAACGGGCAAGGCTAATCAAAGCTCCGGTCAACCGGTCCTGGAGTTCTGAAGTCTCTGCATCTTTCCCGCAGACCCCTGCTGCTCCTGTACATCCGCTGCATCCTGCCGTCTGTTCACACTGAAAGCAAAACATCTTTTTATCCATCGCTCTATCCTCCTGAAATTTCTTATATTTGAGTTTGTTCCTTGAGTATACAGGAGTGAGCCTTAAAAATCTGTTGGATATTCAACACTTTGTCAATTAATTTTCTTTGTCTCCATAAACATCATGAAAAATACTGCCAGAAGAAGTGCAGAACAGATCAGAACGGCATTGTGAGAAAGCACATTTCCTGCCACCGTGCCTGCTGCCGCACCTACTATGAAAAACAAAATAATCCCAAAGTATTTCAGGCTCCTGTTCAGCAGTTCCCGGTCTTTCGTCTGGAAATATTTAAACAGGATTTCCATTCCGCTTCTTAAGTTTCCTGTGCACATGGTCGTCGCATAGGCATTTCCGTGTACCTTTCGAAAGGTCTCCACCTGCATGGCACAGACAAAAGAAATGATCACATTGGCGATCATATCCGCTTCTCCCGAAGGGATAAAGGCAACCAGGCAGATCATCGCCGCTTCGATCATGACAATGATCTGTCTCCAATGGATTTTTGGATGCTGTTTAAAATACTTCTTGATGAGTTCCACCACAATGACTCCGGCCGCAAAGGCCAGAATAGGGATGGCGTAATGGACACCCCCCTGCCACTTTCCTTTTTGCAGGCTGATGCCCAGCAGTACGATATTTCCGGTCTGGGCATTGGCAAACACTCCGCCTCTGAAAAGATAACTGTACGCATCCAGAAATCCCCCGACAACTGCCAAAACGGCACCCAGCTGAAAAGCCTCGGACATCTGGATTTTCTTATGCTGTTTCACTGAATCTGCCTCCCTTAACCGCAGTAAAATTCCTGAAGAGCCCTGATCATATATTCTGTGTCCCTGGCTCCTGCCGTCTCATAGGCAGAATGCATGGCAAGCTGGGCAAGGCCGATATCCACGGCTTTTAACGATACACTGCCCGTCAGAATATTTCCGAGAGTGGAGCCTCCCGGCAAGTCTGAGCGGTTGTGGAAGGTCTGATAAGGAACTCCGGCTTTTTCACAGATATGTTTCATCATCGCACCGGAGTATGCATCCGTCGTATATTTTTGATTGGCACTGTACTTGATCACAATTCCTTCATTCATATACGGCCGGTTCGTAAGATCTGCCTTTCCGGGCTGGTTTGGGTGTACCGCATGAGCATTGTCCGCAGAGATCATAAAGCTCTCCGCCACGGTCATCCGGTACTGCTCCCCGGTTCTCCCCAGCGCCTCATTTACCCGCCACAGAACATCTTCTAAAAATGTAGATCCGGCTCCCTGTTTTGTTCCGCTGCCGACCTCCTCATTGTCAAACGCACAAAAGACATTCATATACTCTCTGCCCTCACTGTTCACAAAAGCCTGCAAAGATGCGAATACACACTGAAGGTCATCGAGCCTCGGTGCCGACATAAACTCGCCGTTTGCTCCCCATACAGTTCCCGGCATCCGATTATACAGGTAAAGATCTGTACCGAGAATATCATTTTCATTTACACCCGCCTCGGATGCAGTTGTCCGCATAAATGTCTTTTCGGCTGTCTGGTCCCCCAAGACAGGAAGCATATGAATCTGAGGGTTCAGTGCGTCATCCTCTGCTCCTCTTTTCATATGGATCGCAAGCCTTGGGATCATCAAGAGATCTTTCTCTATATGAATCAGCTTTTCCGTAAGTTTTTCCCCATCTCTCACAATAATTTTTCCTGCCACAGAGAGCGGACGGTCAAGCCAGGAGTCCATGAGCATTCCCCCATATTTTTCGGTATTTAATTTTGTATAATGCTTTTCTGCCTGTAATTCCATATTCTCTTTGATCTTAAAAGCGGGTGAGTCCGTATGGGATGCGGTAATATGAAACCCTTTTAATTTTTTCTCCGGTATACAGAAAGCAGCCAACGAAGAACCGTTTCTGCTGGTAAAATACTTACCACCCTTTTCTATCTTCCATGCCTCCTGCTCCCTCAGTTCCGTAAATCCATTTTCTGTCAATTCTCTCTTTATCTGTTCCACAGCGTGATAGCTGCACGGACTCTTTTCAATAAACTGAAACAACTGCCGGTTAATCTGATCTGACATGTTCTGCCTCCTTCTCAGCATCTCTTCTTTATAAAAACAACAAATAAGTTTACCAGGCAAAAAAATAATAAAATAATTGTAACAGGCAAACATTTTATAGCCTGAAACTCATTTCCTGCCCAAATCATAAAAACTATCAAAACAATGGATGCCGGAATTATATATCCAAATCCCTTCTTCATGTTTAATAGTTTTATCTGTATATATATACTTAGCATTAAAACAATAATCACAGCAATTGTATATAATCTATAACTGTCCATTTTACTATAACCTCCTGTCTCATCTGATCAAGTCAATGCATTTTTACTTCTAAATTAAGCCCTATTATATGCCAATCAACTTCAAATGTAAATTATCTGATTCCCCATACCCTTAATAGAACAAAAAAATAGCAGCCAGAAAGACACCTTTCCGCTGCATATTCTTTCGATATAAAATTCTTAGCAATCAGATTCCCGCCAGGTGCCTTAAGGATTCCTTCAGTGCTTCCTGTTCCTGCTGTCCCATATCTTTCAGGACGATTCTGTTGACCTCTTCCACTGTTTCGAGAATCGGTTCTTCCAAGTCATTCCCCTTATCCGTCAATATAATCTCTACAAAACGCCGGTCTTCTTTGCTGACTTTTCTCTTGATCAATCCTTTTTTCTCCATTCTCTCAAGAACACCTGAGATCGTAGAGTTTTCCAGCCTCAGTTCTTCTGCGATCTCCTTCGGACTGTTTTTCTTCTTCACCCAAAGACAATACATCACACCGTACTGTACCGGAGTCACGTCAAATTTAGAGAGCTGTGCGCTCATCTCCTGAAACACCGCGTGCTGGGCAGTGGTCAAAAGATAGTTGATACATTGATTCAATTCCATCCGTTCCTTTTCCCTCCTACACAAAACTACATGCAAACACTTCAAACTGTTTGCATACTATATATTTCATCATATCTGTTACAAAAACTTCTGTCAAGAAGACATACTATAATTTTAAGGCTTTTATCCTAAAGCAAAGTCATCCTTGTAAAGCATGAAAAGGGGATGCCATAATTGACATCCCTGAAAACTTAGGATTCATATTCCAAAAACAGACTATCTGAAAATCGCTCCGCTCACAACCAGCTTCTGGATTTCATTGGTTCCCTCGTAGATCTGAGTAATCTTGGCGTCTCTCATCATGCGCTCTACATGGTATCCCTTCATATAACCGTTTCCGCCCAGCATCTGCACCGCCTCTGTTGTCACATGCATTGCCGCCTCTGTACAGAGGTATTTTGCCTTTGCGGCCGGAATAGAATATCGTCTTCCTTCCTGTTTGTCGGCAGCAGCCTTATAAAGCATGAGTTTTGCGGCATCAATTTCCATTTCAAGTTCCGCCATCTTAAATGCAAGATACTGGTTCCTGTATAATGGTTTGCCGAACTGCTCTCTCGTCTTTAAGTATTCTTTTGCAATCTCAAATGCACCTTCTGCAATTCCAAGTCCCTGTGCGGCAACACCGATACGGCCTCCGTCCAGAGTCTTCATAGCCAGTTTAAATCCGTCTCCGGAAGGAACGATCATATTTTCTGCCGGCACCCGTACATTTTCCAGGATCATCTCTGAAACCTGTGCGGAACGGATTCCCATCTTGTCTTCCACTTTGCCCACTGAAAATCCGGGAGTTCCTTTCTTCACCACGAAACAGGACAGTCCCTTGGCTTTTTTCTCAGGTTCCGTCAGGGCATATACTGCCGTATAATCGGCTAAAGGTCCATTCGTATTGAAACACTTCATACCGTTTAATATGTACTCATCCCCGTCTTTTTCAGCAACGGTTACACATCCGCCCGCATCAGATCCCGCATTTGGTTCCGTGAGTCCGAAAGATCCGAAGTGCTGTCCGGACAATACCGGCGCCAGAAATTCATTCTTTTTCTCGACCGGAGCGTCAGAGTTCATGATGCTTCCTCCATATAAAGAAGTGGATACAGAATAAGAAATACCCACAGAAGCATCTACTTTAGAGATCTCCTCCACTGCCAATACATAAGACAGGTAATCGGCTCCCTGGCCTCCGACTTCTTTCGGATAAGGAAGTCCGATCAGTCCCAGTTCTCCCATCTTCTTATAGAGATCTACCGGAAATTCACTGTTGGCATCTCTCTCGAGCACTCCCGGCTGTAACTCTGTCTGAGCAAAGTTTCTTGCTGTCTCCTGAATGGCTGCCTGCTGTTCCGTTAATTCAAAATTCATAAATAATCACTCCTTTCACCAAACTTAACATAAATTTACCATTTTGTTTCCTTATATTTGCATACTAATATTTTGTAAGCTAAATATATCACCCCTTGTGCATATTGTCAATAAACTTTTATAATCTTTTATAGAATTATACAATTTAAATAAAATATATTGATAAACCATTGACAAACACGCAAATATAGTCCATATTAGAAGCATAAATAATATTTTGTATCCTAAATATTTGCACGCCAATATGTTAATTTTCTAACAAGAGCTGATTAAGTGTAATGTATATGTCATTTCAAGGAGGATTTAGAATGAACAATTTATTAATGGAAGTAGAAAACGAGATCGCAGTAGTTACAATCAACAGACCAAAATCTTTAAATGCCTTAAACAGTGAGACATTAGCAGAATTAGACCAGTGCTTTTCCGAGATCTCCCGCCGCAAGGACATCAGAGTCGTTATCCTTACAGGATCAGGAGAAAAATCATTTGTAGCCGGAGCCGATATTTCTGAAATGGTCAATGCCACTCCTGCGGAAGGAAGACAGATGGGTCTGCTGGCAAAGGAAGCATTCCTTAAATTAGAGACAATGCCTCAGGTAACGATCGCCGCTGTCAACGGATATGCTCTCGGAGGCGGATGTGAGATCTCCATGGCCTGTGATATCCGTGTAGCCGCAGAAAATGCAAGATTCGCACAGCCGGAAACAGGACTCGGAATCCTCCCGGGATTCGGAGGAACACAGCGTCTCTCCCGCTTAGTCGGAAAAGGACGTGCAAAAGAACTTATCTTTACCTGTGACCAGATCGACGCCGAAGAAGCTTACAGGATCGGACTTGCAAACAAGGTAGTTCCTCAGGCAGAACTGATTGATTACTGCAAAAAGATGGCAGCTAAGATCATGTCCAAAGGAAGCTATGCAATCTCTCTTGCAAAAGAAGCGATCAACACAGGCATGGACACCGATTTAAGCAGCGGACTTACATTAGAAGCAGATTTATTCGGACTCGCATTTTCTACGGAAGATAAAAAAGAAGGTATGACTGCATTTCTTGAAAAACGCAAAGCAGATTTAAAAGATTTCTAAAATAAATGAAGGAGAAAAACTATGGGAAAAGTTAAGATTATTACAGCAGATCAGGCCGCTGCCCTGGTAGAAGATAATACAACCGTCACTACCAGCGGATTTGTTGCCAGCGGAATGCCGGAAGCCCTTACAAAAGCTCTGGAAAAAAGATTTTTGGAAACCGGTTCTCCGAAAAACCTGACTTTATTTTACGCTGCTGCCCAGGGAAACCGTGACGGAAGCGGTGCGGATCATTTTGCCCACGAAGGAATGACCAAACGTGTCATCGGCGGACACTGGAACATGGTCCCGACGCTTGGACAGCTGGTCCTTGATAACAAAATTGAAGGATACAATCTGCCGCAGGGCACTCTGGCACAGCTCTACCGTGCCATCGCCGGTCACAAACCCGGCGTGATCACTCATGTGGGATTAAATACATTTGCCGACCCGCGCATTGAAGGCGGCAAATTAAATGACATTACGACCGAGGACATCGTAGATGTGGTAGAAATCTTAGGAGAAGATAAATTACTATATAAATCTTTTCCGCTGAACATCGGATTCATCCGGGGTACATATGCTGACGAGCACGGCAACGTGACACTTTCCCATGAATGCTGTACAACAGAAGTCACAACCATGGCTCAGGCAGTGAAGAACAGCGGCGGAAAAGTTGTGGTGCAGGTGGAAAAGGTCGTCGCAGACGGTACCTTAGATCCAAAATTAGTCAAGATCCCCGGAATCTATGTGGATGCAGTCGTGGAAGTGGAAAATATGCAAGACCACGAACAGTGTGTAGGATGTGACTATGACGGTGCAATGACCGGAGACTTCCGTATTCCTTTAAGCAGCCTTGAATATCCTCCTCTTTCCGCAAAAAAGATCATCGGCCGGAGAGCTGCCATGGAACTGACGGAAAATACCGTGGTCAACTTAGGAATCGGTATTCCTGAATATATCTCTATGGTTGCCAATGAGGAAGGCATCGGAGATTATATGACTCTGACCGTAGAGGCAGGGCCTGTCGGCGGCGTGCCTCAGGGAGGAGCCAAATTTGGAGGTTCCGTCAATCCCGAATGTATTTTAGACCAGCCGTACCAGTTTGATTTCTATGACGGAGGCGGAGTTGACTATGCATTCTTAGGCCTTGCACAGGCAGACAAAGACGGAAACATCAACGTCAGCAAGTTCGGTCCGAGGATTGCAGGCTGCGGCGGATTTGTAAACATTACTCAGAATGCAAAACGCTGCTACTTCTGCGGAACCTTTACTGCCGGCGGTTTAAAAACGTCTGTAAAAGATGGAAAGCTTATCATTGATCAGGAAGGAAAATCTAATAAGTTCCTGGACACGGTAGAACAGATTACGTTCAGCGGCGAGTACGCAAATAAAGTCGGCCAGCCGGTTCTCTATATCACAGAGCGCGCTGTCTTTGAACTGAGAAAAGACGGTGTCTATCTGACAGAAGTTGCCCCTGGCATCGATATCCAAACACAGATCATCGACCATATGGGATTCACTCCTAAAATGGACGGTACGCCAAAGCTTATGGATGAAAGAATTTTCAGAGATGAGCTGATGGGTCTGAAACACGATTAGCAATCCACAAATAAAGGAGGGTTTTTGTGAATTTACAAATCTTAGTCTTAGTCCTGGCGATTGTCCTGTTCGGAGTCTTAGCTTTTAAACAGATGAGTGCCCTGATCCTGGCTCCGCTTGTCACGATCTTCGTGGTTATCTGCTCCAGGCTTCCAATCCTGGACTCGCTGAAAAATGCATTTATGCCTGCAGCATCCGACTACGTGACAAAGTATTTTCTCGTATTCTTTGTCGGCGCACTGTTCGGCTCCGTTTATCAATATACCGGAGCCGCAGAATCCATAGCCAGAGCGATCGCAGGGCTCTGCCGCGGAAAATTCGTGGCACCGATCATCATGATCATCACCGGTCTTTTGACCTTTGGAGGAGTCAGTGGCTTCGTTGTATTTTTTGTTATCTATCCAATCGCATTAAACTTATTCAAGGAAGCGAATCTTACAAGAAGGCTCATCCCGGCCGCAATCTCTGCCGGATGCTGGACCTGGTCCATGAGCGGTCCCGGTTCTCCTTCTATTCAGAATGTCATTGCCATGGATAATCTTGGCACACCGGCAACAGCCGCATTTGTTCCATCTCTGATCACGACTGCGGCTATGTTTATCATGATTTTTGTCTGGCTGGAAATGCGGGCAAGAAAGTTTACGAAAAAGGGATATCGTTTTATCGATAAGTCCTTAAAATATCAGCTGAGTGAAGAAGAGATGGCCATCGATGAAGATAAAAATCTTCCCCACGTTGCTATCGCTGTCCTTCCGATTGTGCTCATTCTGGTGCTCTTCAACATCGTGAAGCTTCCTGTGGAGACATCTGTATTTGCAGGTGTAGCCCTGGCAACCATTCTGATGTTTAACAGGATCAAGGGCATCAACGAATGGATCAACGTATTTAACAAAGGTGCTTCTGACTCCGGCGTTGCTATCTTAAATACTGCAATCGTTGTAGGTTTTGGAGGCGTTGTACAGAAAACCCAGGGCTTTACCGACCTGGTTGCCGCTCTGAAAGACATGAGCATGCCTCCTCTGGTGTTTGTAATGATCACCGTGGCTGTCTGTGCAGGAGCCTGCGGCTCTGCTTCCGGCGGTATGGGGGTTGCCTTTAATGCTTTGAAGTCTACCTATATTAAAATGGGAATCCCGCTGCCTTATGTGCACAGGATTTCCGCCATCGCAGCCGGTACTTTAGATACACTTCCTCATCAGGGAGCGCAGATCACACTGCTCGGCATTTGTAAAATGACCCATAAAGAAGCTTACTGGGATATTGCGGTTACGCAGATTATCATACCATTTATATCCTGCGGAATCTTTATCGTCTTAGCTTCTTTTGGACTATAAACTTAACATTGAAGATCCGGTCCTCCGGGTCTTCTTTTTTACAACGGCAGTTTCAAAAATTCTTCCAATATCTTTTTTGCATCTCCCACAATGCCATAATCGCAGTATTTAAAAACAGCTGCATTCGGGTTACTGTTCACTGCGATCACTGTCCCGGCCCTGACTCCGGTCATGTGCTGAACCGCCCCGGAAATTCCAAATGCTATATAAATGTCCGGTTTCGTTATACACCCTGTCTGTCCGATCTGCTGCTCCGGAAGCATCCACCCTGCATCCACACACGGCCTTGTGCATCCGGCCTGTGCTCCGATCCTTTCGGCGAACTGTAAAAGCAGCCGAAATCCCTCCGGACCTTTCAGCCCTCTTCCCCCGGCCGCAATGATATGTGCATCTTCCAGGGAAATCTTCTTTTCTTCTTTTATAAGATCCAGTGTTCTTTTTCTCTCTGTTATCTCCTGCAGCCAGTCTGCCGAAAACGCAGTAAACTTTCCTTGTCTGCCGTCTGTCTCACAGGCCTTTTTAAATACTCCCGGCTTTGCCAGCGCCATCTGCACAGGAACCTCCGGCATCGAAACCACAGACATGCTCTTCCCGTCAAAAGCAGGCTTAGTTACCAGCAGTTTCCCTGTTTCCTTGTCAATCTCCAATCCGACAGCATCCGTCATCACTTCTGTTCCAAGCATGGCGGCCAGAGTCGGCAGCAGTGTCTTTCCGAACAACGTTGCCCCTCCCAGAATCATATCCGGTTTCTGCTCCTTAACAATCTCATACAGAATCCTGCTGTGAGTCTCCAGCTGCTTTTGTTTAAGACTTGGATGATCCGCCGCTATGATTCGGTCTGCGGGATACCTGAGAAGATCCTTACATGTTTTTTCGACATCATTTCCCACGATTGTCAAAATCAATTCTGCATCCAGAGAATCTGCCAGCTTCCTGCCTTCTCCCAGAAGCTCAACTGTCACGTGGGCCGCATGTTGATTCTGTATCTCTCCTATGATCAAAATTTTTGATGTTTTCTTCATACGGCCTCCTTTTCTTTGATCAGCTGCCAAAGCTTTTCCGCCAGCTCCTGCTCGTCTCTGCCGGTCAGCATCTGTCTGTTTTTCGGCGCCTCATCCGGTATATACTCCCGAACCTGTTTTATGATCTTTTTTGTTTTCCCCTGTTCACCTTTCAAAACAGGAATCACCGTACTCTCTGCATATGCGGACATAATGTCAGCAACATTCGGGTGTCTCAGCGCATTGTCTTCTCTTACCGAGAGAACCAGGGCAGGCAAAGAACTCTCTGTCCGCTCTGTTCCCTCTCCAGCCATACACCAATTAAATATTTTCTTGTCTGAAACTTTCATTTTTTTTGAATAGGCAATCAGAGGAATCTTCAGGAAAAATGCCGTCATGGCCGCCATATGGGCGGCATCCCCGTCAATGGCCTGACGGCCGCACAGGATAATGTCGAACATATCTTCTGCCTCTATCGCCCCGGCAAGCAGTTTTGCACTGTGGCTGATATCTCCTGTTTCCTTTTTAAGGACCAGAACCGCTCTGTCCGCTCCCCATGTCAAAGCCTCCCGCGCAGTCTTCTCTGCTTCCGGCGGCCCGATCACCATGGCTGTCACTGTGCCCCCCTCCTGATCTCTCAGATTCAGAGCTTCTTTCAAAACATTTTTATCACTGTCGCTGATCCCTTCCGCAGTCTGATATTTCACTTGTTCCTCTTTTGGCGGAACTTCTTTTAAATAAACCAATATGTTCAACCTTTTTTCACTCCCTTCCCAGCCTTAATCCGAAGTTTATTTCAAATAAAGTTGTTGACTCTGAAAAACTGCTGTGCTATGATACCCATGCAAATTAATTTGCATCCCATTAGTTCGTATGCTAATTAATTGTTACTGTTATATTACCACCATTATTTTTATCTGTCAACGATAGAAAGTGAGGATTCTGTTATGCCATTGATTCAAGTAGACTTACAAAAACAAGATGATAAAAAAAGACTGAAAAATATTTTGGATACCATTCACGAATGTGCGGTTGAAGCCTTTGAAATACCGGAGCGGGACCGCTATCAGATCGTCAGTCAGCACGATCCGGAAGAAATGATCCTCCTAGATACCGGCCTTGGATTTGAGCGCACAAAGGATCAAATCGTGGTCCGTGTCACAAGCAAACAGAGACCCCGGGAGAAAAAAGAAAAACTTTACTCCCTGCTCTGTGAAAGACTAAATGTAAACTGCGGGATTCCGCCAAAAGACCTGCTCGTCTCCATAACAGAAAACAGCGATGCCGACTGGAGTTTCGGATTCGGGAAAGCCCAGTTTCTGACCGGAGACCTCTAAATTACTCAGAGCCCAGACAGGCAGCCACTAAAAGAACATTGACTGCCTGTCTGCAAGTTTATTTCTTTGTTCTTCTCCAAAGTCCGCATGCCAGCCCCGCTTCTGAAACTGTACATAAAATCAAAAGATACCCTTTTCCCCCGTCGCTCGTCTCTGCGATAGTTCTCTCTACTTTCTTCTTTTCAGGTACCTCTCTGTATCCCCATGTATTCCCGCTCTCCCGGTCTGTTGTCTCCGTTTTTTCTGAAGTGTTTTCACTGTCAGCCGGATCTTCTTCCGGTGTGATCTCCCATTTTGCTCTTAAAACTATATTCTGATGGACCGGCATGTTAAAATCCCATAGTACTTCTCTGCCATCATCATCTGTAACATACCATCCTTTGAATGTATAGCCTTCTCTTACAGGGTCCTTTGGCTCTACTGCTGTCTTTCCGCCTTCAATGATCTGGTCCCGCGGAGCATTTTCGCCGCCGTTGGGATCAAAACTTACCACATGGCTTCCGGTCAATGTCACTTTGACTGAGGCACTGCCTCCCTCTATTACAAATGTGAAATCAAAAGTTCCTGTCTTTCCTGCTGCCTTAGCCTCATTGATTATCTGAAGCTGCTTTTCGTCAACGCACAGGTCTGCATTGTCGCCATATTGATCTTTGCCCTTTGCCTCACATAAATCAATCATATCTTTTACGGCAAGCTGTTCTCCTCCTGTTTCCAAAACCACATCATTGGCGCCGATAAACGGATTGATATTTTCTTTGCCGTAATCTGCGCTGTCACTGCCTCTCTGACGCAGAAAAACGGTAATCTTCACATCTGTTCCCTCCGGCGTCCGGAACGTAAGCGGATATCCCCCAATCTCACCTGCTATTTTAGCATCATTGATACATTTAACTTCTTCCAAATCCGCAAATCCAATGTCTTTTAAAGCAATCTTCTGACCCGTGTTATCCTCTGCTTTTACCCTGGAAATCTCTTTCAGCTGTTCCTCTGTAAATGCCTCTCCTCCGGTTTTGCTTATGATATTTTTAGCCTTGATAATCTCCCCATTGTCAGGATTCTCTTCGGCTTCATCAAACGTACCGTTTAACGTTACCCTGACCGTAACAGAAACACCGTCCGGAGCCGAAAAAGTAAGATCAAAAATTCCGGATTTTCCATCTGCCTTCGTCTTGTTAATCTTCTGCACTTGTTCCTGATCAAGCTGAAAATCTTTCAGTTCTATATTATTTCCTTCCTGATCTTTCCCTTTTACCTGCCCATACTGTTTCAGCTGTTCTTCTGTAAACGGATCTCCTTCGCTGTCTTTTTCAAAATGGTTGGCTCCGATCAGCGAAATCGGATCTTCTTCTTTATAATCCTGCGCATCCGTACCGTTGTTTCTCAATGAAACTGTAACTGTCACCTTTGTACCACTTTCCGTGCGGAAAGTCAGAAAAAAATCCCCTGTCTTTCCTTCCTTCTTAGCCTGATTGACCGCACTAAGCTGGCTTTCGTCATCCAGAAGCAATTTCTGGTCATCTATAGTATTTCCGTTTTTGTCTTTTGCAGTGACTTTCGCCAGAGTCCTGATCTGTTCCCGGCTGAATCCCTCTCCGCCTGTCCTGCTGATGACATGATTTGCGCCGATCTGTTCTTTTGTTGCAGAATCAATACTGTTACTGTCCCTGAATGGTCCAAAATATACTTGTGTGAAAAAGTTTCCCACAGAAAAGGAACTCTCCGCTGCAAACGGGGTGTTCTCTGTAAATATAAAGTCCGTCAGAGATGTCCCATCCTGTACGTATCCCTGATAACCGGTTTCCGGTGCAGCCGTAATCCCTGATACCTTTCCGTTTCCTGCCGCAGATCCTATTCCAGGCATTTTTGACTTAGAATCGCCGATGGCTGTCACAACTGTATCTCCTCCGCTGATACGGATATTGCGTGTGATCATAGAATCACCAGGATCTCCCATGGAAGCGCCGATTCCCGGGGCATTTTCTCCTCCCCGGGCTTTGACAACCCCTCCGCTGATGTAAACTCCATCGACTTTGGTCCCATATCCTGATCCGATGCCGGAACCATGGCTTGTCCCTATGGCTTCTACATTTCCTCCCTTGATATAAATATCTTTGGCATAACATGATGAAACATAATGTTCCGTCCAGCAGGCAGCCCCGATCGCCGGGCAGTGTTCACCTCCAAGAGCTGTGATATTACCTCCCTCGATCGTAAAATTACAAAAACCGGATTCCTTTGGATTCGTTCGGTTCTTTATGCTGTTTCCCAAAGCTCCCACATGATATCCTACGCCTTGTACCGTGATACTTCCGCAGGCTGCATCGCATTTGTGCCCTTTTTGTCCGCTGTTTACACACCTCAGTGTAAGACTTCCATCCATGCCGTCCTTCGTAAGGGCATTGCTCTGATCTTTTGTACAATATAGGCGGTTTTTTCCAACCAACGTAATAGTCACATCTGCATGAGAAACATTCAGACTATCCGTTGTGGCACAGGAAATGTCTGCATTTTCAAATGTTAGCTCTGTCTTCACTTTAGACTCAACGACAATATTGTATTTTGTAGTCTTCCCAGTGATCCGGTATCCCTGCGGATTCAGGGCACCGCTGTCAGCCGGAGTATCGCCTACCAGAGCACCGGTGGCAGTGATCCTGATATTCCCTCTGCTTACATCCAGAAGAACCTGCCCGTCCTTTGCTTTCTTTACTGCATGCTTTCTCTGTTTTCCTGATTTCTCCTCAGTTTTCAATTCGGATTCATCTTTAAACGATTCCTTCAGCTCCGGTATTTCCTCCGTGTTCGCTGCTTCTTTTGTTTTTGTCTGTTCCGGTTCCCGGGTTAATTAATGTACTTCAGTTCCGTAAATATCCCCCCGGATTTTCCAGACATTTCCTGATCTTCTGCTCTCAAAATCGTTCCGGCTCCGGTTCCCACAGCCAGAATCAGTGCGGCCGCCACGATCCGTCTCTCCCATGGTTTCTTCATTCTTTCTCATCCTTTCCATTGCCTTTCAGCGCGCTCTTTCGGGCAATAAATAAATTTTGTCTCTATAAGAACCTTGTCCTCAAAAAAGGGTTAGATAAAGATTGATTTTTTAAAAAGAAGCATGGACCCAGGAGAAAGAAAGGTCCATGCTTCTTACTATGCAGATCAATACTTAACAATTCATTTTAAGCCAGGTATTGGAGGGTTTGGCTTTAAGTATATCTTTTGATTGTTTTTATTTTTAGGAGTTTCAGTGGCATAAATCTGCATTGATCTATATTTAAGTACGTAAAACGCACGTACTTACTGCGTTGGAATTTACCACAGATTGCGGTAAATTTCTTTGATATCTTCTGCAGTGATGTCTTTTCTTGTGTTGGACGGGCTTCCGCTGTCCATGGCATCGTTGGCCATCTTGTCGATCACACCGAAGAATTCTTCTTTATTGATTCCATATTCCTCTAAGGAAGGAGTTTCAAGCTCATCGCAGATATCCACAACTGCCTGAAGGAATTTTTCACTTGCTGCCTGGTCTGTATCAGTCTCAGCTGCCACATTAATCGCTTTGCCAAGTTCACCAAAACGGTCATAAGCTCCATCCAGTGCATAGATAAAGCACTCTTTTAAAAGCATAGCATTGGAAAGTCCGTGTGCAACATGGAACATGGCACCGATCGGACGGCTCATTCCATGCACTAAGGTTACTGACGCATTGTTAAAAGCGATTCCTGCTTCCAGCGCCGCAATTGACATCTGTTCTCTTGCTTCTACATTCTTTCCGTCTTTGAATGCGGCAGGAAGATACTTGAAAATTCTTTTGATCGCAGAAAGCGCAAATGTATCGGATAATGGCTGTGCCAGCTTTGATGTATAAGCCTCTGCCGCATGAGTCAGGGCGTCAAGTCCTGTAGCCGCAGTGATCTTAGGAGGTGCAGTCATTGTAAACTGAGGATCGATGATGGCAAGATCCGGCATTAAAACAGCGCCTTTGAGCAGCATCTTGATATCATTTTTTGTATCTGTGATGATGGTAAACTGAGTTGCCTCAGAACCTGTACCCGCTGTGGTAGGAATGGCAACAAGTGTCGGTGTTTCCTCTGTGATCACTTTTCCCATGTAATCAGAAATCTGTCCGCCGCTGGTTACCAGTGCACCGATCGCTTTCATAGAGTCAATCGGGCTGCCGCCTCCAAGAGCGACAATAAAGTCACATCCTTCTTCTTTATAAAGATTAAGGCCCTCTTCGATCATTGTGTCGGTCGGCTCACCGTTGATCTCACTGTAGATCACATATTCAATGTTCTGGTTTTTTAAAGCAGTTTCTACTTTTGCTGCGTTTCCAAGCTCGACCATCACCTTATCTGTAACAATCAGCGCCTTTTTGCCGAGAGTTCCTAATTTTCCTTCTGCCATATCGAGTGCGCCTTCGCCAGTATAAATCTGGCCCGGCGCGATAAATTCTCTTGCCATATTCTTATCCTCCTATGCTTTCTGATATTTTTCTGTTTAAAATTCCGCATCATGAAGCCATACGTAGCGCTCATCTTCATTTCTGTCTGTCTGGAGCCACGGATTTCCGTCGAGATGGCGGATCATCCAGCAGGTATACATCTGGTATCCCGGAGCAACTGCCTGGGGATGGAGTTCTCCTCCCGGAATCGCCGAAAAGCTTCCGTCTGTGCTCTTGAATACCTGGTCACCCACAAAGCTCGCCCCGAATCCTTCCGGATGGTCAAACAGGAAGTAATAAGTTTCCGGCTGCGGATGTCTGTGAGGAAGATATCCTGACCAGTTCCCGCGGTCATTTAAAACCTCACCCAATACCATGTTAGAGTATGGCGCAATGTCATGGTCAAAGATGGTATTGACACGGCGTTTCGCAACATTTCCGAACTTTCCTACGCAGGAATATCCCCAAGGAGCATCTTCCGGCGCATACAGTTTACTCTCAAATGTCTGGTCATTCATTGTGGACTGTACCAAGATTTCAGAGTCTGCTTTTGCTTCCACTATGACTTTGGCTCCTGTACAGATATGTACTGCCCAAGGTCCTTCTGTAAACACATCTTTTCTTGTAACTTCTTTGGAAGTTTCATCAAATGAGAAAACTACATCTCCTTTCAGCAGGAGGACCGCCGTCTCTTCCCCTGCCCTGCAGAAGGTCTTCACATCCCCCGCATTTAAGCGGAAGACGCGAATATCCATCAGCATTTCTTTATATTCATTATCGTATGTTGTTAAAACTTTTTCCCCGTTTGCATCAAATTCAGGATAGCCGAATACCTTTCCCATTATCATACCTCTTTTCTAATACTGTCTTGCGTTTGCACGGCCTTCTAATACTCCTTCACATGCTTTTCGCACGCTTTCTTTCTCAGAAGTTGTTGCAATGCCTACATTCCACCAGGATTTATAACCATCTGTCATCGTCTTAGGGATTACCTTTAAGTCGATCAGAGTCGCAACATCCTGTTTCTTTGCGTCGATCAGCGCCTCTTCCAGTTCTTTGATCGTTCTTACACTGTATGTCTTGAGTCCGTATCCCTCTCCGACTTTTGCATAGTCAACCGGGATCAGATCCCCTTTGATTTCATTTTTTTCGTCGCGGTATCTGAACTCTGTCGCAAGACTTCCCACACCATGGTTCATTTGAAGGTTGTTGATACATCCGAATCCGCAGTTGTCAAACACGAGGATATTGATCTTCTGTTTTTCCTGCATTGCCGTCATGATCTCACTGTGCAGCATCTGGAAGCTGGCATCTCCGACGACCACATAGGATTCGTGCTCAGGCTCTGCCATCTTCACTCCGAGAGCGCCTGCCACTTCGTATCCCATGCAGGAGTAACCATATTCAGCATGGTATCCGCCCCGTTTGTCCGTAGTCCAGATCCTCTGCATACAGCTCGGCAGACTTCCCCCTGCTGTCACAATATTAGCGTCTTCATCAATGACCTCACGGATTTTGCACAGTGCGGCAGTCTGAGTGATAAGTCCCCCTGTAAGTTTTACGTATTCAGGAATCGTACGCGGATCTCTCGCTTTGATCTCCGGCTCAAAGTTATCTCCTGTATACTCAATATTCGCAAGGCGGTCCATTTCTTTATCCCAGGCTGCCTTTGCGTCCTGGATCTCTGTTGTGTAAGCAGACTTGTATCCTTCCTCTTTTAGTCTGGCAGAAAGAGCTTCCACTGTCACTTTCGCGTCTCCGACAGCTTTCACTGCATCCATTTTATATGCATGGTATTTATTGTTGTTGATCGTCACTATTTTCACATCAGGATTTTTGAACTGTCCTTTGGATCCTGTTGTAAAGTCTGAAAGCCTGGTTCCCACTGCAATGACCACATCAGCTTCATCAGCGATGGTATTGGCAGCCAGGGTTCCTGTTACACCAATTCCTCCTAAGCAGTAAGGGTGGCTTGACTTGCAGGCGCTTTTTCCTGCCTGGCTCTCTCCGAACGGAATGTTAAAGTCTTCGCAGAATTTTTCTACAGCTTCTCCTGCCTCAGAATACTTCACGCCTCCGCCTACGATCACTAACGGATTCTTTGCTTCTTTAATAATATTAACAAGGTCCTCGATCTCTTCTTTTACTGCGCAGGGTCTTGTGATCCTATGTACACGTTTTTCAAACAGGTAGTCAGGGAAATCATAAGATTCTCCTTCTACGTCCTGGGAAAGTGCGATGCAGACGGCACCTGTCTCTGACGGGTCTGTGAGAACACGCATTGCGTTTACCATAGCTGTCATCAGCTGTTCCGGACGGATGATTCTGTCCCAATATTTACAGACCGGTTTGAATGCATCATTTGTTGTTATTGAAAGGCTGTCGCTTTTCTCTAACTGCTGAAGCACCGGGTCCGGCTGTCTTGTGGCGAATGTATCGGCAGGCAGGACCAAAAGCGGGATATTATTGACGGTTGCCGTAGCCGCTGCTGTCACCATGTTTGCTGCTCCAGGTCCTACGGAAGACGCACATGGTATGATTTTTCTTCTATTGTTCTGTTTTGCATAAGCTGTTGCAACATGGCACATTCCCTGCTCATTTCGCCCCTGGAGAACTTTTAAACTTCCCGGGTTGGTGTCCAGGGCTTCTCCCAATCCAACGGCAATGCCGTGTCCGAAGATGGTAAAGATGCCTTCTACAAATTTTGTTTCTTCCCCGTCAAATTCCACATACTGATTGTCAAGGAACTTCACAAGAGCCTGTGCTACTGTCATTCTGGCTGTACTCATTTTCATATCCTCCTATACTCTCGCAATCATTTCGCCGTATTTTTCTTTTGTCTCTCGGATAAAATCTTTGACTTCCTGAGGGTTTGGAAGCTCTTCTGAACAGGAATGGCTTCTCACCATCATAGCCGCTTCCGCGCTTCCGAATTCCAGACACTCGATCATATCCCATCCTTCAAAGACTCCATATAAGAATCCGGATGCATAGCCGTCTCCGCCTCCGAAGCCTTTTAATGCCTCAACCGGGAACGGTTTGATTGAATAGTCATTTCCGTCATTGGTATATGCTGTAGATCCCTTCTTACCGTGCTTGATGACAACGATCTTTGCATTCTCATTGTTCCATGCCTGTGCAGATTCTTTGTCTGATCTGCCCGGTTTTATCAGTTTTTCTGTCAGGTCAAATTCTTCTCTGGATCCCATAATAATATCTGCCTCTCTGGCTACTAAAGAGTAGTAGATTGAGATTTCATCAGAATTTTTCCAGTTGTATTCTCTATAGTCAATATCGAAGATGATCTTTGTATCATTTTTCTTAGCAAGCATCACTGCTTTTAACACCGCTTCTCTGGACGGGCTCTGCGCCAATGCAGTTCCGGAAACCAAGATTGCTTTCGTGTTCTTTATGTATTCTTCGTCGATGTCATCCACAGATAACTGCAAGTCTGCGATACAGTTGCGGTACATTAAGATACTGCTTTCCTCTCTGGAGAGGATTTCTGTAAAGGTGAGTCCAAGTTTTTCTCCGTTGGTACATTTTGAAATATGGGATGTATCGATTCCTTCTTTATCAAAAAAATCTACTACGTACTCTCCGAACTGGTCGTCGGACACTTTTCCGATAAATCCTGCTTTCTTTCCGTGTCTCGTGATCCCCACCGCGATGTTTGCAGGTGATCCTCCCACATACTTCTTAAATGTGGTGCACTCGGATAACGGATGGAAATAGTCTACCGGATTAAAGTCGATGGCTACCCTTCCGATGAGCACTAAATCCATTGGTCTTGTCTGGTCAAATTCAACATACTTCATAACTTTCACCTCAGTTTTGTTTTCCACGCTCACTGCGTGTTATTTGCGTGTTTTATTGTTTTATTCACTCTTTTAAAATGCGTTTTGTGTGCTTTTCTTTATGTGTTTATATTATCACGCACGCTATTTGTGTGCAAGCACTTTTTATAAAAAAGATTGTTTTTGCTACATTTCACAAATGTATACACGCTTCTTGAGTATTATTGCACAATTATATAGCACGCATAAGCACGCAAAAATACAAAAAAAGAGGATTGAAACACTATGATTCTATGTTTCAATCCTTATTCAACTATGGCAAAATAACACCTTCTCTTGTTAAGCTGTCATCTTCAGCAGACTCTGCGGCCATGTTCCACATATTCCAACGTAAATTTTTTAGCACGATTGGAGGAGCCCATTTCAAAACGTGACGAAAATAGTAATAAAAAACTGTCGTTGAATCGTTCTGTTTGTTTAATGGATACTTATCCAGTAGATATTAAGTCCATTTTCCACATGATTGGAGTGAGGCATTCTAAGAGCCGAACGGAAATCATGTGGAAAATGTCATACATTATATTTATTTTTTATCTTTATATCTGTATAGATATGGTCCGTCTCCGGCATCTGTCCTTTTTGGATCATGTTATACAGAAGATTCGGAGGCCGGTATCCCTGTTCGTATCCTTCCTGATCAATCAAAAAATCATACCGGTCTTCTTTCAGTGCTTTCGTATTTTTCGGCGTGGCGTCATACACTATGACATAAGGGCGTTTCTCAAGTTTCAGTTTCTCGAAAGCCAGACACACCCCGGCCTGCCCGCCGGATGCCACAAAGACACCGGAAAGATCCGGGGCGATCGCCATCGTATTCTCAATGATCTTCTGCACTTCCCTCGTCTCGTCAAAACTGCTCTGGACTCCGAGCAGTTCCATGTCAGGATATGCATTCTTAATCTCCTGTACGAATCCCTCCACACGCAGGCTGTTTACACTGTTAGTGAAAAACCCTGTGATCACAAGGACCTTCCCTTTTCCCCGTGTCAGCATTCCCATGAGTCCCGCGGCAGTACGGCCGCTTTTTTTGTTATCCAGACCTACAAAGCAAGATCGTTTTGTGCCAACGATATCTGAGTTGAATGTTACTACCGGAATTTCTTTTTCTTCCATCAAGCGGTTCAGCCGTTCTCTCACATACTCTGACTGCACCGGCATGATCGCAAGGCCGTCGATCCCTTTTGATTCCAACTCATCAATCGCTTCCATCTGAGCCTCTTCATCTACTGATTCTATATCCTTTAATAAAAGTTCCACTCCTAAATATTCAAGTTCTCTCCCCGCATCCCGGATTCCCTCTTTGACCGGAATCATAAAAGAAGCCTCGGAGAGCTGGGTGATAACTCCGATTTTTATATGTTTGTCCGGATTCTGCGTGTTCTTTTTAGACTTTCTGTTGGAATGGTAGTCCAGTTCTTTGGCAATCGCCAGAATCCGCTCCGCCACTTCCGGCTTAATCCTGCCCCTGTTATTCAGCGCCCGGTCCACAGTACCACGGGAGACTCCGGCACGTTCTGCAATTTCTTTGATTGTTCCTGCCATGTGCTTTCCTCACTTTTTTCTTAAATTTTGACACATTGCACGCATTTGTTTTATTATAACCTCGCCTCTTACAAAAGTAAAGGTTTATCCCGTCTCCTGCCATTGCAAATCATACATAAAAGGATTATACTATGAATTGATGTTGTATCATAAAAGTTGACACCCTATTCTCAAGGACTTTGATATATAA
>NZ_QTXQ01000009.1:0-145044 GCF_003461725.1 Anaerostipes sp. AF04-45
ATTTATTTTATATTTTGACCAAAATATTCTCATGTTTTACCAGACAGACTTTCTTTTTTCTCTATAATCACAAGAATTCCATAAGATTTGTTTAGAAATCGTTTAGAAATGTTTATTTTCTATCCATTGTTTCCGCCTGCTTTTCTGATATACTTAAGACATAGTTTTTCATATATATTTTTAATCCTCTCTTTTCATTAAATATAAGAACCCCGCAGGCAGCTGCGGGGTTCTTGTTATATTATGACGTAATAGACCGGACATGAAATGACATGTCCGGTCTTAAAACAAATTTATTTAAAATAATTGACTCCTGACAGGAATATCTTTTGATTCTTATTTCCTGCGATATTGCTGGATACGAACTGTCCCATACGCTCTGAGTGTCCCATCTTTCCTAACACCCTTCCGTCCGGGCTTGTGATACCCTCGATGGCATAGTAGGAACCATTTGGATTAAAGTCCTCATTCATTGTAGGATCTCCATTTAAGTCCACATACTGGGTTGCCACCTGGCCGTTTTCAAACAGCTTTTTGATCACATCTTCATTGGCCACAAAACGTCCTTCGCCGTGTGAAACAGGGATACTGAAAATGTCTCCCGCATTCACTTCATGGAACCACGGTGACAGATTTGATGTCACTTTCGTATAGGCTACTTTTGAAATATGCCGTCCGATCCGGTTCATCGTAAGCGTCGGAGACTGTTCTGTCTGTTCCACGATTTTTCCTTCCGGCACCAGTCCAAGTTTAATTAACGCCTGGAATCCGTTGCAGATTCCCAGTACGAGACCATCCCGATTATTCAGCAGGTCCATGACAGACTCTTTAAGCTTTTCATTTCGGAAGGCTGTTGCAAAGAATTTGGCGGAACCTTCCGGCTCATCACCCGCACTGAAGCCTCCAGGGAACATAATCATTTGTGACTCTTTGATTGCTTTTTCAAACTCATCTACGGAGTCACGGATTCCCTGTGCATCCAGATTCTTAAACACCTTGGTGATCACCTCTGCCCCTGCTTCTTCAAACGCTCTTGCAGAATCGTATTCGCAGTTTGTACCCGGAAATACCGGAATAAATACTTTTGGTTTCGCTGTCTTATTCTTGGCAAAATACGCCTTGCCTTTGGTGTAATTTCTTGTCTCTACTACATCCTGGCTTCCTTCTGAACGGGTTGGGAAGACCTCTTCTAAAGGCTTGGTCCACGCATCCACAGCCTCTTTCAGCGGAACCACTTCATTTCCTAATACAAGTTCCGGAGTTGTGGTGATCTCACCGAGAAGAAGGCTTGGAATCGCAAGTTTTCTGATATCCCTCGTATCCATTTCTACTACGAAAGATCCGTAATGGTTCTCAACAAGATCTTTGATTTCAACTTCCTGGTCAAAAATAACTCCAAGGCCATTTCCAAAAGCCATCTTGGCAACCGCTTCGATAGTTCCTCCGAATCCGATGGCATAGCAGGATTTGATTGCACCTTCTTCTATAAGCCTGTGGATTCGTTTGTAAACCTTTTTCGCCTCTCTGTAAACCGGAAGGTTATAGACATCCCTCGGAATACAGATCCGCACGAGACGGTTGCCGGCACGTTTCAGTTCCGGAGTAAGCACATGTTTTCCGTCTGCCACATCTACGGCAAAGGATACGAGCGTCGGAGGCACATCAATGTCGTTGAAGGTTCCTGACATACTGTCCTTTCCTCCGATTGATGCAAGTCCGAATCCAATCTGTGCATGGTATGCACCGAGCAGTGCTGCGAATGGCTGTCCCCATCGCTCAGGATCTTCGCCAAGCCGTTTGAAATACTCCTGGAAGGTCAGACGGATCTTCTTGTAATCACCGCCGGCTGCCACGATTTTTGCGATGGAATGAGTGATCGCATAAACTGCTCCGTGGAACGGACTCCATTTGGACAAGTATGGATCAAAACCGTAACTCATCATGGTCACAGTATCTGTTTTTCCGTGAAGCACCGGAAGCTTGGCTACCATCGTCTGAACCGGTGTCATCTGATATTTTCCGCCGTAAGGCAGAGTGACGCTGCCTGCACCAATGGTGCTGTCAAACATCTCCACAAGTCCTTTCTTGGAGCATACATTCAGATTTTTCAGTGTATCAATACATGCTTCCGTAAAGCTCTTTGGAATCTCCTGATCAAAGAAGCTGCTGACACGGTGCGGAACTTCCACATATACATCATTTTCCTGATGAGCCCCATTGGTATCCAAAAATGCACGGGAGAGATTCACGATCTCTTTTCCTCTCCAGGAGAGTACTAATCTCGGCTCCTCGGTTACAACGGCAACTGCTACCGCTTCCAGGTTTTCTTCCTCGGAAAAGGCTAAGAACTGGTCCACATCTTTTGGATCCAGGACAACCGCCATACGTTCCTGGGATTCAGAAATGGCAAGTTCTGTTCCGTCAAGTCCAGCATACTTTTTCGGTACCTTATCGAGATCGATCGTAAGTCCGTCTGCCAGTTCTCCGATCGCCACAGAAACTCCGCCTGCACCGAAATCATTGCACTTTTTGATCAGCCGGCTGACTTCTTCCCTTCGAAACAGCCTCTGGATCTTTCTCTCTGTCGGAGGATTACCTTTCTGTACTTCCGCGCCGCAGGTCTCGATGGACTCTTCCGTGTGGACCTTGGAAGATCCCGTAGCACCTCCGCAGCCGTCACGTCCGGTTCTTCCGCCGAGCAGAACGATGATATCTCCGGGATCTGAAGTTTCCCTTACGACGTTTTTTCTGGGCGCTGCGCCCATGACAGCCCCGATCTCCATACGTTTTGCCACATAATCCGGATGATAAATCTCATCTACAAATCCCGTGGCTAATCCGATCTGGTTGCCGTAAGAACTATATCCATGGGCAGCTCCGGTCACGATTTTTCTCTGCGGAAGTTTTCCTTTTAATGTATCTTTTAACGGGACTGTAGGATCACTGGCCCCTGTCACACGCATAGCCTGGTATACGTAAGAGCGTCCTGAGAGCGGATCTCTGATAGCTCCTCCGAGGCAGGTAGCCGCTCCACCAAACGGTTCGATCTCTGTAGGATGGTTATGTGTCTCATTCTTAAAACTTACGAGCCACTCCTCCTCTTCCCCGTCTATGGAAACAGGCACCACGATGCTGCATGCGTTGATCTCCTCGCTCTCTTCCATGTCATTTAAAGCACCTTCTCTTTTCAGACGGCGCATAGCCATCAGCGCAAGGTCCATCAGGCATACAAATTTGTCTTTCCTGCCCTGGAAAATGCTCTTATGATCCAGCATGTACTGCTCATAGGTCGCCTCCAAAGGCGCACGGTAGAACCCTTCCTGGAACTTGATATTTTTAAGTTCCGTTGAAAAAGTCGTGTGACGGCAGTGATCAGACCAATAGGTGTCCAGAACGCGGATCTCGGTCATGGACGGGTCTCTCTGCTCCTCTTCTTTAAAGTACTTCTGGATGTGCAGGAAATCCTTGAATGTCATAGCCAGGTTGAGGGAATCATAGAGTTCCTTAAACGGCTGTTCGCCCATACCCCTGAATCCTTCCACAATCTTTACATCCTCCGGCTCCTCAAACTCCATCACAAGAGTATCCGGTTTTTCTTCAGAGGACTCTCTGGAATCCACCGGATTGATGCAGTAATCTTTGATCTGTCCCATCTCATCCTCAGACAGTGTTCCCTTTACTACATATGTAGTGGCACTTCGGATGACCGGTTCCTCACTTTCATTTAACAGCTTCAGACACTGCTGGGCAGAGTCTGCCCTCTGGTCAAACTGCCCCGGGAGGAATTCTACGCTGAAAGCCGTTTCCCCTTCTTCCACAGGAAACGCTTCCTCATAAACTTCATCCACAGGAGGCTCACTGAACACGGTGCCCAGCGCCTTTTGATAGCTTTCCTCAGAAACATTTTCTACATCATAGCGGATCAGTACGCGGATATTTTCCACATCCAGTCCCAGGTACTGCCTCACTTCCTCCAGCAGTTCCTTTGCTTTGATGGCATAGTCCTGTTTCTTTTCCACATAAACTCTCTTTACTTGTCCCATATGGTCCTCCTCTATTCGTGCAGCTTCTTTATGATTTGAAACGCAGAAGCATTCTCCAAGATCATTGGATCCTTCTTCGCGTAAAAAACGATTCCATCTACGGTGGAATGCACCTCAGAAATAATATCTCCCTCGTAAGGGTCCAGAATCTCCCCTAAGAGCTGTCCCCGGTGCACTTCCTCTCCGACATTGACAAGACGCCGGAAAAATCCCGATGCCTCCGTCTTGACTTCCGCCATGTCCTCTTCTTCTATAATACTTGCAATATAGCCGTTATGGCAATTATATTTTAAAATTCCCATTCTGGTTAAAAACCGCAAAACAGCAGATACAGCCTGTTTCGCCGAAAACTCATTGATATGTCCTGTATCACCGGAATAGACTGAAAATGCATCGGTCCCGTTGATCTGCCAGTTATAATTCAGCGTCTTCACATCAAAACTTCTCTGCTTGCTTGTAATCACATAGGGCAGTCCGAATAAGTTTGCCAGACTTGCACTTTCCTTTCCGGTCGGCTGCATCCGGACATGGGGTATAAAATCTCCTTTCCGGTAAAAGGAAGGAAACTGAATTCCATAACGGTAGCCCTTTACTTTCGCAAATATACTGGCCGCAAGACGGCTGGTCGGCTCTCCCTGCGGATTCCCCGGAAACTCCCGGTTGATGTCACTGTTGTCCGATACCCAATACCGCATCCCTACATTCATTGATGAATTATTCAGTGAAGGAATGACCAGAATCTCATGATTTCCCACAATCGAGCCGGATGCTTCCAGCTCCTTCAGTCTCTTTACCAGCAGAGAGCAGATAAAAAGCTGCTGAAATTCATTTCCTCTCATGGAACCGACAATGCAGGCAGACGGTTCTGAGTCTTCGCCTGTACTTCCGAACCGGAATCCCTCTATTTTAAATTCTTCCCTGAGGTAGGAATCTGTCGTATATAATGTCTCTTTGATCATATCAGGTCACCTCCCACGACTCTGGCGATCAGTGACCCCTCTGTGACACCCGGATGCTCTCGGACAGTCATCAGAATACCGTCCACCGGAGCAATGATTTCTTCCTCCACGGCTCCTAAAATCGGACTTGTGACACTGCCGATGATCTCACCCTTTTTCACATGATCTTTCACCTTTTTGTGGGTCACAAACAAACCATTCGTCTCACAATTCAGATAATGAATCCCGTCATCATGGACGACCGGCGCTCTCTTCGGTTCTGCAGACGGGCCCTTCCAGATGCCCAGTTCCTTCATGACAGCAAACACTCCCTCTATGATCTGTCGGCAGAAGTCATATTTGATCCTGAACGCGGCCCCTGATTCTGTGACCATACAGGGCACTCCCCGCTCATTCAGGGCATAGGATAAGCTTCCCTCATTCACTGTCGTGGACGGATGTATCCAGATCAGATCCGTGTTCATATAGCCCGCAAGGCAGAGCAGACGTTCGTCCGCATCGCTGTTTAATCTCACCTGTGGGATCTCCTGAAGAAAAATATTGCTGGAGTGGATGTCAATGACACAGTCTGCACTCTCCATATCCCCCAGCAGCTTAGCCGCCGTATATTCCCCGAGTTCCCCCTTTAAATCTCCCGGAAATACCGCGCTGTAATCTTCCTGTGTGACCGGAATACTCCGGCTCCTGGCGTCCAGCCCCAGAGGGTTGACCGACGGATATACGTCCACGATTCCTGACAGGGAATCATAGTCCTCTTTGATCCTCTTTATGATCTCTCCGCATATATACTGTCCTCCAAGCTCATCTCCATATAAACCCGAAACGAGGCAGATTCTCTTTTCTCTTCCCGTCATCACGTCCGGATGCAGGGAATTCTTCTTAATCCTTAATGTCTCCCGCACCGGGAGTTTTACTGATACTACTGTCTCAATCATCCTGTTATCTCTTTCCTGTCCTATACGTCAATCCGCTAAACCACTCTGAAAAAAACAGCTTGAGAAGAATCGGCGCCAAAAGGGTTGTCACCAACACCATAATGACCATAGGCGCAAACATCTCTTCCCTGAGCAGCCCCACATGGATTCCTTTTTGTGCAACGATCAGCGCAACCTCTCCCCTGCAGACCATGCCGGCCCCGATCTTTAAGGACTCCTTATAAGAATACTTACAGACCTTAGCTCCGATGCCGCAGCCGATGATCTTCGTCAGGACAGCGGCAATACTGATAAGCACAGTGAAGATGATCATCGTCTGCGTCATTCCCGCCACTTCGACTTTGAGGCCGATGCTGGCAAAGAAAATCGGGGTAATCAGCATGTATGAGATACACTCCACCTTTCGGTGAATATAGTAAGTCTCCGGTATTCTGCACAGGATAATTCCTGCCAGATATGCCCCGGTGATATCTGCAATTCCAAATAATTCGGCCAAAAATGCCAGAAACAGACAGAATGCCAGTGCAAGCACCGGAACCCGCCTTCTGTGGACCTGTTCATTGTTTACTTTCATCGTGGACATCCTGCGGAAAAACTTGTACACAAAAATTCCGCCGGCACCTGAAATAACGAAAAACAGCGCCATCTTGCCAATGATCATAAGCACTCCGGTAAGCTCAACTGTTCCCGCTTTTCCAATGCTTGTCATAACAGAGAGCAGGATAATACCCAGGATATCATCAATGATCGCTGCGCCTAAGATCGCTGTTCCGACCCGCCCCTTAAGTTTGCCCATGTCCTGAAGGGTTTCTACGGTAATGCTCACAGATGTGGCAGTCAAAATGACTCCCACAAAAATATTTTCCATTAAGTTCTTTTCAAACATAAAAGAGATGACCGCTCCGACCGCCAGGGGCACGACAACTCCGCACAGCGCGATCACCATGGCTGCTTTTCCGCTGCGTTTCAGTTCCCTTATATCGGTCTCCAGCCCTGCCTGAAACATCAGGACAATCACACCGATCTCTGCCAGACTCAGGATCGTGTCAGACGGTTCGATCACGTTCAGCATCACCGGTCCCAGTATGATGCCTGCAATCAAAGCTCCGACTACCGGAGGCATGTTTACTTTTCGCGAAAACAGGCTGAAAGACTTTGTCAAAGCCAGTATCACCGCTATATCTAATAAATATCTGTATTCTTCCATAATAGTAGCCTCCGCTGTACCAATCTTTTTGTCCCCTTGCTTTTTCCTTTATTATTTAGTATATTAAGAACAGCCCAAAAATGCAAATAAAATTAATAGAATTTCTGTGCTCACAGAGCCGGATTCTAGGAAATGAGGTAGTCTTATGAGTGAAGATATCAACGTAGAAGCTGACGTATTTGAAGAAGAAAATCCAATCATCCATCTGGAAATGGAGGATGGTGTCCAGCTCGACTGCGCCGTGATCTGTATCTTCGGCATCGAAGAACAGGATTATATCGCCCTGGTTCCCGTAAAAGACCTTGAGAACGATGAGGAAGAAAGCGAACTGCTTCTTTACCGCTACGAAGAATTGCCGGATGATGAAGTTCAGCTGGACAATATCGAGGACGACGAGGAATATGAGATGGTTTCCGCTGCTTTTGATGCTATTTTAGACGACGAGGATGACGAAGAAGAATAAATCATTTCTCATCCCCTGACAGGTTTCGATCATTTGAAATAAACAATATAAAAACCTTCGGAAACGGCCTTTTCTCTGCCGCAGCCGAAGGTTTTTTCCTATTTGGTTCATACACTTCTTAACTCTGCAGATCCAAAAGCCGTTTCTTCTTCTGTTCATCGATGCGCTGGACGAGCAGGCTCGGCTTTGCAAAATAGTATCCCTGGATATAATCTGCCCCCAGCTTCACTACCGTCTGCATTTCCTCATATGCCTCCACACCTTCCGCAATAATCCTGATGTCCCTTTCGTGGGCATAGTATATGATATTTTTAACAATCTGCTGTTTGTTGCGGTCCAGATGGATATCCCTGATAATCTTCATGTCAATCTTGAGATATTGGGCTGTCACGCTCAGCAGCAGGTGCTCACTGTTGTATCCGCTGCCATAATCATCGATAGCAATGCCGCCTCCCCACCGATGCATCCTCTCTTCTTTTTTAGCCTGCATCATCCGGTTGCCGCGCTCTTCCTCCGTAATCTCCTGAACAATCAGATCAAGGTATTCTCCGTACTGAAGTTCAAACCGTTCAACGTCTTTTTCATCCAGATCCTGATTTGGAATGGAATTGATAAAAACTCTGGTTCCCCTTTTTACGGCTTTGCTCTGCACCAAATCCACAAAAGATTCCATAGATTTAAACCAAGTCAGGCGTTCGATCTCATACAGTTTGGATTCCTGTTTCGCCAGAGACAAAATCTCGTAGACTGTAGGAATCGAATCCAGTCTGGAACGCATCAATGCTTCGTATGCAAATGTCTCGCCGGTCTTCACATCGATGATCGGCTGGAAGTAATATTCGATCAGCTCTTCTTCGATCAGATGATTCAGTTCTTCTTTATTCTGCAGCAAATATGCATCCTGAAAATAACTTTCTCTGTCGAATTCCCCATATCTGCCTTTTCCTCTTTTCTTTACCTTGTACATGGCAAAGTCTGCATACTTAATGAGTTTCGTATAGTCATCGGTGTTGTCCGGATACCATGCGATCCCTCCCGACATCCTGAGCCGGAATTTCTGCTTATTTGGAAGTTCCAGATATTCTTCATCCATTTTTGACCAGCAGTGATTTATTTTCTTTCGTATTGCATCCTTTGAATCATATCCGTAGAAGAAGACGAAAAATTCATCACCGGACATCCTGGCCACTACCGACTCTTTGGGAGTATATTTTTTGAGTCCTGCTGCAGTTTTCTGGATATATTTATCTCCAAAGTCATGTCCGTAAGAGTCATTTAAAAATTTGAGATTATCCAGATCAATCATCATCAGAGCTGCAGTGCCCAGAACATCTTTTCCTTTCTGAAACAGCTGCTCCAGCCTGGCATTAAACGCTCTCCTGTTCAGTATATTCGTGAGCAGGTCATAATCCCTCTCATACTCCATCTTCTTGAGTTCCAGAGTCTCCTTGGTGATATCTTCTGCCAAACCGACGATTTTGTCTTCTTCATACCGTATGCTCAGGCGTACCCAGAACAGATCTTCCTTATCCGGTATCTCGAAAATATAAATATGATCCTGTTCATTTTTCCTGCTCACATACCGCCGAAACATCTCCATGTTTTCTGTGAATTCTTCAATCGACATGTTCTTCCGGATTTTTTCACTGCGAAATACCCTAAAAAAGTCTTCTGTCATAAAAAGCTGGTTTTCATTCCAGTCAATCTCAAATCCGCCGATTTTTATGCTGGCCATCCGCAGGATCTGTGCAAACTTCCTGGACGCCTGAAAGACATCTGAGCTCAGCTTTTCAAAAGACCCTCCCAATTCATCCAGTTCTTTTACCCCGGTTCTTCTCAGCGCAATGGGTTCGCTCGGATTGCTGTTTTTGACATCCGATGCCAGGCTGATGACCGGCCGCGTGATCAGAATACTGATCACCAGCACTCCTATGATGCTGGCAATAAACAGTGCTGTCACTACAATCACAAGTGTCTTGTTAAATTTGTTGGAAAATGAGAACAGCTGATCCGTGGGAACAACACCGATCAGCGCCCATTTCTGATCTGCAAACGGTGTATTCGTGTTATAAAGATTGATATAGTGGACATTGCTGCAAAGCAGATCTGCATCAGATCCTCCGATGGTGAAAGCATTGTCATAGTCTTTTGATGCAACCAGATTGATTGTTTTGCTCTGCTTCATATACATATTGTAAGCAGGCCCGCTGACCATGACATTTTGAAGCTGATTTCCTTTTCCTCCGTCCTGTACGCCGAGTATGTAAGCACTGTTCTTATTCTCGCTGAGTTCATTGAATGAGATCAGTTTCTTTAAATAATCAGTAGACAGCTCAATGCCCAGGACCCCGTACACTGTCCCGTCGCTCAGCCTGAGCGGGACAGAATAGGAAATCACTTCTTTTGGATTGTTGGCCAGAGTATAAGTCTTGCTCCAGTATGCCAGATCCGCTGTTTTGAGCTCCGGGTATTTCTCTGCGGCCATGTACGGCTCATACAAAAAAGAATAGTAATCGACAGAGGAATCTTTGAAATCAAATCCCGAATTCCACCCGGTATCCATCCCGATCTTCCACTTCTTTACCAGGGCAGAAGGCATCCGTTCCGCGAGAAGGTCTGTGTTGTTCTCAGACGGTGCAGCCACCGGATCATAATCCCTGATATAAATCCCGGGCTTATTTTGATACCCGCGGCTTTCTTCCTCTTTTGAAAGATCTTTGGTATTAAGAACCACAAATGCCCCTGTCACCATGTTTTGACGAATCAGCGAGATCAATTCTTCCATGCTCTCGTCCAGAAGACCGGTATAAACCGAACTGTCACTGTCAATCCTTGAAAACTTTTTTGCATCGTCCGTCTTCAGTTTCTCTGCCGACTGGTTGATCCCGTTTAAGGCAGAATCCAGATTGGACCATCGCTTCACCATCTCATCTTCCAGATAATTCTTTCGGTTGATAACTCGCTCATTAATGATATCCACAGAATTCTGGTTCAGACGGTTCATGACCCCGCCTCCGAACAGAAGTCCCGCAAGGACTGCTACCTGGAGGATGACCAGCAGAAGAAGAGGTACCAATATTCTTTTTAAAATTGAATTTTGCCTTATCTGTCTCATACCCCGGATCTTAACCTCATCAGCCTTCCAATGTTTTTAATTCCTTTAATGTTTTTTCATACCACTGTTCAAAATTCTGATCTGTGTTATATTTTTTCACCGCAGCTTCATAGGACATGCCGCCCTTTATGGCTTTCTCCACAGCTTTTCTGTCCTGATCGGCTTTGTCAGACAGACATGTTTCTAAAATATTTCTGATCTGGCTTCCGTTCTTTGCGGCTTTCGGAGTGTACATTTTGTTATTATTGACTGTTTTGACCGCTGTCATAACTGTGTCTTTAATATCCTCATTTTTCTCATCCTTCATTGCCTTTTCAACAGCTTTTTCGGTATTGGCTTCTTTTTTTACCGGCAGGTAGCTGGAGGTAGCCGCAAATTCAAAGTTACGTTTTGCCTCGGTAAACCATTTTAAAAATTGAACAGATGCATAAATTTCTTTATCGGAAGATTTTGTGACGACCATTCCTGCGCCCTGCTGAACCGCATAATCTTCTTCATCCGCAAACTTCGGAACTTCATAGGATCTTACCTTGATCGGATAACTTTTCTTGTCATTGACCGTCACCGCCTTCGGATAATATGCCGCCCCGGAACTGGAGCCTGTAAACGCGATGAGGCTGCCCATCTTCATATCATCGCTTCTGTATCTTCCGCTCGCAGTAAAATAACCTTTGATATATGGAGTATAGTAATTATCCCAGAGTTTTCTCACTACTTTCTTATCAAAATTGATTTTACACTTTCCTTTTTCAATCTTTAAGAGGTCCACTCCCTGCTGTTTAGCTCCAACGAAAAAATAGTTTGCCATCGCATCTCTTCCATAAAATGCTTTCCCGTCATTCGGAGTTTTGGTAGCCTTGTCCGTCCACTTATAATACTTTTCCGCAGTCTTTACGAGTCCTTCGATTGTACTCAGGTCGGAAGTTTTTGCTCCGGTAGCTTTTGAAAACTTCTCCCAGTCCGTCTGGTTTACCGCAAGTACTTCCGTAGCCTTTGCCACAGGAAATATTTTTAACTCTCCGGCCCTGGAAAGTTCTCCTTCCTCGATGTAGTTATCCACATACTCTCCGATCTCGTCTTTTGTGAGATATTCGTTCAGATCGGCTACGAGTCCAAGCTTGTTTACCTGATATGCCGTATCCGCATAAGCGGCAAAAATATTCGGCATCTCACTGGCTCCAGCCTTTTTATTTGCTGAATTCAGCACGGTCTTCTCAAGATCATAGACATTACCCTGTGCATAAGTCTCGACATAGATCCCTTCATCTTTTCCATCGGAATTATTAAACTGGCTCACCAGGCTTTCAAATGCTTCCTGCTGTGCGCCGTTGTAATAATGCCAGACAGAGATGACCGTCGGATTATCCTTATCCAGCTCTACTGTCTTTGCTTCTTCTTTTTTTCCGCACCCTGCAAGCAGCGAAACTGCCATAAAGCAGGTGAGCATACAAACTAATAATTTTTTCATAAGACTTCCCCCTGATAAACCTGTCTTTAGCATCTTCTACTAGAATACCATATTTATCCGTAAACATCAAAAAAACAACAGCCGGACTTTATATCCGGCTGCTTTGCTCATCCCATTTTTTTAATACCTGAAGAAATCTGGCTACAGGAAATCCTACTACATTGTAATAGTCTCCTTCAATTCCCCGTATGAAGCGGGCCGCTCTGCCCTGAATGCCATACGCTCCGGCCTTATCCATCGGTTCTCCCGTCTCGATATAGCATCTGATCTCATCTTCTGAGACCGGATAGAAAAAAACGGATGTCTCTTCATAAAAAACATGCTTCTTTTCCCCGCAGATGCACGCAACACCTGTATACACCTGATGTCTGCTTCCGCTGAGCATGCGAAGCATCCGGGCAGCATCATCCTTATCCACAGGCTTTCCGAGTATACTGCCTTCCATGGCGACTACGGTATCAGCGCCTATAACCATACAGTCTCCGTCAGCACGGCCCGCTACATCTTCCGCTTTTTGAAGAGCCAGCTCCATCACCGCGTCTTTCGGCTCCTGTTTTGTGATCACTTCCTCTTTCGTGCTCGGAATCACCGTGAAATCGATTCCTACCTGCTTCAGTATCTCCCTGCGCCTGGGAGACGCGGATGCCAGTATCAGTGTTTTCATTTCTTCCTCCTCTTTCTGCCTAAAACCAACGATACAAGCCGCTTCCTGTTTCTTCTCTGAGGGCTTTTAAACTGATTATAATGCAGCAGAGCCTGCTTGTCGACTGCTAAGCTTCTTTTATCATATCGAGGAAATACCGGTGGACAGTATCGTCGTCATCCAGTTCGGGATGAAAAGCCGTCACCAGCTGATTGTCCTGTCTGGCAGCTGTAATCTTCCCTCCTGTTGACGCCAAAACCATGACTTTGTTTCCCGCTTCTTCAATATAAGGTGCGCGGATAAATGTCATAGGAATTTTTCCTTCTTCTCCAAACGATTCTTCTGTCCAAAAGCTTCCCAGCTGGCGGCCGTAGGCATTTCTCCTGGCCGTGATATCCATTGTCGCAAGATAAGCGCTCTCCCCTTTTATTCTTTGAGCCATCAGGATCAGGCCCGCACAGGTTCCAAAAGCCGGAAGCCCGTTTAGGATCATAGTTCTTAACTTCCCGGCCATCTCAAGATCCCGCAGAAGCTTTCCTATGACCATACTTTCTCCGCCCGGAAGAATCACCCCGTCCATCTGACGGTCCAAATCTTTTTTCCCGCGGATTTCAAAGCTTTGGGCTCCTAAGTTTTCTACCTTCCTGCGGTGTTCTGCAAATGCTCCCTGAAGAGCAAGCACCCCGACCCTCATCACTGTCCTCTTTCTGCCATCAAGAGCTGAATCTCGTCTTCATTGATCCCCACCATGGCTCCTCCCAGGTCTGTGGACAATTCAGCAAGTATCTTCGGATCGCGGAAATTTGTAACAGCCTTTACAATGGACCGTGCACGCTTTTTTGGATCACCCGATTTAAAGATACCGGAGCCAACGAAAACTCCTTCCGCCCCAAGCTGCATCATCAGAGCCGCATCAGCCGGAGTCGCCACTCCGCCAGCTGCGAAATTAACTACGGGAAGCCTGCCGTCTTCGTGGACTTTCAGCACCAGTTCATAAGGTACACCGAGTTTTTTTGCCTCGTCAAACAGCTCATCTTCCGCCATAGATGCAATCCGTCTGATATCCCGGTTCAGCATCCTCATATGCCTCACGGCCTGAACAACATCTCCAGTGCCTGGCTCTCCTTTAGTCCGTATCATAGCGGCTCCTTCGCTGATCCTCCGAAGTGCCTCGCCGAGATCTTTTGCCCCGCAGACAAACGGAACTTTAAATTTTGTTTTATCGATGTGGTAAACATCGTCGGCGGGCGAGAGCACTTCGCTCTCATCTATGTAATCGATCTCAACCGCCTCCAGTATCTGTGCCTCCGCGAAATGCCCGATTCTTACCTTCGCCATCACCGGGATGGATACTGCCTCCTGGATTTCTCTGATCATTTTCGGATCACTCATTCTGGACACGCCTCCGGCTGCGCGGATGTCTGCCGGAATCCTTTCCAATGCCATGACTGCACAGGCCCCGGCCTCCTCTGCCGTTTTCGCCTGATCCGGAGTCGTCACATCCATAATGACTCCCCCTTTTAACATCTGTGCCAACTGTTTATTTAACTGGTAACGCTCATTTTCCATGACTGTGTCCTCCATAATATGTTAGTCTTTGTTTTTATGCCGGCATTAAAAACTTAAGACTTATTATACAGCGCATTGGCATTATCAAAACATCCAGTTTTTATATATTTAACAGTACCAGTTTGTTATAAGTGTTAGAAACGCCAATTATTCCAGTGCTCCTTTTACTTTCTTTTTGCGCCCGCAGAGCCTGGCTTCCGCATTATTTGCCTGATTTGCGTATGCATGTCTTCTCCCTTTTAAAAGAATCTTTCGCCCTTCTTCATTTCTTGTATAGACTAATTTGTAATTTCCTATGCTTTTTCTCATAGCTTGTGCAAAGGCCCCGGCATCTTGTCTGGTCTTCGCAAAGATGCCCGGAACACTGAAATAACTCTGCATCTTGTTCCAGCTCCTTTTTTCATACAGGAGATATCTCTGATTATCAATCTCTCCCAAAAACTCGTCTACACATGCAGAAAACAGATCCTTTTCCCTCACTGTCCCTCCCCTCAGATAAACAAAATAAAATAATCCCTTTTCTTCTGTCACAACTTTGGTATCAGAAGAGATTTGACCCTTTTGAATCAATGCTGATCTGATCCCTGTCCCAATCGCATTTAACCGTTTCAGAGGTGTCAGCAGCCTGACAATTCCTGTGCCGCAGCGGATCGTCAGCAGTACAAATAAACTCGTAGCTGCTGCAGAGAACAAAAGCGGAACCAGCCCCTCTGTGCTGAACGCTCCAGTGTATAGAATAAGATTGCATGTTTGAATAATCACCGCAAGCAGCTCAAAACCGATCAGATTAAAAAAACCAGCCCCCGGCTTCAAAACTGATTTGTCCATCACACATTCGTCGGTAATTTCCATTTTATCGAAGACAACGGCGGCCCGTTCCCACTTCTTTTGCAGACCTTCTCTGTCTTTGGCTCTTTTTTTCATCTCTTCATTGATTCTTTTCACTTCTTTTTCTGTATAGTGATTTTCGGCGAGATCAAGTCGTTCCATGCCGTTTTCAATGATATCTTCTGTATAACTGATGCCTAAAATTCCTTTCATCCTCCTGGACAGCATGGCAAAATCATCGGACAATTCTGCCTCCCCCGTTCCCATCAGCCGGCTGACTCTGGTCTGTCTGTCGGTAGTATCAAGGCACACCAAATGCCAGATGTTACTTGTCTTTTCCGGATTTCCTGGCATAATCCTGACAGCCCTCCCTCTCATCTGGTTGCTCAGTACAAAGGAACCGACAAAGCTTGCCAGAATCAAAGAGTTAATACAAGGAGAATCCCATCCCTCTCCTAAAAGTGACTTTGTCCCGATCAAAATCTGTACATAGCCGGCTTCAAAAGCCTCGGTTGCAATCCGGACCATATTCTGTTTTTTCCCGCGGACAGTAACTTTTGCATATCCCAAAGCCGTCCCTGATCTGTTCTTCATCTCCTCAAGCTGCAACTTGCTGCTGTCTCCCAGAATTCTCTTTGCCGTATCCGTTAAAAACTCTGATGCTTCAGACGGCAGAATCATCAGTTCTCCGCATACAACTCCGAGTCTTATCTCTGCTTCCAATTCTCTGCGCAGCATCTCGAACAGCGGTACTGCCCCTATTTTTTCAGCTGGACGGTCTGGATCTCCTACAGCCTTCTCATATTCTCTCCTGATATAATCCGTCAGGATCAAAAGATTCAGCCCTTTTCCCATAGATTCATATTCAGCCGCTGCAATCTCCCTGATACTTTTCAGCTTTCCCCTGCTGTTAGTCAGCAGTTTTTCTATAGATTCATTGGCACACAGCGATACTCTTCTGCGCTCTATACATTTTCTGCGCTTTAAACTCTGGATTAAACCGCTGATGTATCCGGCATCTGCATCATAGCTGCCAGTGTCATCGAACAAAATTCCCTGAAGCAGCTGTTCCAGCCTTGAGATATCAAACTCCGGCAGACGCTTTATTCCTAATACCTTAAGCCATTTTTTTGGATAAGGAATTCCCTTAGCCTCCAGAAATGTCAGGACCGAAACAAGATACGCAGGTTTTTCCAGCAGTTCATCTGCAGACTGATCCGGATCCATAATCCCCTTTCGCGAGGCAGCAACAGCCGCAAAACTTTCATCTGCAGTCATTTCCTGAAACACCTTGCGGACCTCCCCGCGAAATGCATCTATCTGGGCTTTTTCATCCTCTGTCGGGTAATTAAAATACACATAATCCTGATGCGGGCACAGGCTGTGGTCCTGCACCAGCTCCGGCACAATGATCTCCTCATCAATCTCCCCGCAAAGTCCAATATACCGCTCCCACTGAGCCGATGTAGAATCATAAGGCGGTGTAGCCGTCAGGGAAACGACGCAAACATTTTCCATCTTCATCATAAATTTTTCTAATGATTTCCACCACTCGCTGCGGAGATGATGACACTCATCAAGACAGATGGTCCCGATTTCTGCTGCTTTGACAGCATTTATAAGATTAAATACTTTAGAGTCCTCCTGTTCCGCTTCAAAAACGGACTTCGGCCCGTTAATTTGTTCCATTCCGAAATGGAGTGCCTGATATGTGACAGACGTTATCAGAGCCGGTGCGTGTATGTCATCTGAAAGCAGACTTTGATCGTCTTTTTGGATAAAAGCCTCTTTTACACGTTCCAGCCATTGCTGCCGGATTACTGCAGAAGGAGACAGGATGAGACAAGGCCTGCCCAGACGCCGGATCAGCTCAATTCCAAGGGTGGTCTTACCAGAGCCAGGCGGTGCTACAATATGTATTTTCCCGTCCTTCAAATAAGTATCTGCACGGTCTAAAATCCTTTCTTGATAAGGGCGCCATGCTCCTTTGAATTTTAAAATATGATCATAAGAATTCATTTTTCACCTTTCTGAAACATCCGGCCGTGTCTCACAACATCTGTCTGTTTTTTACCGTCAAGTTTATTGTACCCAGTAATTTATGCTTTGACAACAATTCGTCCGTCCACAAAAAAAGATATCTTCAATATTTATGCGAAGATATCTTTTTACAGCTCTTTATTCTTTATCTGATTTTAATTTGTTAAAATAGGCTTTTGTCTCTGCGATCACAACCGGACTCAATGCCGCCAGAGCAATCAGGTTTGGAAGCGCCATCAGGGCATTAAAGATATCTGCGATCTTCCATACTGCTTCCACCGTCATAAACGGTCCGATAAACACAGCCAGAATATACAGGTACCGGTATCCCATCACGATCTTCATTCTGCCGTTTGTAAGGTATTCCAGGCACCGTTCCCCGTAATAATTCCACCCGAGAATTGTAGTAAATGCAAAAAACACCAGACAGAGCATCAGGATAAAGGACGGGACGACCGGTGGAAACGGCATTCCCATCTGGAACGCTTTTGTAGTAACTTCCACACCCTCAAGCCCTACATTCCATGTACCGGAGATGACAATGCTGAGCCCAGTCATGGTACAGATCACAATGGTGTCGATAAAGGTACCGGTCATGGAAACAAGACCCTGGCGCACCGGCTCTTTTGTCTGGGCAGCAGCAGCCGCGATCGGCGCACTTCCAAGACCCGCCTCATTGGAAAAGATCCCTCTGGCGATTCCGGACTGCATGGCAGCCAGCATCGTTCCGAGAGCGCCTCCGGCCATTGCCTTGACTCCGAATGCGCTTTTTACCACGAGTGCGATCGCCGCAGGCACTTCCTGTATGTTAAAAATAATGATACTCAGCGCAGCAAGAACGTAAGCCACCGCCATAAACGGGACGACCACCTGGGAAACAGCCGCAATTCTCTTGATTCCCCCGAGAACTACCGCCGCAACGCAGACCGTGATGATCACGCTGGCAACAAGCACCATATAGGAATAATCTTTTCCAAACAAGGAGATCATATGAGCGTTGTTCGGATCAAAAAAGTTCTTGACTGCCCCGGAAATCCCGTTCACCTGTGTAAATGTTCCGATTCCGAACAGACCGACGCCCGCTCCGAAAAAAGCAAAAATCTTAGCCAAAGGCCTCCATTTGCGCCCCATACCATTTTCTATGTAATAGAACGGCCCGCCGAGCACGTGTCCCTTCTCATCGATGGTCCGGTACTTGATCGCCAAAAGGCCTTCCGCATATTTGGTGGCCATACCGAAAAATGCCGCCAGGATCATCCAGAACAAAGCTCCCGGTCCCCCGGCACAAAGCGCCGTAGCTACTCCAACGATATTTCCGGTACCGATCGTTGCAGAAAGGGCCGTACAGAGAGCACCAAAACTGGTGACTTCCCCGGAGCCTCCCTCCTCATTTTTCACCATATATTTTAACGCCCTGGGAAGATGTCTGATCTGCAGAAGCCCCAAACGCACAGTGAGATAAATTCCCACAGATAAAATAAGGACGATCAGCGGTATCCCCCAAACTACATCGTCAAGCCAGATAATAAAATTGTTCAATTGTGTCAGCATGTTTCCTTCTCCTCTTTGGTTTCCTGTATTCTTTTTATTAAAAATTCATGGAGAACTCTTTGTATGGAATAAAAAAAGCCAAACCCAAAGTTTGACTAAGAAAGAGTAAGCAAATATACAGTACACCGAAAACGTGCCCCATGTTTATGTCTGCTCTGTCCTTTTGCCTGAGAGATAAACAGCCTGCGCTGCCGTACACCTTCGGCGCTCTTTCTTTGAGACTCTCCAGAGTGTATATAGTATCTATACATACGTTAAGATATTAACACACCTTGTTTTGCAAGGCAAGAAAATCTTACCTTGAATCCGTAAAAAAAATCCATTACCATTAGAAATAAAGAAAACCAGAAAGGAAACTCGCCGATGGAACACATGAAACATGAAATTAAACCAGTTTTTAACGACAAATCCAGAATCCTGATCCTGGGAAGCTTCCCCTCTGTAAAATCCAGAGAAGGACAGTTTTTCTACCATCATCCTCAAAACCGCTTCTGGAAGGTGCTGGCTGCTTCCCTCTCCCAGTCTGTTCCCGCCACCGTAGAGGAGAAAACCATCTTTCTCCTGTCCAATCACATAGCGGTCTGGGACGTAATCGCATCCTGCGATATCCAGGGTTCCAGCGACAGTTCGATCCGAAACGTGACCCCCAACGACCTGACCAATCTGCTCTCCCTTGCACCGATCCGCAGCATTTACACCAACGGGGGAACTTCCCACAAATTATTCTGTAAACATATCGAACCTTCTCTGGGAAGATCCGCCGTCAAACTTCCATCTACGAGTCCGGCCAATGCGGCATGGACACTGGAACGTCTCGTGGGCGTCTGGGGCCCCGCCATCCGGAAAGGTTTATTTCCCGGAAAACCGGACAGTGATCTGACAGACTTCTGATTTCGTCCCCACCCTCAGAGGAGGCCCCCACACTCCTGCGCCTGAGGTGACGACAGAATTCATGTTTCCGATCTTCTTATAACCACAAGAGTTTTCCCACATCATGCCGGTCACAAGATTTCCCGGAAATATCTGCCCGTCGTGGGTATGTCCGGACAGGTCCAGATCGGCGCCAGCCTCCGACAGCTGTTTCAGCTCCTTCGGCTCATGATCCATGACGATAACCGGTTTTGTCAGGTCACAATCTTTTAAGAGATCTTCTGCATTTCTGCGCTGTTCTCCCATCTTCCCGGCCTTGGACGGATCTTTCCTGCCCGCCAGATAAAACGATCCGCCGATCAGGATTGTTTTGTCATCCAAAAGTCTGATTCCCGACCGGGACAGAAATTCTTCCATCTGTCTGTCATTGTCAGGGGCCTTTTTTGTGCCAAACGTAAAGCCTCCGAGTATTTTTTCGCCTATATCGTGATTTCCCCAGCACGCATATGTACCGTAAGTACTCTGTATTTTCCTAAGCTCCTTCTCTATTTTTTCCGGATCTTTTACCGCCCTGAATTCATTGTCAAAAATGTCTCCTGCAATACAGACCAGATCAGGCTTCCCCCGATTGATCTGTTTTACCATCTTTTTCACCTGAGAAAGTCCGCTGTTATAACCTAGATGCAGATCTGCAGCTAAGGCGACTTTAAGCTCCTTTCTGCCTGCACAGGCTTTATCCACCGTCACTGCATAGTCCATAGTATCAATCTGTCTGGCATGGATACTGCCGTAAACCGTAAAAATCATGACCGCCGCCAGAATCATCACTCCTGCCGCCGCCAATATACTCTGGTCTTTCCTTGGGATAAAAAGTCCGATCAGATCACCAGCCGCTGCCAGAAAAAGTGCACAGAAAAAAATACCGATCCAGTAATTGCTCAGTATTTTAAAAATCCTCTGAATCCGTGACTGGGGCAGTACAAAAGCGATCAAAAGGGAAAAACCCGTAATCCAGTATAGAATTCTGTAAAAGAAACGAATCTTTTCCGGATGGATCATATGAATACATACGGTAAGCCAGCTCAAGCTTCTCCGATATAAATAATAATTCAGCGCCAGATAAAACGGCGCCAATATCACTGCCAGCATACCTTTCCCTCAACTTTCTGCAATCTCTTTTACTGCCTCCACTGCCTGTTCTGTCTGTTCTCCTGTATTAAAGCTGGAAAAACTGAACCGGACCATTCCCTGTTCCTTTGTCCCGAACGCTTCGTGCATCAAAGGCGCACAGTGTCCTCCGGATCTTGTACAAATCCCGTATTTTTCTGTCAGCAGATAACTTACTTCTCCGGAAACCATCTCTTTTATATTCAGACTCACAATCGGTGCCCTCTCCTCTTTTGAAAAGTCACCGTACAGAGTGACTCCCGGTATCTCACGGACCCCTTCATAAAACATGCCGGCCAGATGCTGTTCCTTCTGCCGGAGCTTTTCCATGCCCTGTGACCTGATATAATCGATGCCGGCTCCCAGCCCGGCAATGCCGTGGCCGTTTAAAGTGCCGGCTTCCAGCCGTTCCGGCATCTGCTCCGGCTGTCCTCTGTCAAAGGTTTTGATTCCGCTGCCCCCGGTTTTTAAAGGGGATATGAGAAGTCCCTTCCGTACCGCCATGCCTCCGGTCCCCTGGGGTCCAAGCAGACTTTTATGCCCTGTAAAACAAAAGACGTCCACATGATCTTTAAAAAGATCAACAGGAAAAACACCCGCGGTCTGTGCCCCGTCCACGATCATCAGGATTCCTCTCTCATGGGCCAGTCTCCCGATCTCCCGGATGTCCGTCAGATTTCCGGTCAGATTCGACGCATGGGTACAGACAACGGCTCTAGTGTTATTCTGAAACAAGGACTCTATATCCTGGGCACTCACATTCCCCAGCGCATCACATCCCGCAGCGGAGAGTTCCACTCCCTGCTGTTCCAGACGGTACAGGGGCCGCAGAACGCTGTTGTGTTCCAGCACGGTCGTCACCACATGATCACCGGGCCGGAGCAGTCCGCCGAGGACAGTGTTCAGGCTCTCCGTCACATTGGATGTAAATGCGATCTGAGAAGGCCCGCATCCAAACATAGTTCCAAGCTTTTCCCTCACTTCGTATATTGTTCTGGAAGCATCCAAAGACGCACCGTGCATCCCTCTGGAACTGTTTCCCATATGCCGGATGGCCTCCGCCACCGCAAGGGCCACGGATTCCGGGCGGTAATAGCTGGTCGCCGCACTGTCAAAATAAATCATAAATACCTCCCGGCTGTCATCACGGCTTAACGATATTCGATGCCTGCATCATCGTCTCTGCAATCATATACATATTTGTCACCTCTCCCACGGCGAGCTGTTCTTCCAGGCCGTAGTGATTCAGACAGGTCCCGCAGGTGAGAATCTCCGTTCCGCCGTCCTCCAGAGTTTTTAGATCTTTTAACGCATCGGACCCCTCACAGGAAAGCTTCGCCCCATTATTAAACAAAAGAATCCTGTCCGGTTTTTGGTCCAGCTGGGTCAGCGCAAAGACAAACCCTTTCATGAGCATCTTCCCGAGCACCTGGTCTCCCTCTCCCATCTTATCCGAAGAAAGCACGACAACCGTATCTCCTGCCTTTCCCTCAACAGACATCGGTTTCTCCTCCTGCTGTTCCTTCGGCTGCACTGTCTTTTCAGAGCCCGCTGTCATTCTTACTTCGTACAGGTTTTCCTCTGTCTCTCTGGACACAAACCCATATTGCTTCTGCACTGCCAGCTTTGACAGGTTCTGGACTGCAATGTCATTGTCTACGATCACCGTGACTGTTCCGCCCTCCGGTGTTTCTTCCAAAGCCTTCTTTGCCAGGATCACCGGCATCGGGCACTGTTTTCCGACCGCGTTAATTCTTTTTTCCATCGTTCTTCCTTTCCCTTAGTAAACAAGAATCTTCTTCTCTCTCCGTTTTGTAATCCTGCCCACAGCAGCACACGGCAGGCCGAGCTTTTTTAACTTTTCCAGCGCACTCTGTGCATCTTCCGGACGAATACCTGCCAGGAGCCCTCCCGAAGTCTGGGGATCAAACAGGATTTCCTCCATCCAGAACGGAACATCTGAAAACTCTACATCACTTCCAACCGAATTTCTGTTTCTCTGTCCCGCCGCGGTCAGATAAAATTCATCTGCATACCGCTCCGCATCCTCTATATATGGGATTTGGGAAGAGTCGATTTGGGCCGAATACTGCTGCTCTCCGATCATTTCAGACAGGTGTTTTAAAAAGCCGAAGCCCGTTACATCTGTACAGCCGTGGACCTCATATCCCGAAAGGACTTCTGCCGCATATTTATTCAATGTCGTCATAGAGTTCACCGCCTGTTCATAGGCCGCAGCGGAAGCCTCCTTCATCTGGTTTGCCGCCAGCACGATTCCGGCCCCCAGAGGTTTTGTCAGCAGAAGGACATCTCCTTCCCTGACGCCATTATTTGCGAGAATCTTTTCCGGATGAATGGTCCCCATGACCGACAGGCCGTATTTCACATCCACATCCGCGATAGAATGTCCGCCGGCCAGCGTTCCTCCTGCCTCAGTCACTTTAGAATTCCCGCCCAGCAGGATTTCTCCCAGTATGTTTAAATCCATCTTTTCCGGAAAGCACACAATATTCAGGGCCGTCTTCACCGTACCTCCCATCGCATAAATGTCACTCAGTGCATTGGCGGCCGCGATCTGACCGAATATATAAGGGTCCTCCACCATAGGCGGAAAGAAATCCAGGGTCTGAACCACTGCCAGATCATCGCTGAGTCTGTAGACCGCCGCATCATCCGCATGATCAAATCCGATCAGCAGATTCTCATCTTTCTTCTTTGGGATTTTACTCAAGACGTGCTCCAGCATCCCCGGCCCGAGCTTTGCCGTACATCCTCCGCTTTTGCAGAACACGATTTTTTCTTCACTCATAAAACCCTCCTTATAACAGAATCCGGTAAATTCCTTCTGTTCCGATGGACTGCCCGCTCAGAACTTCTTTCACCGCAGCTTCCGCTTCCGGCTCTGCGCACCATGCCATGCCGCAGCCCGCCGTAATAGAAGGAGGAACCGCGATCAGCCTTCCTCCCACACCCCGCTGTCTGCAGTACTTCTCCATCGCCATGGCATTGGTAGTGTTAGGAAACGCAACTACCAGCATTAATTTCTTTTCCCTCATAGGACAAACTCTTCTCCGGCCTTTGTGATCTCTCTGACGATGCCCTGATAAGCCTGTCCGTCATCACAGTTCAGATAATGTCTGGATATTTTATATTCTCCGAATGCGTGCATCGGAAAAACCGCTTTTGGCTGAATCTCTTCTATAAAATAATTGATTCCTTTACAATATTTATCCTCCTGCCTCGGATCAAGGAGAAGAAATGCAAGATCGATCTCTCTTCCTTTCAGGCGGGCTACTTCCTCTTTATAGAACCTGACCATAAATTCATTGTCATCTTCCGGCTCTCCGTTCCAGTACCACCAGTTTAAATCCCCTGCATGATAGATCGTCCTTCCCTCGGCAGTCACCAGGAATGCAACGCCTTCATCATTGGATTTCAGCGTCTCCACCTGGACAGAGCCGATCATTTTATTTTCATGTTCTCTGATCTTTATGATATTTTCGGAAGCCTTAACTGCTATATCATCCGATAAGATATACTTTACGTTCGGGTACTTTTTTTCCAGTTCAAAAATCTTTTGGCAGAAGTGATCCGGATGACTGTGAGAAGAAAAAACATAAATTTCTTTCTCTCTTGGCATCTCCGGGAATTCCCCTTTGTAATAATCAAATATCAGTACCGTCTTCTCAAACTCCACACAAAAACCGCTGTGTTCAATAAATGTAACTTTCATTGCCTATTTACCTCCTGTCTCTAAAATCTTTTCTTTCAGACTCGGATCAAATGACCCGTTTTTGAGCATCTCGATCTCATATTTATACGGAGGATAAGAATTTTTGGTCCCTTCCTCCTTAATATACGGAGTCTCCAAAATCTTCGGCACCTGTGTGAAATCTTCATGGTGCACGATGTGATTCAGTGTATCGAAACCAATCTCTCCGAAGCCAATATTTTCATGTCTGTCTTTCGCCGCACCCCGGGGATTTTTGCTGTCATTAATGTGGAACACTGCAATCTGCTCTTTTCCTACGGCCTTATCAAAGGAATCCATGACTCCCTCAAAATCACCGACAATATCAAGCCCGCTGTCGCTGGTGTGGCAGGTATCGAAGCATACTCTTAATTTGTCATTATATTTAACGCCGTCGTAGATACGCTTGAGTTCGTCAAAATTCCTTCCGACTTCACTGCCCTTTCCGGCCATGGTCTCCAGAGCCACAAAAACCGGTGTATCTTTTGTGAGAACTTCATTCAGCCCTTCAACGATACGTTCAATTCCTGCGTCCTCTCCGGCGCCCACATGAGCTCCGGGATGAAGTACCAGGGTTCTGCTTCCCATGGCACTGGTCCGCTCGATTTCAAGTGCTAAAAACTCCACTGCCAGTTCAAATGTCTCCGGCTTCACCGTATTTCCGAGATTGATGATGTACGGTGCATGGACGACAAATGATTCAATTCCTGACTCCTCCATCAGAGCTTTTGCTTCCTCAATCCTAAGCTCGCTTATATCCTTTCTCCTTGTATTCTGCGGCGCACCTGTGTACACCATAAATGTATTGGCTCCATAGGACAATGCTTCTTTGACTGATCCAAGAAACATCTCCTTTCCCTTCATTCCTACATGTGATCCTATTAACATCTATTTTCATTCCTTTTCTATTGTATTTATAAAGCATCTCTTATTATAAATGAAACCCTCTGAAATGTAAAAGGTCTCATGTTCAGAAAAAAATACAAATTTTTATTTGCATTTCCATAAAATCCATGATATTATAACTGTGTTGTGCAGTCGTGGCGGAATTGGCATACGCGCTAGACTAAGGATCTAGTCCGGGCTAACTGGGTGAGGGTTCAAGTCCCTCCGACTGCATTCTTTTTATGCAAAAGACTGCTGTACCATTGATTTATCATCATCGGTACAGCAGTCTTTTCTCTATATATACCCGTCTTAAATTTCGCTGTTCCAGGCATGAGCTAAAATATCTTTCAATACCAGGCCTGCATCTGTGTCGTTATATCCATAGTCTCTTTTCAAACTTTCCAGCATTCGTTTCATTTCACCTGCATATTTTTCCACTTCAACTTCTTCCTGATACGAAGTCAGTATCGGGTATTTCTTAGCCCACACTTTTGTCCAGTCAACCTTCTGCTGAATCTCTTCGTTTGTATTTTCAATCGCCTGCTCGATTTCTTTTAATTCAATATCAAATTCGATCAGTTCATCCAGCGACACATGATACAGCACTGCGAGATTTTTGGACTGGCGTATATCAGGAAGAGTTTCCCCCGTCTCCCACTTTGAGATTGTCTGCCTGCTCACCCCTAATTTGCCCGCCACATCTTCCTGTGATAAGTTGCTTTTCTTTCTTGCATTGAATAGACTGTTTCCTAAATTCATGACTCTTATACCTCCTTCCCATTTAGTATAAGACGGTAAGAAAACGAATACTACCAAAGATACTGTTCAATTCTGCACTTTTTCTTAACAGTCAAAGAAAAAACCCTGCCGGTACTTACCGTGCAAAGTTTTTTCTCTTTTTATTCTATAATTGAAATCCGGCTTCCCGCTTTCAGCTCTGGCATTTGATCCTGTTCCACACAGATGCTTCCCGGAAGACATTCCCTGTCCCCATGAAAGAAAACTGTCAAGTGCCCCAGTTTTCCAAGGTTTTCAGCCGCAATGCTGCCCACCTCTGTAATCTTATACTCTTTTTCGTCAATGACCAGTCTGCTGCCCGGTTTTATTTCACCCATGACAGGATTCACTTCGACAAAATAGCAGAAGTCTTTCAGGCTTACAAGCGCAGGCTCACCAAATGTAATAAAAAAACCTTTTTTAGCAAACGCCTCCACATCACTTCCTACCGCTTTCACCGTTGTATGGTAGATCATCATTTATCACCCTTTCTTTAAAGAAGCTCCCGCTCAATGCGCTCTCTTGCTTCCGGCGCCTGTTTCTCCATCTTTTCCGGAAAACCGAACATAGATACACATGCGATGTTGTCTCCTCCGACTTTCGGTGCATGTTCTTTCAGCTGTTTATTGGCAAAATCCATTTCTCTCAGAGTCTCAAAAATCCCTTCAAAATCCACGTCTCCCTCGCCCATAGCCAAATGCTGGTGAATCGTCACATCGGCCTTTCCGCGGCCGTTTAACCATGGCGGGTTGGCGATATAGCGGCAGTCCAGAGTCTGGTTGAACGTATCCGCAAACAGCACATGGGTCAGTTCTTCTCCCGCATATTTTAACATAGATCTCACATCACCTTTCCCCTCGTCATAGAAAAATCCGTGGGGAGAAGAGTATACATATCCAAGGTTCGGAGACCGGAAGGATTTCACCAGATCACAGGTCTCATCGTTCAGCTCACAGAAATCATACGGATGAGACTGAATCTCTACGCGGAGTCCTTCCCGTTCGATGATCGGGAGCAGTTCTTCCATTGACCGAAACCACATGCCGCTGCAGATTTCCTGCTGATTGGGATCACCGGAGAGTTCTGTGTTGATCACAGGCACGCCCATGTCCACGGCGATCTCAATCATCCGTTTCCAGTTGGCTACTGCCATCTTCCGCTGTTCTTCTGTCGGTCCGGACCAGCGGTATACCACGATAAAAGAGGAGATCTCCACTCCGGTTTCCCGGAGTGCTTTTCTGTATTCCGTCTCACATTCTTTGGAAAACAGAGGATGTTTATAAAATGGATTGATCCTCGGATGCGGAGATTGTTCGATGTATTTATAACCCCAGTCCGCCACCTGGTGGACCATCCGGTTAATGTCCATCTGCTTTGCCAGCACATCCACGTCAAATGCTATTTTCATAGAGCAATTCTCCTTTCAAACAACCTATAAACCTGTTTTTTCTACAATATATTTTCGTGCCTTCAATGCATATTCTAAAGGATTGGCAGCGGCAGGGTCCTGCTCTGCCTCTACTACGACATATCCTTCGTATCCGCTCTTTTCGATGATGTCAAAGATCGGTTCAAAGTCCACATCCCCGTCTCCGGGAACTGTGAATGTTCCTTTTCTGACTCCTTTTAAAAAGCTCCAGCCTTCTTTTTTCGACTGGTTTACCACATCGGTGCGGAGATCCTTTAAATGGATATGTCTGATTCTGTCAATGTACTTTTTAAGAACTTTCACCGGGTCGATTCCTGCAAAAGAACAGTGTCCGCTGTCAAACAGCAGGTAAACAAGCTCCGGATCAACTTCTGCCATAAAACGGTCGATCTCTTCTTCCGTCTGTACGACAGTTCCCATATGATGGTGGAAAGTCAGAGTCATTCCCTTGTCTTTTGCAATTTTCCCGAGTTTATTCAGTCCTTCTGTGAGAAGCTTCCACTCCTCATCGTTCATCACATATTTTCCTTCAAAGACCGGCTGGTCCTTTCCCTGCGTACTGTAACTCTGCTCGGACACACCGATGACTTTCGCCCCCATAGCTTTCAGGAAATCGGTCTGTTCAATAAACTCTTTTTCTGTCTCTTCATATGGCTTTGAGATCAGGAAACTTGAAAACCAGCAGTTGCAGATTTCAATTTCTCTTAATTCCAGGGCTTTTTTCAATATTTTCGCATCTTTCGGATATTTCCCGCCGATCTCAGATCCTGTAAATCCCGCCAAAGCCATTTCACTGACACACTGTTCAAAGGTATTTTCTTTGCCCAGATCCGGCATATCGTCATTGGTCCACCCGATCGGTGCAATCCCCAATTTTACTTTCTTTTTATCCAACATATCGATCATTACCTCTTTCTATATTACTCAAAGTTTTCCTGACAATTCTCTGACGGTCAGCTCCGCTATCATTTCTTTGTATGTCTTATCCAGTTTATAGCACAGGGCAATCAGCAGCATTACGATCCACACCACAATCGGCACATACAGATATGTTGCCTTTATGACTGCGATGGCTGCCGGCGCCTGCTCAGCCGCTGTCTGGGCCATTCCGTTGTATCCTACATAGGAAAGTGCGGCTCCAAGTGCGGCATTGGTAATCCCTGCTCCAAATTTCTGTCCAAAACTCATGGAAGAGAACATAAGACCCTCGATCCGTTTTCCGGTCTTCCACTGTCCATACTCGATCGCATCACTTGGCAGTGAATACTGAACTCCGTAAAATGGTGACATCCCGATACCACGAATGATGGAAGAAAAAATCGCCAGAGGTACACTCGTAATATTAAACAAAAAGATGATCTGTCCCGCAATCCCGAGGAAACATCCTGCTGCGATCATATTTCTTTTCCCATACTTTGGTATCAGTTTTGGAAGAAGGAGGATTACAAAAATCATAGGGACTTTCTCAGCCATGGATAACGGCATGACCAGATTGACATCATTCAACACATACTGGCAGTAATAGGTAAGGTCAATTCCAAGGATGATCTGATAAATTGTATAAAACAGCATCAGTCCCAGGGAAATTAAAAAGTATCGGTTCTTAGCCATCAGCTTTAAAGCTGTGAACACCGGGAGTTTTTCCTCGGATTTTTCAGAGACTTTTACACGCTCTTTACAGCAGCGGAATGTGTTTAACAGGATAAGGACAGAGATGACAGAAAACACTGCTGTAACAATAATCCAGGCAAGCTGCGTATTATCAATTTTCACTGCTACCCAGTTAATGATCGGGAGGGTCAGCGCTGTGACAACCATACTTGCTGTGATGGATAAAGACATACGGATGTTGCTGATTGTCTCCCTTTCATGTTTATCCCTGCTCATCAGAGAGCCAAGCGTATGGAACGGCTGGCTGATCCCGGTATACATGATGGTGTTAAGTAAGTTATATGTAATAAATACATAAGCGATCTGCACGGTTTTTGTCCCCTGCGGTACTGTCATCAGCAGGACCGCGGCAATTGCATAAGGAATCACAAGCCTTAAGATCCACACTCTGGCTTTCCCATATTTGGAATGTGTCCGGTCAATGATGGTTCCCATAATCACATCGGAAACTCCGTCAAAGGCTCTGGACGCCAGCATGATCATACCAACGATTCCTGCCGAGAGTCCTATGACATTTGTATAGAAGTAAACCAGCAAAGTATTTGCCAAAGTATATACGACTGTCAGCGCCGGATCACCTATGCAGTAAGCGAGTTTTTCTGATAACCTGACTTTGGCGAACTCACCTTCTATCTCTTCAAAATTCTCTTCTGCATTGATCTTCCTCTTTGTTGTTTGTTCACTCATAGACATCTTTGTCCCCCTTGTGCTTTACGCAAAGTATTTTGCTACGAAATCCCTCGTCACTTCAGCAGATTTTTTCACGTTCTCGTCATGGGACATTTCATAATATTCCGGACGGAATTCTTCAATTGTACACACTCCGTCAAATCCGATTTTCTTTAAAGCGGCTGCGATTCCCGCATGATCTACCACTCCCTCTCCCGGCCACAGACGTTTGTCATCACCGCAGGAACCAAGGGGCAGATCTTCACAGTCATTTAAGTGGTAAGCAAATATCTTCTTTCCGTCTGCCGCTTCTAAATCTTCTAATTTAGAACACATCTCATGGAAATGGAAGGTATCAACTGTCACACCTACATTATCTCGTCCTGTCGCTTTTACTACATCATAGGCAGTTCCAAACTGATTGATCGAACAGTTCGGAGCACCGCAGAATTCCAATGAAATCTTAATGTCTTCTCCAACTTTATCGGATAAATAGCGCAGACGTTCTGCAGCTTCTTCTTTGATCTCTGTAATGCTCTTATCTTTTACATCAAAAGACGGCACTGTGATCAGCATTTTCATACCAATGGCTTTACATACTTCAATGATGAAATCAGTCTCCTCATCGATCTCCTTCACTCCTGCTTCATCTCTTTGATTGAAGAAAATCAGAGTGTTGTAAGCCCATGGTTTTAAATGATGATTTTTAAACCAGTCAGCCAGCTCTTGAAGTGTATGTTCTTTCAAATAATCTTTTACACAGTCAAATCTGATCTCTATGTAATCAAACCCATATTTTTCACAGGCTTCCAGGTCAGCCATCAGGGACTGTCCTTTACATTCCAGTGCAGTTGCTTCATTAAATCCAATCTTCATTATTATATCCTCCTGAGTTTTTGCTTTATTTATAAAATTCCGGTTTTTCTGCTGTCACAATCGGTTCAATCTGTCCGCTCTCCTGTGCTTTCACCAATGCATCCGCTGTTACAGCTGCCAGGTATCCGTCCCATGCAGTCGGTCCGTTGATGATTCCTTCTTCCGCACAGTCAACCCAGTTCTGGACTTCTGTGTCATAAGCGTCCTCAAATCTTACAAAGCAGTCTGTATCAATCGTTGTGGATACTGATGCATTCTTTCTGATGCTCGGATAAGAAGGCTCGGCCATCTTGATTGCGCCATCTTCGCATACGACTTCACAGTTGATATCATATCCGAATTTGCAGTTTACAAAGACTTCCACATCAATGCAGATACCCTTCTTTGTGCGGAGCAGCATGATCTGAGGATCTTTTAATTCTGAGTGGGAATATTTTGTCACTTTCGGCATGATCACCTGCGCACTCTCATATTCATCATCTACTAACCAGTGCAGTGTATCAATCTCATGAATTGCTGTGTCATGGACCGCCATCGGTGTATTGTAGTTTGTTCCGACTTCAGGGTTTCTGTGCGTACAGTGAAGGATCAATGGCTCACCGTATTCTCCGGACTGAAGTGCCTCTTTTACTTGAACATATCCTTTATCATACCTTCTCATAAATCCAAGCTGGATCAAATGCTTTCCTGAAGCGGATTCTGCATCCACAATCTTTTTACAGTCCTCTGCAGTTGTTGCCAATGGCTTTTCACAGAAAACTCTTTTTCCCGCTTCAATTGCCTGTAATAAAGAATCTGTATGTGCAAAACCAGGGGATACAATAAATACAGCCTCCACATCAGGATCATTGATTAAATCTTTTCCATCCGTATATACTTTGGCTCCCCCTGCCAATGCAGCCGCTTCTTTTGCCCCTTCTTCGAAGACATCAGACACTGCCACTACATTTGCTCCCTGGATTTTGTTCGTGAGACGTTTAATATGATCTTTTCCCATTCCGCCGCATCCGATTACACCTACATTTAACATTACTCTACCTCCATATGTTTGTTATTGACTTGTTGTTTCATTTTGATTGTGAACTTATGATAACATTGCGTGCGCGTGCACGCAATCAACAATATGCACAATTATTCTAATTATTTTTTAGGTACATTCACTTGTATTATCCCTTTTGCACAAAAAAATACAATATCATCCTTTGATATTGTATTTTTATTTATACACTTTATATAAATAGTCCTTTTGAATTAACAATGTATTGATAATATTTTTATCATATTTTTATGAGATTAAAGATTACATCTTGTTTTGATCACAATATCCGTATACCAAAACTCACCCTGTCTTGTTGGATTGCCGCAGAGTGTATGAAACAATTCCATGACCGACTCATATCCCTGGACATAGGAATTCTGTCTCAGAATAAAATTAATGACCCCCTCTTTAAGATTTTTCCGGTTTTCCCCCTCGTAGTCATGGGCAATAACCTTGATTTTCTGCTCCAGCCTGTATTTTTTTAATGTATCACATACTCCGCTTTCCCCCTGTGCCGTGAGATAGACACCTGCCAGATTCGGTGTCTCTTCCAGCTGCTCTTCCAAAAGCTTCCCCGCAACCCAGTCGTCATCATAAGCATATCTTGGCTCCAGCACCTTTATCCCTGGATAATGATGTTCCAGTTCGTCCGCGAATCCCCTCGTACGCTCCATAGTCGCCACATTTTCCTGGGAGCCTGACAGGATCATAACCTGTCCGTCCCCGGGGATAATTTCGCCCATGAGTCCTCCCGCAACCCTGCCGCTGGCGTAAGAATCCTGTCCGATAAAGCAGAGCCTTTTTGTATCTTCCAGATCGGAGTTGATCGTAATAACTGAAATCCCATCTTTTTCCACGAACTCATTAATGGTCTTTTTCAATAATTCATCATCTGTCGGAACAAGTGCGATTCCTTTTACCCCGGCTTCCCTGAAATCCTTCATTATCCTGAGCAGTTTCTTTACATCCCCGCCGTGGATACGTTCCACAAAAACCTGTCCTCCAAAGCGTTCTACTTCCTCCTTCGCAGATTCCGTGCCTTCCAGCACAGCCTTCATAAACGGGGTCTCTGCATATTGAATGATAACTCCGATCTGAAGTGCGTGATTGGCGGTGGAAAGTGCCTTCGCCGCCATATTGGGCTGATATCCAAGTTCCTTTGCGATCTCTTTAATCTTCTCTGCTACTTCCGGACGAATTCTCCCCCGGTTATTTAATGCCCGGTCAACCGTACCTCTGGATACCCCGGCCAGGTCTGCAATCTGCTGAATCGTAACTGCCATACTCTTTCTCCTCCTGCGTTCTCGCGCACGCATTGTTGATACTATTATATCATACTCTGCTGAATATTCAATAATCTCTGGTTTTCTCCCGCCATGGAATCAGATTTCTTTATAAAAAAGAAGAAGTGTCCCGGTAAGTTGAGCCGGTACGCTTCTCCTTTTTAACAAAATATAATTTGGAATACCCTTACTTGCAGTTAAAGATTTCAATATGGCGTTTTACGTTGTCATAGACACCCTTTACCATAGCTTCATTCATATCAAAATAATTATGTTTTCCTTCTGTCTCTATGTATTTTTCTGCTTCTTTCGTCAGACTGTTAAAGCTTGCTGTTGCAATGTTGACCTTGCAGATTCCAAGAGAAATAGCTTTTCTGAAGTCATCATCTGTAATTCCGCTTCCGCCGTGAAGCACCAGAGGTTTCCCGGTAATATCGCGGATTTCTTCTAAAACACCAAATTCCAGCGTCGGCGCCACCGGATAATCCCCATGCGCATTTCCGATGGCCACTGCCAGCGCATCTACATCGGTCTGTTCACAGAATATTCTTGCATCCTGCGGATTGGTACACTGAATCCCGTGATCACTCTTTCCGTCTTCGCTTCCGCCCACAAGACCCAGTTCGGCCTCCACAGTTGCTCCATACTCTGCTGCCAGTTTCACCACTTCTTTTGTCTTTTTTATATTTTCCTCAAACGGATCTCTGGAAGCATCCAGCATGACAGAAGTAAATCCTAATTCCAGCGCCTTTTTTACAGTCTCCAGTGTGAGACCGTGATCTAAATGAACTGCTACATCCACCTTCGCTTCCTTTGCGGCCTGGACCATCATCGGGCCCATTAAATGTAGGGGAGAATGTTGCAAACGCACCTCTGCAATCTGCAGAATGATCGGTGTATTCATTTCTTCTGCGGCTTTGACGGCCCCTTTGATCATCTCCATATTTCCGACACTGAATGCGCCGCATCCTCTGTTTTCTTCTTTTGCCTGCTGCAGTAATTGTTTCATTTTTACTAATGCCATAATTGATACTTCCTTCCTCTTTATATCATTTCAACTGTAACTTTATCTGTGGTTTTAACTCTTGTTTCTGTTCTTCCTGTTTTTCATTTTTTATTTCTTTTTCCAGCTTAGTTAAAAACAGAAATGCCGCTGCTGAAAATACAAAGCCGATAAAAAATGTCATATTCACCGGGTACTGCCCTGCCGCAATAAAGTTTGTAATGCAGGGAGACAACGCTGTCACAACAACAATCCCAAACATCACGATTCCATAATTCTGCCCGGAATGTTTCAGTCCGAAAATGGAACTTGCCAGAGAAGGAAAACTCCCCATAATTCCTCCAAAACAGCCATAGATCAGAATCACCGCCAGAGTTGTCAGTATTTTCTGTCCTGTTATCAGAAACACCATAGCTGCCATAGAAAGCAGAATCACACCTTTGATGCACTGTATCCTGCCGATTTTATCTGAAAGGGACGGGAGCACGAGCCTCATCCCTGCATTCAATATGGAACCTGCCATGACCGAACCCACTGCAAGAGCTGCGCTGACGCCTCGGTCCGTCTGCAGTGTCTGCGATAACGGCGATGTGAGGTAATATGCCATAAGCCCGCACATCATTGTGCACAGCAAGTAATAAAATTTTCTGGTCTTCACCATCTCTGCCGAGGTGTATTGATGCGTTTCCCCGTAAAATACCGGCATTTTTTCCTCTGCTGTTTCCTCTGGTTTCCTGATAAACATGGTTCCCAAAATCCATGAGACTCCAATCAGTAATCCCACAGTCAAAAATGCCAGCTGCGGACCTCCGGCTTCCAAAAGTGTTTTGCTGATTGGTGCCATCAGAAGGCCGCAGATCCCGTTTGCCGTGATCACAACACCGGATGCAAACCCTGTTCTTCCCGGAAACCACTTCTGCGCTGTGGAGAGGATGGGTGCATAGATCATTCCAGATCCGATGCCCTGCATAACTCCAAATGTCAGATACATCCATATGGGTGACGGAAGAAGCATATATCTTGAAATCAGGACCCCGGCGGTCAGGATTCCTCCTCCGATAAACATGGCCGGTACGGGCCCTTTTTTGTCCTGAAGCCTGCCGCCTAAAATATTTCCCAGCACAAAAAACATCGTGGGAAGATAAAAGCAGATGGATGCCTGACCGGTGCTCCACCCGGCTGCTTTCATCACATACGGCTGATAAATAGACCACACATGAGGATAACCGGTAAACAATATGGCAAAGGCTCCAAAAACCATCATTGCATTTCGTCTTTTTCTGTTCATAACACACTTCCCAACTTTTATGGTTATATTTTGATTAACTTTTGAGTTTATATTAGCACTTCAATGAAATATTGTCAACAATAATATCAAAATACAACTAAACAACAATATTTTTTTGGGATATCAAAATTTATATACAAAAAAATTCCGAAGAATTGATGTAAAAATTCATCATTCTTCGGAACTTTATCATTGTTCTATGTATGTCGTACTCATCACCAGACATTCTTTTTGATAGAAACAAATACCATATTTCTTAATATTGCTGTATCCTTCAGCGCGCAGATCCACTTCATAATTCCGGTCCTCGATCTGTGCCAGGGCTTCCAGGTCGGCATCCTCCATCTTTTGAAAGCTTGCCGCCACTTTCAGTTCCAGTATCACCGCCCCGCCGCGAACAGAAGGAGTCTTCATAAGAATATCGGGCCTTCCTGTACCGCTGTCCCGATTAGAAAGGACCCTGTATTTCTGTGAAGTCTTTAGAAGACCTGTGAGAAAACCGTGGCAATAGTACTCTGCATAATCGAAAAAACTGATGGTATTCAGAAGCTGGTCAGAAACAAAGTTTCCAAAAGCTTCACAGTCATCCATTTCAATTGCAGTAAACCAAGGGCTTAAATCAGCTTTCTGTATCTTTTTGTCGAACCATGTGAGGATTGTATTGCGGTAGATGGAACGGATCTCCGCATTAGGTATCGCCAGTTCCAGATAAATACTTTCTTCCTGCGGCCGCTCTCCTGTCTTTTTCAGATAACCGGTAAAGTACAGGAAATTCCAAAGGTTATCCCTTGACTCATGAATATCCCCATAAGTAATATCCTCATGAACTGGTTTCTCAATAGTGTCTCCCACAATCAGACTCTCGATCTCATTTCTTGTCTCAAAGTCTGCTTCTTCTACCAGTTCCTGAATAATGCTGTTGGAAGATGTGTTGGACCAATAGGGCCTGGGAAAAGCATTGCGGTCTAATCGTGCCGTATCTGCATAATTGATGATGCTCCAGGTATTATAAATGTCCCGTCCACCAAACTGATATCCATCGAACCATTGCATCACTTCTTCATATTTATCATCTAACTCATAATTAAGAGAGCGGATATAATCCACCATGTCCTCATAGAATCCGGAAAACCAAGCATTTTCCAGTGGAACATCGTATTCGTCAATCAGTATAATTGCATTTTTCTTATGATATTTTACTAAACACATGGACAAAAATGTTAGCGCATCCACATAGAGCAGCGGATCATCTTCAAGGTCCAGAATATTCTGATACTGCTCTTACTCCTTGCCTACCAGAGCGTTTCCGCACAGCACATAGCGATGCCGGTCATATTCTTCTTGAATTTGTCTACATAATACTTACCTTGTTCTATAATTTCTTTCAGATCTTCATATCCAACCGGAATAGCGGCTTTATTCTTCATCTGACTCACCCTTTTTTCTTTGATTTATATCACGTTACTACCACACACCAATTTGCTTTCTGTTTTTTCCAATCTCCATACTAAATCAACTGCCTGGCAACATATCATTACATTCTTTTCACTATCTGTTCAAATTCCTGTTCCGTATCAACAAATCGATATGGCTCATATTCTCCATACGCTGATGGGCGGCTAATTGTAACTAACTGCACTTTATCTGTTCCTATTTCAGCAATCAGTTTTCTCTTAAAGTCCGCCAAATGCTGACCATGAGAGGTCTGTAAAGCCAGACAACCAATATCATTAAATTTCTTTGCAATCAGATAACACATGACTTAGCACCTCCCTGAATTCATATTCTGTTCTGATTCTACCACTTTCATATGCTCTTCGCAATGTCCAGCCAACTAAGTTATCATACTTACGTTTATAGATATATTTATGGAGCCAGTTATTTAATTGTCTATCGTAATATGTATTATACTGTATCTCTATTGGATAGTGATAATTACTCAATTGAAAATAAGCATGTACTCCTCTATATCCATCATCCTGTGTTTTTCCCTCTGACATATCAGCAACACGAATATTTTCATAATTTTTAATCATTAATACTTCTTCATAATTATCACATAATGCTCGAAAACCTAGCATATCATCAAAAACCTTTCTTGCCTGATGGTCTGGATAATATCTCTCATATTTTAATCGAGCAGATTGTATACTCTTAATTCGATAATCTATTGCAATATTATGCAAAATATTACAAGAATCATACCACTCATTAATTCTATCTAATTCCTTAAACAAAATTTCCTTATCAAAATAATGCAAATTCTTCTTCAAATGAATTCCCAGATCAGAATGATATGAGAGACTTTTTAATTTCTCCAAAGATAACCCATCTTTTTTCAAAATATATTCTTCCAAAGTTTAATCTCCTATATGAATATTTTTATACCTTATCGTGCGAAGCACGTGCACCCGAAGGGTATGAAATACGGTGTGCCCTGTGGGTATACCTTTTCACGCAAAGCGCGTCCACCCAAAACAGGAGAGGGGGTATAAAATACGGTGTGCCTTGTGGGTGCAGAATTTCTTTCTTGCATTTTATCATATCAGAACGACATTAAAAAGTTGTAAACCTATTATAAAATATCATTATCTCATCAAAGAACATGAAAATAAAAAAATTATAAGAATAAAAATATCCTATAATTACAATAATTAATTTTCAATCTATAATATCTCGTTAAGCTTATTCTTTAGATATTGATACTCTCTCATCTGGTTAGTATCAAATTCTGGCAAGACACTAATGTTCTTATTATATACATATAGTAAATCAATATCCGAATAAATTCTAGTTTTAACATTAGACATATTTTCTTTTTGGATTTCATAAACAATCATATTGGTAAAATAATTATTTTGATAGTCCTTCACTACCAGACATAAGGTTCCATAATACTCATGTGGTGTTTGAGCAATCTTATCTATCGTATATCCGGTAAGTTGATAATATAATCTTTGCGCATTATAACTATCTATACCATTTGTATATAACTCTATCGGCAATATCGCCTTTATATTATTTTTGTAATAATGAACAGCATATACCTTCTCTATACCCCCTGTTTTAGGAATTATATCTATCTGACCCTTACTTATTTCGTAATCATCAAACTTAAATTTGCCTTCTCCTGTTTTATTTGAAATTTTCACTTGATAATTTAATTTCATTCCATATGTACATAATATATCATATTTTTCTTGTAATTTGATATTTTTGAAATGTGAATATAACATCTAAAACCCTATAACATTTGGAAATATAATAAAAACAAATTTTATTACTTTAAATATTATTGTTCATAATCTCCTGTTTCAAATAAACAGTCTATTTTTTGTTTTATCTCTCAACCAAAATATACAAAAAGAAGGAAAACTCCCTCGGTATTTTCCTTCTTAATTGTATCATATATATTTATTTCTATGTATCTTATTTAGCTTTCACAGCTTTAACCGCTTCCGTAAGCTTCGGCACGATCGCATTTAAGTCTCCTACGATTCCAAGATCCGCAATGTCAAAGATCGGCGCATCTTCATCGCGGTTGATAGCAACGATAAAATCAGAATTTTCCATACCAGCTGCATGCTGGATGGCTCCTGAAATACCGCAGGCCAGATATAATTCCGGACGAACCGTCTTTCCTGTCTGTCCGACCTGGCGGTCAGCGCTGATCCATCCTGAATCCACACATGCTCTGGAAGAAGATACTTCGCCTTCCATAACACCGGCAAGTTCCTCTAACATCTTAAATTTCTCTGCGCTTCCGATCCCGCGTCCTCCGGAAACAAGGATCTTCGCTTCTGTGATATCCACAGATTTATGAGCCGTCTTCACGGTCTCACGTACCTTTACATTCATGTCTGCATCAGAGAATTTCACCTTGAATTCTTCAACTTCACCGCTTCTGGATGCATCGCTTTCCAGCGCTTTCATAACACCCGGACGGACGGTTGCCATCTGAGGACGGAAATCTTCACATACGATCGTTGCCATGATATTTCCGCCGAATGCCGGACGGGTCATCATAAGAAGCTTTGTCTCCTCATCAATTTCGAGTGCAGTACAGTCTGCTGTCAGTCCTGTGTGAATTCTTGCAGATACTCTCGGTGCAAGGTCACGTCCGATGGAAGATGCCCCATAAAGCACGATCTCGGGATCTTTTGCATTGATCACCGCTGTAAGTGCCTTTGTATAAGGCTCTGTCACATACTCTTCCAGCATAACATCATCTACAACAACGACTTTATCTGCTCCGCAGGCAATCAGTTCCTGCGCTTTATCTTTCACGCCTGACCCGAGCAGCACTGCAGCAACCTGCTGTCCAAGATCATCTGCCAGTTCTCTTGCTTTGCCAACTAATTCGATTCCGACTTTCTGAAGTTCGCCGTCTCTCTGTTCAGCGAATACGTATACGTCTCTGCTCATTTTTCATTCTCCTCCTCGCTTAAATGATGTGCTTTTCCTGAAGTTTATCAACAATCGCTGTTACTGCTTCGTCTGCTGATAAATCTTTTAAAATGGTTCCTGCACCTTTGGCCTGCTTTGTAAAGGATTTCTTTACTCTTGTAGGAGATCCTTTTAATCCAATGTTTGCCTGATCTACGGTGTCTTCCAAATCTGCAAGTCCCCAGACTTTGACCTCTTTTTCTCTGTATGCATCAAATGCACCGTGAACCGTCATATATCTCGGATCTGCCAATTCAGCCAGCGCTGTGATCAGACAAGGAGTTTTTACTTCAATAATCTGATGGCGGTCTTCAAACTGTCTCTGTACAACCAGGGTGTCAGTCCCTTCCACATCCAATTCTTCCACGTAGCTCACCTGAGGAATCCCAAGGTGCTCTGCAATCTGCGGACCTACCTGTGCAGTGTCACCGTCGATTGCCTGGCGTCCTGTGATGATCACATCATAATCTAATTTTTTGATAGCCGCTGCGATTGTGGAAGAGGTAGCCCATGTGTCTGCTCCCCCGAACGCTCTGTCAGAGACAAGAACTGCGTCATCACATCCCATAGCAAGCGCTTCTCTCAATGCCACATCTGCCTGAGGCGGTCCCATGGAAATAACAGTCACCGTGCTTCCCGGGCATTTTTCTTTTAACTGCAGGGCAGCTTCGATCCCCGCCTTATCATCCGGATTGATGATACTTGGAACACCGTCTCTGATCAGGGTATTCGTCTTTGGATCTAATTTTACTTCAGTTGTATCTGGTACTTGTTTTGCACAAACAACGATTTTCATCTCTATATTCTCCTTCCGCTCTAAGCTTATCTTAACAATCCGCCGCCTACGATCATCTTCATGGCCTCAGATGTACCTTCATAAATCTCTGTGATCTTGGCGTCACGATACATTCTCTCAACCGGATATTCTCTGGAGTAACCGTATCCTCCGAGAAGCTGTACAGCTGCTCTTGTCACTTCCACTGCCACATCGGATGCAAATAATTTGCAGGATGCTGCCAGCGGAGCATAATTTTCATGATCGTCTTTGGCTTTTGCCGCTCTCCATACCATAAGGCGTGCAGCGTCAATTTTCACCTGAAGTTCTGCGATCAGGAACTGTGTATTCTGGAATTTCGCAATCGGTTTTCCAAACTGTTTTCTTTCTTTTACATATTTGATGGCTTCGTCCAGTGCACCCTGTGCAATTCCTACGGACTGAGCTCCGATCCCGATCCTTCCGCCTGCCAGTGCAGACATCGCGATCTTATATCCTTTTCCTTCACCTGCGATCACATTTTCTTTGGGTACCCTTACATCAACCAGGGCAACTTCACAGTTGGAAGCAGCACGGATACCCATACGCGGAATGTTCTTGCTGACTTCTAATCCCGGTGTGTTCCTGTCAACGATAAATGCAGACATTCCTCTTGTTCCCGCACTCTTGTCTGTCAATGCAAAAATGATAAAAGTGTCGGCAAAACCTGAGTTTGTGGTAAATACTTTCTGTCCGTTTAATATATAATGATCACCGTCCAGCACAGCACTTGTCTTCACACCGCTGGCATCTGTACCCGCTCCAGGCTCTGTAAGACCAAAGCATCCCACTTTAGACCCGTCAACCAGCGGACGAAGGAATTTCTGTTTCTGCTCTTCGGAAGCAAAATCATTGATGCAGGAACAGCATAATGAGGTATGTACGGAAATCGTGATTCCTGTGGAAGCGTCTGCTTTAGACATCTCTTCCATGCAGAGTGTATATGTTAGGACATCGGCACCCTCTCCGCCGTATTCTTTGGAATATGGAATTCCCATAAGACCAAATTTCTTCATCTTCTCAAGCAGTTCCATGCTGAATTCTTCTGTTTCATCCATATCTCTGGCAATTGGTTTGATTTCTGTTTCTGCAAAATCTCTGAACATCTGCTGTGCAAGCAGCTGTTCTTTTGTCAATTTAAATTCAACCATTTTCTTTTTTCCTCCTGTTTGCTCTTACATTAGAACTTATTAGCATCCCTACTATTAGCCTGCCAATACTTTGTAAGCTAAATATTTGTGAGCTAATAGTATCACTTTGTGAAAGTTATGTCAACAGTATTCGTTAATTTATTGTCTATTTATATTGTATATTCATCATCTTTGTGCAAACTGTTGAATATATTAAGGTAATCTTGTGAAAAAATGCTATGATTCCTCCACACGAATGTAAAATCATGAACTACCGGAAAATCTTTTAATTCCAGTTTTCTCAGTATACCGTCTCTTAATTCTTCTCCTGCGGCTGCCTCATACAGGAAGGTAATCCCACACCCTTCAGCCACCAGTTTTTTTATCATATGCAGACTGCTGGCCTCGTGGTTTTTCTTAAAGTCTCCGATCTTTAAGTTCCTTCCATCCAGACTTTTTTCCATAATCTCTCTCGTACCTGATCCCGCCTCTCTTGTTATCAAAGGTTCAGAAAGCAGATCTTCCAGCACCTCCGGTTCCTTTTGAAAACAATAGTCTCTTCCGCAGACAGCAATATAGGATTCCCTGGAATATATGCGGTAATCATATTCCTTCTTTTCAAAATATCCTTCAACCATGGCAAAATCAATCTCGCCCTGATCCAGCTGATTCAAGAGATCCTCTGTATTTGCGATCCTTATGGAAACTTCTGTGTCGGGATGCATTTTAATAAATTCAGCAGCTGCACGGGGAAGAATAAAATCTCCGATCGTCAAAGTGGCTCCGAAATAAATCCTGCGTTTTCCCTTTTTTATTTCCTGAATTTTATGTTTTAAGTACATCTCATCGTGCTGAAATGTCATAGCCGCATTCCGGAACAGATCTCCTTCTTCGGTAAGACTCAGCTTTTTCCCTTCCATCTCAAACAGCTTTATCCCGTATTCCTTTTCAAGCCATCTTATATGCTGTGACACCGCAGGCTGTGTAATATTCAGTTTCTTAGCTGCCTTTGTAAAATTCATCTGTTTACATACTTCAAGAAATGTAAAAATCCTAAAATCCAGCATATCATTCTCCTTTGTCTTGAATATCTATAAAAAAAGACATCCCTGCAAATCAGAATGTCTCTTCTCTCCTATTCTGAACTTTTCCTGCCTCTGATACTCTGTCAGATCAATCGGCATCCAATTCGTCCAGCAGTTTGTTCAGTTTTTGACCCTCATCCTCAGATATTCTCTCGCTGAGAGCACTGATAAATTTTTTTGCTGATCCGTCAAACCAGATATCCAATACCTCTTCTGCCTTGACTTTCTTGTAGTCATCTTTTTTGACAACCGGCTTCACATACGAAAATTTGCCCCGTCTCTCAACCACCGCATATCCCTTTGCTTCCAGATCAAAAAGAAATGTGCGCACAGTCGTTCTCTTGTAATCTTTACCATACTTATCCTTCAGCTCTTCTATTAATGTCAAAAACGGGATCTCTTCTTTCTCATAATTCCAAATACATCTCATTACTACTGATTCTGCTTCTGTTAATTTTGCTCCGCTCACTTAAATGTATCTCCTTTTCATTCTTTGACTATGTATACAGTCAGATTAACATATATGAACGGTTTATTCAATAGAAATTATGAGAAATGTATATATTCTTTTATTTCACAGCCAAAATCATCAAAATAAATTATCATATTATAATTATATATAATTTTATATTATCATCATGTCATGATATAATTTTTTCTGTCGCTGTCCCCAGCGATTATAAAAAATGAAAGAAAGAGGATCATAGTTATGAATTTTTTAAAAGTCCATTGGTCAGGGCTTCTGCTCTGTATCGGAATCTCTGTGCCCGCATGGTTTCTGGGAAATCTGGTCCCGGTGATCGGAGGCCCTGTATTTGCTATTTTAATCGGCATGGTATTGACGCTGCTCATCAAAGACAAAGGTACCATGCAGCCCGGAATTGCCTTTACCTCAAAGAAAATATTACAGTATGCAGTCATCCTCCTCGGATTCGGCATGAATCTTACCGATATCCTGGCAAAAGGGCAGCAGTCCCTGCCCATCATTTTGTCTACCATCACTACTTCTTTGATCGTGTCGTTCCTGTTGTACAGACTTCTTCACATGGATCCCAAAGTTTCTGCACTGATCGGCGTAGGTTCTTCCATCTGCGGAGGCTCTGCCATCGCGGCCACAGCACCTGTGATCGAAGCCGATGATGAGGAGATTGCACAGTCTATCTCCGTTATCTTTCTGTTCAATGTGATTGCTGCTCTTGTATTTCCAGCACTCGGAAATATGCTTCACCTGTCCAATGAAGGCTTTGGACTGTTTGCAGGCACAGCCGTCAACGATACATCCTCCGTCACTGCCACCGCAGCAGCATGGGATGGAGTTCATGGCAGCAATACATTGAATGCTGCAACGATTGTGAAACTTACAAGAACTCTGGCAATTATTCCGATCACTCTGGCGCTTGCGATTTTCCGTGCCGGGAAAAAGGAAGAAGCATTGGAAGAAAGCGGCTCAAATTTCAGCCTGAAGCAAGTTTTTCCGATGTTTGTACTGTTTTTTATCCTTGCCTCTGTTATCACAACTGTTTTTTCGCTTTCTCCTGCAGTGACAGATCCTTTAAAGAATCTAAGCAAGTTTTTTATCGTTATGGCAATGGCGGCCATCGGACTGAATACTCACATTGTAAAACTTATAAAAACCGGAGCAAAACCGATTTTTATGGGATTCTGCTGCTGGGCAGCTATAACTTTGGTAAGCCTTGGAATACAAAGTGTCATTGGAATTCTATGACATTTTCCACATGATTTCCGTTCGGCTCTTAGAATGCCTCACTCCAATCGTGTTGAAAATGGACGTAATGTCTGTTGGAGAAGGACCTCTGTCAAAAAAAGGTGCCACTTTTCGGAAGTTATTTACCTCTATTGGAGGAGCGCATTTCAAAAGTGCCACGGAAATAGGGGTGAATAACTCATAAAATTCCCCCATAATAAAAGAAGCTGTCGGCTTTCAGGCCAAACAGCTTTTTTATCATATCATTGTCTATTACAGATCAAATCATTGATGACTTCCCCTGCCGCAATCAGACCTGCTGCAGAGGGTACAAATGCAACACTTCCCGGCACTGCCCTTCTTCCTTCCTTCTCTGAAAGGTCAAACTTAGGCTCCAGTGCCTTTTCCGTGGAATAGACTACTTTCAAATGTTTCACGTCTCTCTTTTTCAGTTCCCTGCGCATCACTCTTGCCAGCGGGCAGACAGATGTCTTATAGATATCTGTCACCTCAAATTTTGACGGGTCCAGCTTGTTGCCTGCTCCCATACTGCTGATGATCGGTACACCGGCTTTCTGTGCCTGCATCACAAGTTCGATCTTTGCAGTCACCGTGTCTACTGCGTCTACCACATAAGAATACTTGCTGAAATCAAATTCCGATGCATTTTCCGGCAGAAAAAAACACTTGTGGATATGAACCTCTGCCTCCGGGTTAATCTCCAGTATCCTTTCCTTCATGACTTCCACTTTGACCCTGCCGACAGTGCTGTGCGTGGCGATGATCTGACGGTTGATATTGGAAACGGACACCGTATCCTTATCGATCAGGTCAAAAGTTCCGACACCGGTCCTTGCCAATGCCTCTGCCACATATCCGCCAACTCCCCCGACACCGAATACGGCCACACGGGAATTTTTTAATCTTTCCACCGCTTCTTCTCCCAAAAGCAGTTCTGTTCTGATCCATTGGTTTTCCATATCATTCTCCGATAATTTTGATCAGCACACGCTTGTCCCGTCTGCCGTCGAACTCATAATAAAAAATCTGTTCCCATGTCCCGAAATCCAGACGCCCTTCGGTAATGGCTACAACAGCTTCCCTGCCCATGACCGTCCGTTTCAGATGGGCATCCGCATTGTCCTCAAATCCGTTATGCCGGTACTGGCTGTAAGGCTTTTCCGGTGCCAGTTTCTCAAGCCATTTCTCATAGTCATGGTGCAGTCCGGATTCATCGTCATTGATGAAAACACTTGCCGTGATATTCATGGCATTTACCAACACCATGCCTTCTTTTACACCGCTTTTATCCACAGCATCCTGGACTTTATCCGTAATATTTACAATCCCCCGTCTGGACGGCAGATGAAAATGCAGTACTTCTCTGTATGATTTCATAAAACCTCCTGGATATTATATAAGTGATATTTTAGTTTTCTTCCTACAATATCTTACCCCATACAACATCCGTCTGCAACAGACATTACATCCTTTTACCTGCCTTTTTATCCGTATGAAAATTGTCCTTATTTACTTCTAAAAATTTCTGTGCCTGCACGGGAGAAGCAAACCGAATATTCTCCCCCGTCAGATATCTGACAGCCTCATTCCATTCCCTCGCGCTGAAACGTTCAGCCTTAACAGAACCGGCGATAAAACATGCCACAGGAAACCAAAAACTGGTAGGCAGATCGGACATTTCCTGACAGCCCGCCTCCTCTGCCAAATATTCTAAAAGCCTGTTCCTCAAATCTTTTTTCTTCTGTATCATATCTTACCTCCAGCGAACGATAAAGCAGACTTTTTCGTTCACTCAATGTATACTGTAAGAAATGAATTTATCTCTTAAAATATCAATATTTTTTGCAGTTTTATGTATAAAATGGACTGAATGATAATCTCTACCATTTCTTTTACTTCTGTCCTCTCACCCACCTAAGAAATGTATCCTGGGCAATCTGAAGCTGTGCAGCGGCTTTTCTCGATGAGATTTCACCCCGTTTCCACTTTTCTTTTAATTCATAAAATTTCTCCGGTATCGGTTTCCTCGGCCTCCCAAAATGAACGCCTCTCAGTTTGGCCGCTCTGATTCCTTCCTGTTGGCGCTTCTTTATGTTTTCCCGTTCTGTCTGGGCCACATAGCTTAAGATCTGAAGTACCAGATCGGCGATAAATGTGCCTGTGAGATCATCCTGTTTTTTTCTCGTATCCAAAAGCGGCATATCGAGAACAACGATATCGGCTTTGATTTCTTTCGTGACGATCCTCCACTGCTCCAGGATTTCGCCGTAGTTCCGCCCAAGCCTGTCTATGCTCTGGATCACCAGTACATCTCCCCTCCTCAGTATCTTTGTCAGTTTCCTGTAACTAGGTCTGTCAAAGTTTTTTCCGCTCAATTTGTCCAGGTAAATCTTCTTACTCTCCACCCCGAACGCTTCCAGTGCAAGAAGCTGTCTGCTCTCATTTTGGTCCCTGGTTGACACACGGGCATAACCATAAATATTTGATTCCATAAACTTTTCCTCCATATAAAAATAGTATCCCGTCAGAAGCAGGATACTATTTATTATGGAGCTTTTGAAAAATTTTTTACATTTCCTTTATAAACATATGCTGCAGATATTCCCCCTCAAACCGCTTTACAAAATAATCGCATTTGCACAAGAAAAGATAATATACGTTCAGCCCGCATCCGGATAAAGTTTCATAATTTCCCTGTCCTTTTGCTATGATCAAGTCAGCTCTCTCAATCAATTCTTTTGCTTCCCTGCTGATCCTGTTTAAGCTGGTCCCTGCGATTCTCGTACCATTTCCAATCACCCTGGCTTCGTCAGGAAGACCCACCTGTACTGCATCCTCCATAGACGCATCATTCGCCACACATGCTCCGCGAACAATCACTGTGACATTAACCTGGGGATATGATTTTTTCAGTTCCTGGATCAAAACCTTATCCACCACGATCTCACCGCAGTTATCTGTAATATAGACAAGGTTTTCTGCAGAACTCAGATCTGTCCGAAAGGAATCGTAAACCTCAGGTTTCAGCCCCTTTTCTCCGTTTTGAAACAGAAGCTGTTCCAACTGATCCCCGTCAACCTCGCCCAGAGCGATATAGTCTATGTAGTTTCCCGCCTGCGCTGCCCGAATCGCTGTGGCCACCGGATCTTCTGACGCCTCAATTCTTCTTCTGATCTCCGGCTCTTTTTTAAGCATCAGTTCATTAAAATGCTTCTTCAGCGGATCAAAGGCTGTCTGCTCCCCAAAATGCCGCTCATACAGTTCTGTAAATTCAGCCAGATATTCCGGCGGAGACAATTCTAAATCCTCATCTCTTAAAACTGCCCTCACCTGGTCAAGAAACAGCTGTTTCTTCTCTTCGTTCTGCTCCTGTTCCACTTTCCGCTCTTCACTCCGAAACAGACATTCCCTGCAATATTTCCCTGTCCTCATAATTTTCCTTTCCTTATCCCTGAATCACTGACTCATAAAAATCATAGTATTTTAATATCCGCATGAAAGTCAGCCGCTGCCGGACATATGGAGATACTCTGGCTGTCAATGCTTTCATCCTCTTTTCAAGTCCAAGGTCTTCCAGGGAACTGACTCCGCCGGCCTGGTCAAGATATGCCCTTAACGTTTCTGCCTTCGGCACCTGCTCAAGGATCTCTATGATCCGGTCTTCTTTTTCTTTCAGTACAGAGGGTGAAATCTGATCCAGCACATTCGGTTGATTCTCTTCTAATATAATATCATTCAATCCCCTGCCTGCAAAGCATTTCCTTATCAGTTCTTTCTCTAAAGGCACAGATCTTTTTATACCGTAACGGCCATTTCTCAGACATTCTGCTGCTCTGTGATAAATCTCAGAAGAGATGACCAGGCCGGTGCCTACTTTTTCTCCGTGGTAAAAATCAAGACAGGAATTGACTGCCTCCATCTCCCACAGATGAGACATATGATGCTCTGTCCCTGAAGCAGGACGGGAATTCCCCACCATCTGGATCGCCAGTCCGGAAAGCAGGAGACCGTACATGAGCTGTTCATAAGCAGATATCTCACCCTTCTTTAGTCCCGGAAGACTTTTACACATAATCTCAAGAGCCTCTTCCTCAAAGCCACAGACTCTCGGGCAAAAATATTCTCCTGTCAGCAGATGTGCCAGCTTCCAGTCCGCAAGCGCCGTATATTTCCCCAGCAGGTCACCTACACCCGAAGCTGTAAGGCGGAGCGGAGCTTCTTTCAGCACCCTGCTGTCTGCCGCAATGATCTTCGGCGCACAGGAGGGCACTGTCTTTTTAAATCCCTGAAGTGTCATAGCCGCAACTGTAGATGTGTAGCCATCCACACTGGCAGCCGTCGGCACAGATATAAACGGTATTCCAAGGTCAAAGGCACAGTATCTGGTAATGTCGTGAAGCGTGCCGGACCCGACCGTGATCAATGCATCCGGCCGTTCTCTTCCTTTCAGCTGTCCCATCACATATGCCACACTGGTTTCATCCGCATGGACCCCGCTCCCCTTCAGCATGACTGTTTCTGAAATATGAAGCAGCTGTTCCGTCTGTTTCCCGGCTATTTCATAAGTATTTTCATCGCAGATCATGACAAGATTCTGATAAGGTGTATCTTTCAGCAAAAGCGGCAGTTTTTCGACAGCTCCCTCCTCCAAAAGAATCTTATCAATATCTGCGTGATGTTCTCTTTGGCAGGAGCAGGCTCCCTCCAGCTTTTTTAAGTCAATCTCCATCAAAAAACCTCCTCTCATTCAGACAACAGGGACCTGCATCGCAAGTCCCTGGAAAATAGTGCCCGGTTATGATATAATACATCTGTAAGAAAGAAATGCTCTGCCGACGCTTCGCCCCAAATGAAGACTGTCTATGAGTGTTTCTTTTTTCTTTCTGCGCTGTATCTTCATCATTTTAACCCTTTCTGTATATGCTCTTTGAAAAATTCATTCAGCAGTGCACAAATCTGCGCCGGTGAATTCAGAACTTCGAGCTTAGCCATTTCTGCTTCATTGGATATCAGCAAAACCAGAGTACTCAGCACCTCCACCTGCTGACTCGGCTCTTTAACGCCCAGAACAAAAGCAAACTTTGCGTTCACCTGGATTTCAGGCTCTCCCATGTGCGAAAACAAAACCGTTTCTTTAAATCTTACAAAAGATATGGATACCTCTCTTACATGTTCCACATCCGTATGCGGAATCGCAATCTCATATGATTCGGTCTTTAGACCTGTAGGATAAACTGCTTCCCTGCTCTTCAGCCCATCGGCAAAACTTTCCTTTACTTTGCCTTTTTCATAAAGCCTTTTCCCGATCTTATCAAAAAACTGGTCTTTGTCTTCAAACGTTTCATCCAGCCAGATGAGATCTTCTCTGAAAATCTGCTCCATTCTGTTTCCTCCCTTTATTTGCCTTAAAGATTCTTTTCTACTTCCTCATACAGTTTCCCGGTCCCCATCCATGGATATAAAAGACACAATCCCTGCAGTACCGGAAGCGATGTATTCAGATTGCCTGTAGCAGTAGAGATCACCATATCATGGCCTTCTTCCAGACTTTTTAAGTCCGTCACCTCATATGTATTTACAAATGTCACCTCGGCCATTATGTTCTTTTCTTTCAGTCCTTCTTTCAGAAGCTCTGCCGCCTTTTGGGCTTTTTCTTTCTTCATGCCTCCGGCCAGCAGTAAAGAAGTCTCTCTCATAACATCACTCTCCTCTTAGAATTCTTCCAGGATCGCTTTTGTCCTGCTGATGCCGATCCGGTCAGATCCCGCCTCGATCATAGCCATACAGTCTGCCAGGTTATTGATTCCCCCTGCGGCTTTCACATGGACTTTTTCTGAAACTGTCTCCCTCATGAGTCTGATATCCTCTGCTGCAGCCCCGGACGGCGCAAAACCTGTGGATGTCTTTACGTAAGCAGCTCCTGCTTCTTCTGTCAGCTCACAGCCTTTCCTGATTTCTTCTTTGGTAAGAAACGCTGTCTCAAGAATGACTTTTACAATGCCCGGTGTCGCATTGACCACTGCCTCGATGTCCTTTTTTACATCCTCGTATTCACCATTCCTCAGTGCCCCGATATCAATGACCATATCAAGCTCCACTGCCCCTCTTGCATAAGCATCCACTGCCTCCGCCACTTTTGAAAACGTCGTATGTGCTCCGGAAGGAAATCCGATCACGGTTCCAATCTTTACGTCCGTACCTGCAAGTACTTCTCTTGCCATATCCAGATTGCACGGGTTAATGCAGACAGATGCACAGTGATTCTCCTTTGCAAACTGAAGTCCTTCCATAATCTCTTCCCTCGTCAGCTGAGGTTTTAACAATGAGTGGTCCACTTTGCTTAAAAATTCTTGTTTTGTCATTTCCATAATCTTTGTTCTCCTTTAATTCATAAATAAATGTGTTGTTTAGCCGAACAGTGAAAATACCTTAACGAAAAGCCATGAAATCAGGTTTGCCCGGTCCAGGTTTCCGATCTGGGAAGCTCCCGCCGGCATTTTGATTCCTGCAGTCAGGGCCATCTGTGTCTCGATCGGCGCCAGATTCGTTGCCATCAGTAATACACATGCCATAACGACCGTTCCCACGATCAGTGCCCGGATGACATTTCCCTTTGACATGGCAGTGATCAGGCATACGATGAACGGGATCACCGCCAGATCTGCAAACGGCAGCAGTTTATTTCCAGGCAGCACAATCGCCAGAAGGATTGTGATCGGCACGAGCAGAAGCCCGACAGCAATAACTGACGGCTCTCCGAGTGAAACTGCCGCATCCAGTCCGATAAAGATTTCTCTGTCTCCGAAATGCTTTGCCATAAACTCCCTGGCTGCCTCTGAGATTGGAATCAGCCCTTCCATCAGGATTGCTACCATCTTCGGCATGAGATACATGACTGCTGCCATTGTGATGGCAAGCTGTAAGATGGCATCAATTTTCTGTCCCCCTAAAAGGCCCAGCGCAAGGCCGATGATCAGCCCCATGGACATCGGCTCTCCAAAGATACCGAATCGTTTTCTGATGGTCTCCGGATTTGCATTCAGCTTATTGAGTCCCGGAATCTTGTCAATCAGCCAGTTTAAAGGCACGACCAGCGGCAGAAATCCAAGTGCCGTCAGATGCGGAAATGAAATGCCCGGCATACCGAAGAACTTTTCCACAAAAGGCTGGGTATAATCTGCAAGGATCAGAGCCAGAATGGAAAGTGCACTGGCTGCAATAATTCCCATCGGCAGACTTCCGCTCACGGTTGTCACCGCATATCCAACGAAAGCGAACTGCCAGTAATTCCAAATGTCCACGTTCATAGTCTTCGTAAGTTTCAGCGTGAGCATCACGAAGTTGATCACGAGTCCAATCGGTATCATCAGACCTGCCGCTGCCCACGCCCAGGAAATGGACGACATGGCCGGCCATCCGATATCGATGACCTGAAGGTCCAGTCCCAGGCGTTTCGTCATGGCCTGCGCCACCGGACCCAGCTGATCCGTCAGCAGCGTAATGACCAGGTTGATTCCTGTGAATCCGATTCCTATGGTCACACCGGACTTAAATGATTTTGAAAATCCAGCCCTCATGATGAGTCCGAACACGAAAATAATGATCGGCAGCATAACTGTGGAACCCAATCCCAATATAAAATTTAATATTTCCATACAATTCCTCCCATTGTACCCTCATTCATCTACGGTACTTTGTGGCCCTTGACTGCCGTCCAGATCATAAACCACTGTTCTGGCGTCAGCCGGTATTTCAATGCTTTGACTGGTCTCTCTGCCAATCCGATTTCTCCTGAACCTGTAATCGGAATCGGCTTTGCCGGATGGGAGAACAGCCATGCGAAGGCCACTTCATCGATATCTTCCGCACCGATCTCCTCCCGGATGACTTCTAAAACTTCTCTGAGCCTTATTTCCTCTTCTCCCTGCCCGGTAAAGATCCTGCCTCCGGCAAGCGGAGACCAGAGCATAGGATGAATCCTCTCTTCCAGGCAAAGATTCATGACTCCGTTTTCCATATTTCCCATCCTGAGCGGAGAAAGTTCGATCTGATTCGTGATCAAAGGTACAGTGAGATAAGATTTCAGCAGGCGGAATTCGTCCGGCAGAAAATTCGATACTCCAAAGGTCCTTACTTTTCCTTCCTTTAAAAGGGTTTCAAACGCTCTGCTGATCTCTTCCGGGTCCATAAACGGACTCGGACGGTGCAGGAGCAGTGTGTCCAGGTGATCAATCCCCATATATTTCAAAGATTTCTCCACCTGTCCGATGATGTAGTCTGTACCGTAATTATAATATTTGACACGTGCAGTTTCTGACTTGTAGACAATTCCGCACTTTGAAATAATCTGCATTTTGTCTCTGAGATCCGGCCTTTTTTTCATGGCTTCCCCGAATTTCTCTTCGACCGTGTAGTCCCCGTAAATATCTGCGTGATCCATCGTCGTGATCCCCAGGTCAAGACATTCTTCCAGATAGCGGATCAATTCATCGGTTGAAAGATTCCAGTCCAGAAGTCTCCAAAAACCAAGCACCACTCTGGAAAACTCAAGGCCTTCCGCCATTGTTACATATTCCATGTTTTACCTCCATCATACATCCTCATTCTTCCAGACCTCTTAAGACCGTCAGAATTTGTTCATCAACAGCTTCCGGTTTGATCCCTGTCAGATAGTTAATGGCAAATACCGACGGTGTCGTTACTGTTTCAGGAACTCGCGTGCTCGCAACGATCAGGTCAAATTCCGGAGCCATTTTTTCTACCTCCACAATTTTTACCTGCTGTACTTTTACTTTAAATCCATTGTCCTCGCAGAGATTCTTAACCCGGTTGGCAATCACCGTGCTGGTAGCAATACCGCTCCCGCAGGCGATCAAAATATGGTATTCCTTCATGTCATCCACCTCCTTTCCTTTTTATTTATTTTCAAAGACCGGTTTTGCGGTCCTTAAAATTATTTGGACAAATACTCCGCCGTATCCTGGTCCGTGACCAATATATCGATATATCCTGCCTCCAGCGCGGATCTCACGGAGTCATATTTTTCTCTGCTCTCTACCACACAGATCTTATTGGGAATTTTTTTTAACTGTTCTTCGGTAATCCCTATGCACCTCTCGGTAATATTTTCACAGCATATTTGGCTGTTCTTATCCAGGAAAACAACAGAGACAACATCACAGATAGCGTCCTCCTTTTCCAACTGTCTTAAGTCTGCCTCAGATATGTAGCCCGACTTTTTGATACTGCTGTCCTTTGCCAGCGGATTGCCAAGACTGAAAACCGCATATTCTGCCTGAGATGTGCGCTCGATTACACGTTTTACCTGGTTGTCGTCTGACAAAAATGTTTTCTCTTCTTTATTTTTCACAAGTGCCGGAGCGATCAGGGACAGCGATCTTCCCCCTGTTTTTTTTGCCAGGTTGGACGCTATGGTCGTAGCGTGCATATCCAGTTCGCTCTGTCCGTGTCCTCCGATGATCGGTGAAAACAACAGCTCCGGATCATCCATCTTCTGAATATAATCCGGGATCAGACGCATCGTGGACCCCCACCCGACGGCGACTGTAGAACCGGATTCCAAATGCCGTTCCAGATAATAGGCAGCAGCGGAGGCTACCTGTTCCTTTGAAGAATTTCCGATGGATGTGTCTACGATGACCACATCCTTTAACTTATATTTTCCTTTGATGTCCTGTTCCAGTTCCGGATAAACGCCGGAATAATCTATGATGATCCTTACGATACCTTCTTCCTTCGCCTTCTGAAGAATTCTGGATACTTTCATTCTTGACAATCCGGTCTGCTTTGCGATCTGCTGCTGGGTCATATTTTCTTCATAATACAGCTTGCTGATCATAGTCATAGTTCTTCTCTGCATATCCATGTCATCACCTCTTTTTGTTCATTTGAACATATACTGTTATTTTGTTCATCTTTATAATATAACACTTATGTACAAAAGTCAATACAATTTGCCCGCAGGAAAATTTTCTCAGCAAAAAAGGATATGAGAACTGTTTTCAGTACAGTTCTCATATCCTTTTTTAGTTTTGGCATTCAGTCCGCCGTCTAAGATTTCAAAAGTATCCGGTATTCCGGGTGCTTTTCAAACCACCGCACCGCATAGGAACAGGTTGGGATTACCTTCATCCCTCTTTCTTCCAGCTGTTCTGCCGCCGTTTCCAATAGTTCTCCGGCCACTCCCTGTCCCCGCAGGGAATCATCTACAAAGGTATGTTCTATGACGGCCGTGCCTTCAGACACTTCGGGAAATGTTACTTCTGCTATCACATGTCCTTCTTGATCTTTGGCAAAAATCCGGTGATCTTCACTCTGAAATTCCATTTGATCGTCTCCTTTTCCTTCATTACAGATAATCAATGCTGTAAACACCATTTGTATTCTTTCCGATTTTGGAGACTTTTATATAATACGTTCCCGCCCCATGCTTCAGACGATATTTTCTTTCCTTCTGTCCTGAGAGTTTATAAATCTTCAGTGGTTTTTTTCTGCCTTTTTTATAAATTGTAAACTTCAGTTTTCCAGAATTCATGGAAGTACTGATTTCAATGTAACGTTTCTTTTTCGCTGTCTTTCTGGAGATCCGATACCATCTGGAAGCTCTTTCTGTATCTGTATACAAATCTGTCTGAAAGCTTTCCAGCGTAATTTTTTTAGCTTTTGACTTTTTTGTCTTATATTTCTTCACAACCGTTTCGGGAACATAACCAATCAGATACGGCGTACCCGTCTTCCCCTTCACGGCAGCTCTGTAATTCCCCTTCGCCAATCCATAAACAGACCTGGATAAGGCCTTCTCATAATCATCATCAGCTGTCTTGGTTTTTGAAAGCATCTTCCATCCGGCCTTTGTCTTCCGCTGTATATTATATGACAGCTTCTGGTCTGTAAAGGGAAGTATCGGCAGCATCGCCATAGATCTTTTTTTCAGAGTAAACTCATGATAAAAATAACCTCCGGTGGCTGTCTGCACATAAGAATCATTTTTCCTTAACACCTTTTGATGATCTTCCATCAGATCGGCTTCTACGGTAAAACTTCTAAACTTTTCGGGTAGTTTTAGGGAATACACTGTTCCTGCAGAAACAACCTTCATAAGAAGTCCTTCCTTCTGATATTCCTTTACCTCTTTTCCTGAAGCATCATATAACGTACCACAGGCATCAGCCATATCTTCAGATTCACCTCCGATTACGAGCAGTCCGGATTGATCTGCATAGATTTTAACTGTTTTGCCCTGCCATGAGGAGCTGTACTTGTATCCTTCTTCACCCGGCATCTCACCTATGGAGCGGTACTTTTTAACGTGAATCTCCGCCTGGTTCTTCCCGGCTGCCCTTCTGCCTTTGTTATACTCTGTTCTGTTTTTTACTTTCAGCAGATCTGTGACATCTGTCTTTTCTTTCGCTGAAACCGGGACCAAAATACTTCCTGCTGCCAACGCAGCAGACAGAAAAATTCCCATCAGCTGTTTCCGTCTTATTCCCATAACCATTCCTCCTGTCAGGTTGTCTGTTTATTATAGCAAAGCCTAAGGAGAAATTTGTAACAAAACTATGTTAGATCTATTACAAATCAATATTCACCGCTGTCGCCGAAAGTAAGAAGGTACACACCCTTTTTAAGCCGGATGCCGATCCATGTTCCCTGCTCATCTGCATGAAATGTCCGGTACCACTTCGGTGTTCCCTCTTCCTTCACATTCTCCGCCTTAAAATCTGCCATGCTCCAGCCGGCTCCTATAAGGACAGACCCTATGATCAGAAATACCGCACTCAATATAAGACATTTCTTTTTAAAACTGCTGATACTCATACGTTTTTCCTCCTTATCCTGGTAACTGTCCCCGCCAGCCATTTACTGAAACTGGCTGTTACTTTTACAAAATATTTTCCTAAAACCCATGTCAGCAGACCTGTCAGGATGAAAATACCGGCAGACAACATGCCGACGCCCAGCTGAATGACCCCTGCCGCAGAATTCTGGAAAACGATGACTGCCGCGCCGCCCATACTGACTACTGACAGAATCAGGCCCGCCACTGAGACTGCTCCGGTGCACAGCGGAATACACCAAATGACAATGTAGGCAGACAAGACCAGCAGCACCGCTGACAGCACAATACAAAATCCCGCAAGCATCAGGGAACCCCAAAGCGGAAAACCAAGGACCAGCAAAACTGCGACCAAGACTTTCGTCCCCCGGGACATCGGCGCCTTCATCTGTGACTGCTGTTCCTCCAGAATCTCCTGTGCGATCAGCCCCGGATTCCCGATCTGCTCTACAGCTTGCTCCTCCGTATATCCGTCCTCCATATAATCGTCAATGATCTCATTGTAATAGGAGAGCGATTTTTCTCTCTCACTCTTCCCAAGACTTTTTAAAAGCCGGTTAAGACTTCCTAAAAACTCTTCTTTACTCATGTTCTGCCGCTCCTTTCACAAACTCATAAATACCCATGATCTGCTGCCACTCATCCAAAAATTCTCTGATATGGTCTCTTCCCTTTTCTGTTATCCTGTAATACTTTCTGAGACGGCTGTTGTGTTCCACCGTGTAAGTATCCAGATATCCGCTGCTTTCCAGACGTTTCAGAATCGGATACAGCGTTGACTCGGAAATCTTAATACATCCCGATACATCTTTGATGATCTGGTAACCATAGGAGTCATCCTCACAGAGGGCAGCCAGAATACAAAACTCTAAAAAACCTTTTTTCAACTGTGTATTCAATCTATCGCCTCCTTATGCATTATACTATATATTACATAGTATAATGTGTCAAGATGTATTTTCAATTTCATCCTAGATCTATTCGTAAAAAATAGAAAAAAGCCAGCGAATCCTTTTTTCAAAGACTCATTGGCTTTTCACGTTTTATATATTTTAATTTACTGCAGGTTCTTTCTGAAATCGGCAAATTCCCTGGCGTCTGCCATGGCTGCCAGCGCTCCTTCCCTGGTTGTAGTATAAGCCGCATAGGCGTTGGCAAAATCCAGATACTCCTTTAAAGTCCCGAAATTCACCGCTTCCAGATCCGTCACATTATCCCTCAGAAGCTGGTATAAAAATGCTCCGATAAAGGAATCACCGGCTCCGGTCGTATCTCTTACGTCAATGGAATATCCCGGTGCTTCCGTCATTCCATGTTTCGTATAGATCTCCGCACCGTCTTTTCCTTTTGTATAGATGACATACTTCGTCCTTCCGTTCAGCAGGTCAGACACTGCCTCCCTTATATCCGTATGTCCTGTGATAAACTCCAGTTCTTCATCTGAGATTTTTATAATATCCGCAAAAGGCAAAAATTCATTGACTGTCTCTTTCAGTTCCTGTAAGTCATCCCACAGTGAAAAACGGAGGTTTGGATCAAATGATACAAGCACGTCTTTGCCGTTTGCCATGTCAATTAATTTCTTATGTGCATCTTTCATGGGTGAATTCACCAAGTCTACGCTGCAGAAATGGATCATCCCGCAGTCATCCAGAACATCCGGCTCAATGTCATAGACACTGTAGCGGAGATCTGCGCTGTTTTTGCGGTAAAACTTAAAATCCCTGTTTCCGTCTGATGCCAGAGAGACAAAGGCCAGAGCCGTCTCTGCTTCTTTGTCCCGTTTAATATGACTTGTGTCAATTCCAGCCTCATCAAGTACTTCAACTATATAATCACCGAAGGGATCGTCTCCAAGTTTTGTCAAAAACTTGGACGGAATCCCAAGTTTCGTCACCGCACCGGCTACATTGGCAGGAGCCCCTCCTGCTACTCTGGTAAAGGACGGTACATCCTTTAATCTCTGTCCTTTCACTTCCGGAATAAAATCAATCAGTGCCTCTCCGATTCCGCATAATTTTCTGGTCATTCTCTTTCTCCTATCTCCAGAGGCCGCAGGCAATAGATCTTCATGGTACCCGAACAGTCCCCGTCTATGCTAAGCTTTCCCTGGCTGCTGTATACCCTGGTGGTAAAGACTTCTTCACCGCCGTTTACAAAAATTTCAAGAGAAGTAGTGTCTGCGAAAATCCGCAGGTCTTTTAATTCATCCAATGCGGCACATCTTGTCGTCCTGCCCTCACCAAAATCCCCCAGATCAAGGGTGAGCATTCCGCTGTCATAGGATAAGGTAACGCCTTCCTTTAAAGTCAGAACCATATCAGCGCAATGTCTGAATCGAACCTCTGCTTCATACAGTTTCAGATTGCTCTCCATCCTGCCCTGTTCAGAAAATGTACAGATCAGTTCTCCTTTTCTCATCTGTTCCATCTCCTTTATGGGCTGCTGAATGATCCTTCCATCCTTTATGTGCAGTTCCCTTGGGATTGTCAGTGCGTGCTGCCATCCATGCTCAACGGTCGGATTCGTGTAATCGGCATCCGGAATCCCCATCCATCCGATCAGGATACGGCGTCCCTTCTCGTCCTCAAAGGTCTGGGGTGCGTAAAAATCAAAGCCCCTGTCTAACTGCTGAAACTCTGAATTATCGCAGATCTCATATGATTTGTTCTCAAAGTCATAATCCATCTTCACCGCTGTACACTGATGAACATTCTGGTAGTCAATGCCTTTCGGTTCTACCCCCTGAGGGCATGTGATCAGCATCATCTGTCCGTCCAGTTCGAACAAGTCCGGACACTCCCACATATAACCGAACGGTTCTTTCGGAACGATCCGGTCAAAATACTCCCAATGAGACAGATCCTTTGAATGAAACATCAGGATCAGTCCATGACTGTCTATATCCCTGGCTCCCTGGACCATATAGTAATCATCCCCCCGCCGGATGATCTTCGGGTCCCGCACATGGCAGCTCATATCCTCAGGATAATCGTCCGTGGTCATTAAAAGGTCTTTTTCAGAAAAATGATATCCGTCTTTGCTGGCCACATGAATCGTGTTGCTGCCACGCCCTGAGTTGATGTAATCGTAATCATCCCTGTCAAAATACTTGATATTCCCTGTATAGAAATAGTGAATCGTATCTCCTTTTACAAAGGCGGAACCGGAGTAGACGCCGTGAGCGTCAAACTCCGAATCCGGAAATAATACCGGTCCTTCATCTATATAAGAAATAAAATCTTTTGTCGTATAATGCCCCCAAAGCTTCAGTTCTCCGGTCGGTTCAAACGGGGTGTACTGATAATAGATATGGTAGGTGCCGTGAAACTGGCACAGTCCGTTGGGATCGTTGAGCCATCCGGTCTTAGGCATCAGGTGAAATTTAAGCCGCATCGGATCTTTCGCTGTCTCTTCTCTGTCACTTTCATGTTCAGCATACCACTTTTCATAGTCTTCTTTCAATACTTTATTATACTTCTTAAACATGATTTCCCTCTTATCTAACGATCATAACCTGTGTTTTCGTATCTGCATCCGTCTTTGGAATGACTTCCACCTGTCCGTCTCCCTCTGCCAGCATCATCATAGTCTGAGGACTGTAACCCTTTTCTTTCACGAGATCTATATCAAACGTAAGGATCTTATCTCCCTGTTTTACCTTCGTTCCGGCTTCTGCGAACGTCTCAAAGCCTTCCCCTTCCATCTTTACGGTGTCAATTCCCGCATGAATCAGAAAACTCTTTCCCGTTTCTGCCTGAATCGCAATCGCATGTTTTGTCGGAAAGATCATCGTTATCGTACCGTCACACGGCGCATACACTGTGCCCTCAGAAGGATTGACGGCCACGCCGTCTCCCATGGCTTTCGATGCGAATGCTTCATCTTCGGACTCCGTGATGGGAAGCACTTCCCCATTCATCGGGGAGTAAAGCACTGTTTCCGCTGTTTCTGCCTGTTCCGGAATTTCTGCTGTTTCCTCAGAAGACTGTACCGGCTTTCTTGTTTTTTCATTTCCGCCAAGGTTGTACTTTTTCCAGAACACAACGGTGAGCCCCGCTGAAATCACCATGGAGAGGATCAATCCGATTCCAAAGTGAAGAAAATGATCCGGTTTCATGGAGATAAATCCGGGAAGTCCCGCTGCTCCCAATGCCTGTGCCAGTGTTTTGGTAGCTGCTGCGTATGCACTTCCCACTGCGGAACCAATGATCGCCGCGTAGAAAGGATATTTCAATTTCAGTGTCACGCCAAACATCGCCGGCTCCGTAATTCCCAATAATGCGGAGACTCCGGATGCAGAACAAATAGACTTCTGTTTCTGGTCTTTTGTGAGGAAGAGGACTGCTAAAACTGCCGCTCCCTGTGCAACATTGTTCATACTTGCCGTTGTAAAGATGAAGCTTCCTCCGGTCACTGCCTTTGCGGCCAGAAGCTGAGTCTCGATGGCAATAAAGCTGTGGTGAAGCCCTGTCATCGTGATCGGTGCGTATACAAGACCAAAGAGTCCGCCTCCCACAGCGCCGAGAGTATTGTAAACCCATGTGATTCCGTCTGCTAATAAGTTGCCTGCTTCTCTTAATACCGGTCCCACACAGATGAATGTTAAAAATGCAGTTATAATGATAGAAAGCAATGGTGTCGTAAGATTGTCAAGCCAGGTAGGTGTTACTTTGTGAAGCCTTTGTTCAATCTGAGCCAGAATCCAGGAAATTGCCAGTACAGGAAGTACTGTTCCCTGATAACCGATCGCCTGAATGTTGAATCCGAAGATATCCCACACCGGTGCCTGCCCGATGCCGATCTGATAGGCATTTAAAAGATCCGGGTGAACCATGATCATACCCATGGCCGCACCTAAAAACGGATTGCCTCCAAACTTCTTCGTGGCGCTGAATCCGATCAGTACTGGGAGAAAGGTAAACGGTGCGTTGGCGAATGTATTGACCGCCTGAGTCAACCCCTTCCACTGGGGATATAATTCAATGATCGATCTGCCGTCGAATAATCCCGCCGTCAAAATATTATTAAGTCCCATCAGAAGACCGCCTGCCACAATGGCCGGGATAATCGGGACAAAAATATCACTCAGCATCTTTACAAAACGCTGTACAACAGAGCCCTGCTTTTCTTCTTTCTCCTCTTCCCCTGCGGCTGAGGAAACATCCCCGATCTGTTTCTGTACTTCGTCACAGATCAGATTTACGAGTCCTGATCCAAAAATAATCTGGAACTGTGACTGGGTTAAAAAGACACCTTTTACCCCATCCAGGTCACTGATGGCCTCTTCATTTCTCAAATCATTATTCTTCAGCTGAAAACGCAGCCTGGTCGCACAGTGCGCCACAGATTTGATATTCTCTTTTCCGCCTACGTTAGCGATGACCTGGCTTGCAATCTTTGCATAATCCATAGTTTTCTCTTATCCTCCTTACGATATTTGTGGCATCGGTTCCATATTTGTATTATAGGACGATTCTTTCTCTACGTCAACACTTTTCTGGTATCGGTTCCACAAAAAATTGCACAAAATAGAAGACTCCTGTTTGGGAGTCTTCTACAAAGTCTTAATCTATTTATCGATTATTTATTTTTTGAAACCGATATTTCATTGCCTCCTATAATGACCGCCTCTACGTTGTCAGGATTTATCAGCTCTGTAAAATCACTTTGATGAAAAGCATATCCGTTTGCCGACCTGTCAGCCCCCTGACTGTAAGACCAGTGAAGCTTTTTGACCGTTCCATCCTTGATCCTTAAAGAACATTCCGGTAAATTGGAATTATCCTCCGAACTGCCCTTTTTGCCATGATAAACCCTGAAATAAAATGGAGTAATCTCTATCTTCTTTATGATTTCCTTTCCGTTTTGGAAATGATATTCTTTATCCACATGAACCTCTGCCGTTTCCATTTTGCTGTTTTCCACTTTCCAGGTCAGCTTCCATGAGCCTTTGGGATTCTCAAAAATCAAATCTTCTGCCGTTGTATGGGTAGATGTAAATCCCTCCAGTGACAACATGATCTTCTGATTTTTAAAATCATGACCAGATCTCTCTGCCTGTAATATAAACCATCCGATATTCTCTTTTTTCTGTACCAGCAGCAGCCGGTCCGCGTTCATCCCTGTCATTTCTTTCTTCTTTGGGTCATCTTTTGCTCCGGTCTTTAAAAGACTGTATTTGAAAATCTGATCTTCCTTAAATGTCTGGTTTTCCGGAAGTTCTGTTTTCAGCAGTATATAAATCATACCTTTGGAGGCTGCCGACTGTACCACTTTCACTTTAATATTTTTACTTTCAGCCTCTGCCATTACTTTGTCACTTCCGCTGTACTCCTCCAGATCCGTCTCTGTGCCTTTTCCGATGAGCGTGCTGTTAAATAATTTGGGTATCAGATTTCCCCAGCCTCCGGAAGCTGCCACGGCAGTTCCTCCTCCAATAATCACAACAATGGCCGCTGCCGCTGCCTTCTTAAAAAAAGCCTGCCGCCGTTTCTGTTTCCCTGCAATCTTTCTTGCCATCGTCTTCATTTGGTCTGTCATTTCCTGATCTTCCAGATCTCTCTCGCTCTCCGGAATCTTTGTTTTTATCTTATTTAAGATGCGATATATATTCATTGTCCTGCCTCCCTGATCTCTTTATGTTTTCTGAGCTTTTTTCTTCCTCTTGATATTCTCTGATAGATCGTACTTTCATTTAATCCCATTTCCGCTGATATCTCTTCGATGGTGGCTTCCTCAATAAAATGCTTCCTAACCACAGACTGAATAACCCATCCGTAGGTTTCCACGGCATAGAGCAGCCCTTCCTCCCTCCTTTTCCTGATCAGATTTATATAATTTTTCTCCGTTGCTTTCATAACTTTGTCTCCTGTCCCCTGAACAGTTCCCGCCTTCACTCTATATTTCGTATACAGACAGACATTTCTGACAGAAAAAAAGTCATAAAATCCAGCTTAATCCGGATCTTATGGCCTTTTTGCAGTCCTATGTTCGATTTTTTACGCTCTTACCTTCTATAAATTTATACTCTACGATTTGTTTCTTGGATACCGGTTCTTCTTTTATCATCTTGAGAATCGTCTCCGCCCCGAGATATCCCATTCCATAGGAATCAAATTTCAGTGTCGTAAGCTCCGGCGTTAAAAGACTGCTCTCGTCATATCCGCCAAATCCCACCACCGAAATATCTTCCGGGATGCGAAGCCCTTTCTCCTGCAAAACTTTATAGGCTCCAAACGCCAGACGGTCAGTGGCGCACACAATAGCGTCCGGCTTCATTTTCTCCAGGATCTCTCTCGTATTTTTCTGTCCTCCGAGAAAACTGTAATCACTCTTTTTTATCAGCGGATCATGAATTCCAAATGCCGCAAGTCCGTCCAGAACTCCCTGACGCCTTCGGATACCTACGGCCTCATCGGTCTCATAAACACCAATATATCCAACGTTCTTATGACCTGTTTTCCCGATATATTCTCCCACACATTTTCCAGCATTGTAATCATCATCGATGATAGAAATCCCGTCCTCATAATCCTGAGCCAGGACAACAATGGGTATCTGTGTCTGCTCAAAAATATCGCGGTGATCCTCTGTGACTGCGATAGAACTGATCAAAATCCCATCCACATTCAGATGAATCAGCTTTTGTATATTTAAAAGCTCCAGATCAATATCATGATCTGAGTTTTTGATCAGTGTTGTATAATTCCTGTCCCTTAAATACCGGTCAATGCTTGTGATGACACGGCTGGTAACCTTGGAATTCAGCGTAGGCACTACGACCCCGATCACATTGCTTTCCTTTGCCTTTAACCTTGCAAATGTATTCGGTGCATAATTATATTCTTCGATTACTTTCTGAATCTTTTCCCTCGTAGCCTTTTTGACATATCCCCCATTAAAATAACGGGAAACCGTGCTTTTTGTCACTCCCGCCATCTCTGCCACATCAGCCATTGTTATTTTTTTTGGCATTGTGTATCCTGCCTTTCTCTCATACTTGATTTTATTGTAAGATGATTTCCCGGATTGTGCAACCGGAATCCGGTTTCTTTCTATTTTCTTTGACATTTCATGATTTATGTAATACATTACATATAGGAGGTATTTCGACCATGAAATTAGAAGATTACGACAGCAGACACCTGCTGTTTGCTGCATTATTTATGACCAGTAACCGGCTCCAGTCAATCGGAGACCGCTTCTATGAAGAGATCACGTCAAAACAATGGTTTCTTCTGGCTGCTCTCAATACCTTTGAGTATGCCCCAACTTTCAATGAACTTTCCTCCCTTATGGGCAGTTCCCACCAAAATGTAAAGCAGATCGCTTTAAAACTTCAGCAGAAAGGTTATGCGGAAATAGAAACTGACCCGGATGACCGCCGCAAAAGCCGGGTGCGCCTTGGCAGAAAAGCCGAATCACTGCAGTCTGCGTATGCCTTAAAGGAAGAAGCTTTTATGGATCTTTTATACAAGGATATCTCAGAGACACAGCTGAAGACCGCACTGGAAACCCTGAATACTATGATGAAAAACATGGAGGAATGTAATATATGAAGAAAACCGCAGTTGTCTACGGGTCCGTTTACGGGTCCACAAAACAATACGCACAGTGGATCGCCGACTCCTTGTCTGCCGATCTGTATGAAAATAAAAACCTGGATCTTTCTGTCCTGGAACCCTATAACGTTATCATTTACGGCGGTGGCCTTTATGCCGGAGGAGTCACCGGTATTTCCCTGATTTCCCGCCATCCTGAATTTATACAAAAGAAAAAAGTGTTTGTATTCACTTGCGGAATTGCCGATCCTGCGCTGCCGGAAAATGTAGAACACATTTTAAAAAATCTAGATTCAGTTTTCCCCGGTGAATTGAAACAACAGATTTCCTTCTATCACCTCAGAGGCTGGATGGATTATTCCCGGTTCAGCAAAAAACACCGGGTTATGATGTGGATGATGAAAAAAATGCTCTCCAAGAAAAAACCGGAGGACCTAACAGAGGAGGACCAGGGAATTCTTGAAACTTATGGAAAACACGTAGACTTTACCGACCGGGACAGCATCCTTCCTCTGGTACAGGATGTCAGACAGTATATCTAGCAATCTCAAGAAAAGACCCTCTTAAGCAAAAGAGAGTCTTTTCTGTTTTACTTTCTTCTATTATAATTTCTGAACAGCAGACCGGCACTGATGCTTCCGCTGGCTATCAGTAAAATTAAGATTACAAATGGTTTTTTTATGTCAGAAGTTTCAGATAATTCTCCGTTTTGGTTTCCAGCTCCGCTGCCATTTCCTTTGATTTGATATTGTCCCCATTCAGGGAGCGTCTCTGTTTTTTTATCTGACTTTTTCTTAGATGGCTTCTTTTTGGATGCCTGCTTTTTGTCTGATGCCGGGGGTTCTTTTTTGGGGTCCTTTGTCTGTTCTGTACTCTTAGATGTTTCCCTCTCCTTTGTCCATTTTGCTTTTAATTCTATCCCCTGATTCAATGAATCATTAAAATCCCATTTCTGTTCCTTTCCATTCTCATCAGTGTAATACCATCCTTCAAACGTGTATCCGTCTCTTTTCGGATCTGACGGTCTCTCAATCTTTTCTCCCCCGGTAACCAGCTGGTCTTCCGGTTTATGATCTCCTCCGCTAGGGTCAAACACTACCTTGTGTTCTCCTGTCAGTGTCACTTTGACCGTTACCGATGTGCCGTCTGACATAGAAAATTCTCTTTCCATGATACAAGAGATTTTTCACCGCATTAATGTCACAATCCATGACTTCCGCAATTTCTCTCATTTTCATCTGCCAGAGGCCACTCATGATCACTGCGGCCTTTTGTTTTATCGGCAGATTTGAAATGCACTGAAACAGCAGCTGATTTTTTTCATCCTTCAGAACAGCTTCCTGCGGCTCACTGTCCTTCTCCGCCATATGATCGATTGTTTCAATGACACTGTCTCCAACGACAACATCCTTCTTCTGTTTGGAAACTCTGATACAGCAGCGGTATGAAATTTTTCTCTGCCACACACAAAATGCTAGATTATTTTTCAAATCCGGCAGATAACGGTAAACATCCAGGTATATTTCCTGTATGATGTCTTCTGCCTCATTTTTATCCTTACAAAAATTCAGCACAAACCATTTGGTCATATCATATGTAGCCTGGTAAAGATACTCAAAGGTATCCTGATCACCCTGCTTGACCCGCTCCACATATGGACTGAGTTCTTCATAAAACTTTTCTTCTCTCATCTCTTTGCGCTTCTAAACTTTTTCAGGACTAACTATAAATTAGAAACATAAGAAAATCAAGAGGAAAGAAATGTAATAGAACTGCGAATATTAACCAGTTACTTTATAATTTTTGTCAAAACGTCTGAAATTATGCAAAAAATAAGGATACACCTATACAATACAGGTGTATCCCTAAAAAATTATTCTGTTTCTGCTGCCAGCCTGTTTTTGGCCTGTTCTTCCTGCATATTATCTTTTTGTAAATAGATTCCTGCCAAAATAGTTCCTGAGATTGAGTGCCATACACAGGATACCGCACTGGCCATAGCCGCCTGAGGTGCCGCGGCAAAATGGGCCGTTGCCAGATTTGTAGCAAGTCCCGCATTCTGCATTCCAACTTCAATCGAAATTGTGCGTTTCTTTGCTGTGTTCATTCCTGTCAGTTTGCCGACTCCATAGCCAAGGGCATATCCAAGACTGTTATGCAGCAAAACTGCAATAAAGATCACAGCACCAGATTTAAAGAAATTCGCTCCCTGAAGTGCAATAACGCCTCCGACGATCAATGCCAGCCCGATCACTGAAATTCCAGGCATGACCTGCTGTGCTTCTTTGAAAGCTTCCTTTTTGCCAAACAAGGTATTTAGTATAAATCCGAGCAGGACCGGAAGCAGTACAGATTTCACGATCGAGATGAACATAGAAGCGGCGTTGACTTCGATCCTTGCTCCTGCCAAAAACAGTACCATCATCGGTGTCATGAGTGGTGACAAAAGCGTGGATGCCGTAGTCATTCCAACGGAAAACGGTACATCTCCATGGCATAGGTATGACATGATATTCGATGATACCCCTCCCGGGCAGCAACCGACTAGAATCAATCCGATGGCAATCTCATTGGGCAGTCTTAAAATAGTCGAAATCCCATAAGCCAGAAACGGCATGATCAGGTACTGAGCCGCTGCTCCGATAAAGATATCCAGCGGACGTTTTGCCAACACTTTGAAGTCTTCTGTCGTCAATGTCAATCCCATCGTAAACATGATGACTCCAAGTACAAGGCTCTGATTATTTCCCTGTACCCAGGAGAAAACATCCGGGACAAAGAAGGCTGCAATCGCCACTAAGATGACAAAGACAGACGTTTTGCTGGACAGCATACTGCTGATTTTTTGTAAAGTTTTCATATGTATCTCCCATCTTTCATATACAATTCTATTGGATATTGTATTGTAATGAATCGACTATGTCAAGAAAAGGGAATACATTTGTTATTATAAGAAAGACGCGCTTGGAATTTCATCAAACAAACCCTATTGCAATCCAAGTAAACTTTACATCAGCTGTACCCTGAGTACAATAAGCGTTGACATTGAATCCGCTGGGATCATGAGTTCCCACACAGACAAATCTATTCGCTCCTGATTGATTTAAACCAACGACAATTCCTGGATTACTTCTAAAAGTTACACCATAATTTACCCGCTGTACCTTATATGCCTGTCCCACGGATGATATAGTTCCCTCTCCAGCTGCCATCCTCATACCTTTTACATTATTTACTTGTGAAGATAGCATATTTAAATTTGTATTTATAGCATTTAAGCTTGTCTGATCAGCCTTTTGATTTAGCTTTACATTTGTAGCATTTAAACTGGATTTATCTGCTGAGATTTAAGTTATCAACTTTGCTCTTTACTTCATTAACAATATTTGTCTGAATTTGATACTGCTCTATATTCACCAGCCCTTTAGAATCTAAAAGTACTTCAAAAGGTGTTACATTAGATGTCTTAAAGTAAAAATCCCAAGAAATCGAAAAGCCTGGGCTTTCCATCTGTGAAGGAATATTTTTAGCCTGTGCTGCCCGAGCAAGACAAAACAAAATTTCTCCTTCATCCGGGTCATCAGCATAAAAACCTACCTGCCATAATTCGTAGCTATTTTCCAAACCCTTATTCTCCAATAAGACTGGAAGGACAGTGCTGTCCCCTTCTGTCCTTGGCGGCTGAAGAGTTATATCATATCCTCCTTCCGTAACGCTGACCTGCTGCCTCAGATCCACCACAGGCACTTTTTTTGTCCCTGTAGTTACCCTTATGATCTTTAGCGTCTGACCTTTCATAAGTTTTGCCTGTAATGCTTTTCCCTGGTCCATTAAAACCGTGTTTTCCCAAATGTTCATACCATTACCTCCTGGTTAACTATACCTTATAAAACCAATAATAATTTGCAGCAAACTTCTGTTACTCTTTCTTTAACCGATCATGATCTGTATAAAGAACATAACACGATGACCAAGGGCAATGTGGGCAAGTTCCAGTTCGGACATAATAAAGAAACCGTACATTTACCCATATGTCATAAATGCACGGCTCCCCATGGACTATTTTAGTTAACTGCTGTTTGAGCAACTACAATCAGCCGTCTGCTCTGTTTATCATAGGGACTTTTATCATAGTCCCCGTAAATCTGAATGTTATGAAATCCTGCTTCTTCCAACAAACGTCTATAATCATCATCAAGAATAATCTTATATTTAATATCGTATTGATTCTGCTCGTTCCGTTCTTGTGAATGGAACAAATCCAGAACGTGTACTGTTTGAAATTGGCTGTCGTTTTCCTTCACAAATATCCGGGAAAAATCATTTCTGTTTACAACTACCTCGATTGGCGGCATAGATAATGTATAGTGTGTTGTTCCCTGTGTTAATACAAGCAGTCCCTTTGTATTCAGCCTGTCTTTCATTGACCTGAGAGCTCTCAGCAAGTCTTCATCTGTATGCATGTGAGGCAGTGATGTTGTAAGACATACAACAGCATCAAATTTTTCCGTATACGCCTCCTGTAATTGTCTGAAGTCACATTGATGAAGCGGTATTTTCTTTCTATGTTTTTCCAAATTTACAGCGGCAGCCTTTAACATTGCAGCAGAATAGTCAGAGCCGCAAACAGATAAACCCAATTCATCCAGCATAAGTAAATGCTGCCCTGTTCCGCAGGCACAGTCTAAAACAGTTTGTACATTGTTTTCAGCAAATAACACTTTAAAGAATGTCTTCTCACTCCCTAAATAATCCTCAATGCTGCCAAATTCATCATAATCATTCGCAAACTTTTCATAGACATCTTTTAACATATTCACCCCGCGTTTTTATGAATTAAAGTATCTCTTTAAGAACCCTTCAAAAGCCTTCCCATGCCTCGCTTCATCTCTCGCCATTTCGTGGACCGTTTCGTGGATGGCATCCAGACCTTTTTCTTTGGCCCGTGCCGCAAGATCTGTTTTTCCTTCAGCCGCACCATATTCTGCATCCACACGCAGTTCCAGGTTTTTCTTCGTAGAATTCGTTACTGCTTCTCCTAAAAGTTCCGCAAATTTAGCAGCGTGATCTGCTTCTTCCCTGGCCGCTTTTTCGTAGTATCGTCCGATTTCCGGATATCCTTCCCGGTGAGCTGCTCTGGCCATGGCAAAATACATTCCCACTTCCCGGCATTCTCCTTCGAAATTGGCACGCAGATCAGAAAGAATGTCCTCTGAAACTCCTTCAGCGGCTCCCACTGCGTGTTCCGCAGCCCATGACTTTTCGGCTTCCTGAAGAATAAATTTATCTGAATCCACATGACAAACCGGGCATTCTTCCGGCGCCTGCTCCCCTTCATGTACATATCCGCAGACACTGCACACATATTTTTTCACAGAATCCTTCTTTATGTCAGGTTCTTTTTCTGTTTTCTGTCCAAGCTCTTCACTCCGGTCATGATACATGGTATGCAGCATTTGTTCTGCCAGTTCGCTTAACGGCTCCCCATAAAATTTTTCATAAAGCTTCTTGATCTGCTCATTTTCATGGCTTGCACGGATCTGCATCCCGCTGTCTCTCCTGTAAAGGCTCTCAATCCTCTTTTCCTGAATGATCTGTCCTTTAAATTCTTTATCCTTCGGCTGTCCTCCGCCGCCGATACATCCGCCGGGACAGGTCATGACTTCGATGAAATGATACTGCTTATCCGAAGATTTTACCTTATCGATCATTTTTCTGGCATTTCCCGTACCGTAAACCACGGCCACGTTGACTGTGAGATCACCGATATCAAGGCTTGCCTCTTTTACCCCTTCCATGCCCCGGACAGGTTTCAGGTCGTAAAGGATATCCGGTGCTTTTTCTTTTGTGATAAACTCATATGCAGTTCTTAACGCTGCCTCCATGACACCTCCGGAATTGCCAAAGATCACCCCCGCACCTGATCCCTCTCCCATAAACTGATCAAAATCGGAGTCTTCTAAACTGAGAAAGTCGATCTCTTCTTCTTTCGCCCACAGTGCTGCTTCTCTCGTTGTTATGACGTGATCCATATCCCGCATATCTTCTTTGCCATAGGAAATGCCTGCGTCCTTCATCTCTTCCCTGCGGATTTCAAATTTTTTCGCCGTACACGGTGTCAGCGCCACATTTACGATCTTCTCCGGATCGATGCCCATCAGCTTCGCAAAATAGGTTTTGATGGTCGGTCCCTGCATTCCGATGGGACTTTTTGCCGTAGAAATATGATCCAGCAGCTCCGGATAATAAATCTCTGCAAACTTCACCCATGCAGGACAGCAGCTGGTAAACTGAGGCAAAGGTTTTGTTCCTTTCGTAATCCTCTCGATCAGTTCGCTTGCTTCCTCCATGATCGTAAGATCTGCACTGAAATTTGTATCCAGCACATAATCAACCCCCAGAGCGCGGAGGAGTGCCACCATTTTGCCCTGGACAAACATACCTTCTTCTGTTCCGAATTCCTCACCCAAAGCAGCCCTCACAGACGGTGATGTACTTACGATAACAATCTTTTCCGGATCTTTTACCGCCTCTCTGACCTGCTGGTACTCATATGTCTCGGTGATGCTCTCAACCGGACAGACATTGGCACATTGGCCACAGTTGATACAGACGGCCCTGTCTTTCGTCTCGGCAAGTGAATAAGTTCCCAATACGGAAATATAATCTTTGCAGATATTTTTACACTGGCCGCATTTAATGCACTTTTCCTCATGCCTCATGATAGACGGATTATCGGAATCGATCGGTACTCTTACATCGACAGACAAATGTTTACTCATTGGTTTTCCCCCTTACAGCATATCATAAATAGTAACAATTACTATTATTATATATTATTTCCCAGGAGAACACAACGTTTATTTGCAGTATCCTGTCTGAAAATCAACGACATGGAGCAATTCTTCTCCGCTCAGATATCTTCTGACATTTTCCACTGCAATGTCTGCGATAAAATCCAATGTCTGCGGAAGATGAAAATCCCCAGAAATATGAGGTGTGATCACTGCATTTTTAATATTCCACAGACGGTGTTCCTGAGGCAGAGGCTCCGGATCTGTCACATCCAATCCCGCGGCATAAATCTCTCCCCTGATCAGAGCATTGCACAGTGCCTCCGTATCCACGGCATTTCCCCGGCCTGCATTGAGAAATACTGCATTTTTTTTCATTTTCTTAAACTGGCCTTCTCCAAATATCCCTCTCGTAACAGGTGTATTAGGAAGGATGGAAACGACCACATCCGCCTTTGGAAGCAGCTCATCGAGTTTCTCCATGGTGTGCAGTTCATCCACGCCCTCCGGGCACTCTGACTTTCTTCTCTTAATTCCGATCACATAAGAATCCAGCCCTTTCATCATTTTGGCAAAGGACAGACCTATATTCCCGAGTCCCGCGATCAGCACCGTATTTCCAGTCAGAGAAAGCACCTGCCCCTCATCGGACCAGTCGCAGCGATTCTGATTGTCCCGGTAGACGTGAAGCTTCTTCTGTATGGACATGAGCATTGCAAACAGGTGCTCCCCCACGGCTTTTCCATAGGCACCAGTAGCACTGGTCATGATCGTATTTTTATTTAAAATATTCACGCCCATATAGGCATCAGTCCCGGAAGAATTCAGCTGCAGAAGTTCCAGATTCTTCGACATGCCGATCATCCATGCAGGAACATTTCCGATGATGATATTTGCCTCCTGCACCATTTCTCTGCTGACATCCTCATATATGGAATACATGATTTCACACCCTTCGGAAACTTCTTTCAGTTTTTCTTTATATGTATCGCTTATGGGAACAACGGTCAAAATCTTTTTCTTTGTCATAATGATTCTCCTATCCTGTTTAATTTTTAGGGATTTTATTATATCATAAGACATGGAGGAAAATATATGAACCCGAAAAAGAAAATTTTGATCATCGGCTCCTCTGTAGCCGATGTGATCATGAATGTCAAAAAACTCCCTGCCCCCGGTGAAGATGTTCATATCTTAAATCAGCGTCTGTGCATCGGCGGATGTGCTTTTAATGTATCCGATATGATCCGGCATTTTCAGGTGCCTCACCTGCTGTTTTCTCCGGCAGGAACCGGGATCTATGGAGATTTTGTCAGAGAAGAATGGGAAAAACGCGGGATTGTCTCCGTCCTGCCTGTCCCTGATCTTGAAAACGGCTGCTGCTATTGTTTTGTCGATCAGACAGGCGAACGGACTTTTGCTTCTTACCACGGAGCCGAATATCTGTTTCAGAAAGAGTGGTTTGATCTGATCGATGCTTCCGAATATGACACAGCCTATATCTGCGGACTGGAAATCGAAGAAAGTACCGGAGAACACATCGTTTCGTTTTTAGAACAGCAGCCACATATGAAGATCTATTATGCACCCGGTCCAAGGATCGAGAAACAGCCGAAAGATCTGATGTATCGCCTGTTTGCACTTCATCCTGTGGTACATTTAAACCAGTCCGAATCTTTTTTGCTGACCGGTAAGACAGATACGGAACATGCCGCCAGGGCCATCACCAGGCTGACCGGACAGGATGTCGTCATCACGCTCGGCAAAGACGGTGCATACTGTCTGGAAAACGGAACAGGGGTATTTCTTCCGTCCAGAAATGCAAAACAAGTGGACGCCACCGGAGCCGGTGACGCCCACATAGGAGCTGTTATGGCGCTTAGAAAACTGGGATTTTCCCTTTCTCATGCAGTCGGCAAAGCCAACTTAGTCTCTGCCGCAGTCGTTAAGAAAAAGGGGGCTTCTCTGGATCATTCTTCATTTTTACGATGCTTTAATAAATAACTGTCCCATGGCTTTCAAAGGCTTCTTTCATTTCATCGGACAGCGGTTCATCCAGGATAAAACCGTCGAAGTCTACGATCTTTGCATAGGAACAAATGGTACGCTTCCCGATCTTGGACGTATCGCAGACGAGATAATTCTGGTCTGCCGCGGCCATCATTTCCTTTTTGATCTCTGCCTGATCCATGTTTGGTGTGGTGGCACCCTTGGTCAGAGACACACCGTCCGATGACATAAATGCCTTTTCAACCGAGATATTCTCCAAAAACTTCATGCCCATACTGCCCACCGTGCTTTCGAATGCCGTCCGCACATGACCTCCGATCAGGATCAGATAAACGCCCTCCATTTTTTGAAGTTCCATGGCTGAAGGCAGGTCATTGGTCACGACCGTGAGGTTTTTTGCATCCTTTAAGAGTTTTGCAAGTTCCAGCATGGTCGTTCCGCTGTCCAGAAGAATCGTATCCCCGTCCTTTATCATGCTTCTGGCCTTTGCAGCGGCTTTCTGCTTTTCCCTCAGACATTTCTGTTTTCTTGCGGCGATAGACTCTTCCACATTCAAAATATCATCGTTCAGCAGTGCCCCTCCGTGAGTTCTGATCAGCCTCCCTGCCTTCTCCAGTTCCATCAGATAGGTGCGGACCGTCGTTCCGCTCACATGAAACCGCTCAGAAAGTTCGGCGCTGCTCACCCTTTTATTTTCTTTCAAAAGCCTCATGATTTCTTCTTTTCGTTCTTCTGCAAACATACGGTCCTCCTGTCAGTCTCTTCTTATAATTTCACGATCTTTTTGTTTACGATGGATTCATTTCCTGCTTTTACGATCCTTACTGCCATCTTTCCGTCAAGGCCGCTGCACTCTACCGGAGTATCATTTAAGATAGCGCGGATGAAGCTTCGGTCCTCGGCCAAGTAGGCGTCTTTAAACAAGAACTTCCAGCTCCTCGTAGTCGGACGTTTTAACTCGTGATTCGGAGTACAGGTAAGGATCTTCTTTTCATGGATATCTCCGAGACAGATGACTCCTTTTGTCCCCAGAATTTCTACCCTGGCGTCATATCCATACTGAACATACTGGGCGCCTTCCACGCAGGCATGAATTCCATTGGCAAACTCACCGGTCATAATAACATTGTCATAGAAATCCGGATACTGTTCGGCAATCTCTTTGTTTCGGAAATTCCCTCCTATGGCGTAAACGCTCTCAAGTTCACTTTCCGCGAACCAGCGGACCGTGTCAATATCATGGCTGCTGACCTCTGCCAAAGGTCCGTTGCTCTTTTTAATATCGTACATCCACTCCTTTGGTTTACTAGGCCCTCTGGAATGAGATTTCACTAAGACAATCTCCCCGATCTCCCCTTCTGCGATCATCCGTTTTGCTTCCTGGAAGCTCTCGTCGAAACGGCGCATAAATCCAATCTGCAGCTTTACATTATTTTCATCGGCGGCCCTGATCATCTCGTCACACTCTTCCTCGTTCATAGCCATAGGCTTTTCACAGAAAATGTGCTTCTTTGCCTGAGCTGCGGCCACTGCGATCTCTTTGTGGTACTTGGTGGGCGTCACAATATAGACCGCATTGATCTCGTCATTTTTCAGGACATCTCTGTAATCTGTATAATACTGTTCAATGCCCAGCTCTTCTGCCGCATTTTTTGCCGTTTCCTCTACCGGGTCACAGACTGCGATAATCCTTGCATTAGGAACGCTTCCTGTGTAATTATGTGCGTGGACCATACCTGCCCTTCCGGAGCCGATCAGACATACTTTGACTTCTCTCATCTTATTTTCCTCCCCTTATTCCTGCATCTCTTTTATAATCTCAACACCTGCACTCGTTCCGAGTCTCTCAGCTCCGGCTTCTATCATATCCAGGGCAGTTTTCAGATCTCTGATGCCTCCCGCGGCTTTTACTTTCACTGTATCGCCCACGACTGATTTCATCAGCCTCACGTCTTCCACTGCAGCCCCTCCGGTTCCAAATCCCGTAGATGTTTTAATGAAATCCGGCTTTACCTCTTTTGCAATTTCTGCAACTTTTGTTTTTTCTTCGTCAGTCAGGTAACAGTTTTCAAAGATCACTTTGCTGATGACCCCTGCCTTCCTGCAGACAGCCACGATCTGCTCCATCTCTTCTTTTATGTACTCGAAATTTTTGTTTTTTACTTCCGCCACGTTGATCACATAGTCAATCTCATCGGCTCCCTTTTCTATGGCATCTTTGGTCTCGAAGACTTTGCACTCAAGTGTGGTCTGCCCGAGAGGAAATCCAATGGCTGCCCCCACATGCACCGGACTTCCATCCAACAGTTCTTTGCACAGACTGATCTGTGCCGGATTGATCGCTACCATCTTGAACCGGTACTCTTTCGCCTCGCCGCAAAGCTTTTCAAACATTGCTCTGTCTGCAAATGCCTTTAAATTTGTGTGATCTACCATACCTGCCAACTGTTCTGCCGTGATCTTCATCTCTGCACCCTCCATTTCGTTTACATGCGTTTTACTTCGTTTACTTGTGTTTATGGCTTTATATTACCACAGGTAATATATAAAAGCAATACATAATAGAACAAAAGCAAACAAAAGTTTTCGTAAGCGCTGTATCCTCTAATAAAACAAAGAAGAATCTGGAAAGATTTTCTCTCACAGACTCTTCTTTTATAAAATATTTTCAGTTTTTTATTTTTCTTTCATCCCCATGTAGATCTTCTCTGCTGTAATCGGCAGTTCTCTCACACGCACTCCCGACGCATTGTATACTGCCTCAGCGATTGCCGGATTTGGGGTATTAATGACAATTTCTCCGATGGATTTTGCCCCAAAAGGTCCTGTCGGCTCGTAGCTGCTCTGGAATTCTACCCGGATATTTCCGATGTCCTGTCTTGTAGGAATCTTGTACTGCATAAAAGAGTTGGCCGATGTCTTCCCTTTGTCATTGTAAAGGATTTCTTCATACAAAGCCATTCCGATTCCCTGAGCAATGCCTCCTTCGGTCTGGACTCTTGCAAGATTCGGATTAATGACAGTTCCACAGTCCACCACAGCCGCGAAATCAATCAGCTCCACTGCTCCAGTCTCCAAATCCACTTCCACTTCTGCGGCACCTGCCATAAAAGGAGGCGGAGAAGTCGGGGAATAATGGGATTCGCTTGCCTGAAGCGCTTCCTCATTTCCGCACATCACCTGATTGCCGATCTCTTTTAATGATATTTCTTTTCCGCTTTCCGGATGGAACACTCTCTTTCCGTCAAATTCCACTTCTTCCTTAGAACAAGAAATGTACTGGGCACCTTTTTTAAGAATCTTTTCTTTCAAGACCTCACAAGTCTTGACCACAGCCATTCCGGTCACATAGGTTGTACTGGATGCGTAGGAGCCTGTATCATACGGAGATACGTCCGTATCCACTCCGTGGACAATGATCTGATCCATATCACAATCCAGACAGTCTGCTGCCATCTGGGCAAGGATCGTATCGCATCCGGTTCCCATGTCAGAAGCTCCTATGATCAGACTGTAAAATCCGTCGTCGTTTACTTTGATCGTCACAGCAGCCGTGTCCACATTGGAAATTCCGGATCCCTGCATGGCTAATGCCAGACCAACACCCCTGACTTTTCCGTTCCCCATGTCTTTTCTTGGATATTTCTCATCCCATGAGATCATCTCTTTCACCCGCTCCACACATTTGTCCAGAGCACAGCTTGTTGCTGTCTCACCATAGTAAGCAGACATCTTCTGGCCTTCCTTCACCATGTTCATTTCTCTTAACTTCACCGGATCCATATTCATCTTATGGGCCAGTTCATTTACTGCGGATTCCACGGCAAAAATACCCTGAGTAGCTCCGTATCCCCGGTAAGCACCGGCAGACATGACATTGGTATAGACTACATCGTAAGCAAATCGGAATGCTTCTGTCTTGCCGTACAGAGGGATGGACTTATGTCCGGAGAGCCCAACGGTCGTCGGGCCATGCTCTCCGTATGCCCCTGTATTTGACAGAGTATATACATCGATTCCCTTAATAATTCCATTTTCATCTGCACCGATGCGCACGGTGACTTCCATCTCATGCCTCGGACTAGATGCGATGAAAGATTCTTCTCTTGTGTAGACGATCTTCGCAGGCTTCCCTGTCTTCATGGTCACCAGGGCCGGATAGACTTCCGTAACTACCGTCTGCTTCGCCCCAAAGCCTCCTCCGATCCTTGGCTTTACTACACGGATCTTTGACTTTGGAATATCTAAGGCATGTGCCAGAATTCTTCTCACATGGAAAGTGACCTGCGTGGAAGACACCACATTGAGCCTTCCATATGCGTCCATATGTGTAAACGTACAGAAGTTTTCCATCATGGCCTGCTGGTTTGCTTTCGTGTGATAAGTCTCCTCTACGTAATATTTACAATCTTTCAGCACCTTGTCTATATCGCCTTCCTGTGTCTCATTGTGGGCACAGAGATTTCTGCGATTATCCGCCCCAACTTCACAGAGAGCTTTCCAGTTTTCTTCCGGATGCACCAGGATCTCGTGATCTTTCGCCTTTCTGAAATTAAGGACCGGCTCCAGCACTTCGTAATCTACTTTTACAAGCTTCATAGCCTTTGCCACTGCTTTTTCAGAGACACCGGCAATCACTGCAACCGCATCTCCGACAAAACGTACCCTGTCGTCTAAGATCCTGCGGTCATAGGGACTCGGCTCTGGATAAGTCTGTCCGGCCATAGTAAATCTCTTGTCCGGGCAGTCTTCATGAGTCAAAACACACTCAATTCCCGGAACTTTCAGTGCTCTTTCCGTTTCTATTTTCTGGATCTTAGCATGGGCATGGGGACTCCTTAAAACCTTGACAATCAGGCAGTCCTTCGGAGCCAGATCATCCGTATAGACAGGTTTTCCGGTCACCAATGCCATGGAATCTACTTTTGGGACAGAAGTATTGACTGAATTCATGTTACTGTCCTCCTTTTTCTTTCATGTAACTTTGAATGGCGCGCATCTGGCCCTCATATCCGGAACACCGGCAGAGGTTCCCTGCCAGATACTCTTTTATTTCCTCAATGGATGGATCTTTTAATTCTCTCATCATCGCAATCACATTCATGATAAATCCTGGAGAACAGTATCCACACTGTTCTGCCCCTTCTTTTGCCAGGAACCTTCCAAAATCTTCCGCCTCTTCCTGAAGCCCTTCTAAAGTAACGATTTCTTTTCCTTCTGCCCTGGCTGCCGGCATGGCGCAGGAAAGACTCGGTTTTCCGTCCACCAAAACGGTACACAGACCGCAGTTGGTTGTGTCACAGCCCCTTTTGACGCTGTAACATCCCATATCTCTCAATAAATCCAGCAGCATACAGTCCGGCTCTATATCAGCTGCCGCCGGCTTTCCGTTTAACTGAAATTTCACTTCCATCCCTATGACTCCTCCAATACAGCATTTGCGGCACGCCTTACGAGAACTTTTGCGATCGCTTCCCGGTATTCAGCGCTGCCTCTCATATTGCTTCCAAATTTCATGTCAGCGACTGCCTTTTCGCCCAAAGTCTCTGCCGGTTCTCCATGGATCACAGCAAGCTCAGCCTTCGCCGGCCTTGCTCCAACGGAGACATACCATGTATCTTCCTTTTTAGATACAGCACATGCAGCCACAGGGAAATCGGTCTTTGTCGCCCTCTGGGACAGATAAGCGACTCTGCGCCCATCTTTTTTAATGATGATCTTCTCTAAGATATCACGGTCACGCTTCCTGTCAGCAAATTCAGCCAAAGTCATTTTCCCTGCATGAACCAACACCACTTCCGTGTCGAGGGCAAGCAGACAGGTCAACACATCAGAAAAACCAAATCTGCCGTAGATACTCCCGCCTACTGTGGCCTGATTCCTGAACTGGACACCCACGATATGCCGCACGCTTTCCTTTATGGCTCCGCAAAAATAAGCCTCCAGCCCCGGATGAGTTTCCAGGCTCCTCAGGGAACACATAGCTCCGATCTCAAACGCATCCTCTGTCTCCCTAATGTAGTCTAAATCAAGTCCGGACAAATCAATGGCATTTTGTATGCGGGGAGAACAAAGTCTCAGCCACATCATCCCCCCAAGGACCCGGTTAGCCTTCTTTTGGTTCAGCTCATATGCCTCCGAAAGACTTTCCGGCCTTAAATAATTTGCTATCGTTACCAATTTAATCTCCTCCATCGTCATTCGTTAAAATCACTCCCCGTCCGACACATTTTTTCGTTTCCGGACAGAAAACACTAATTTATACTCTAACATAGAAATAAGAAAGAACGAAAGAGTTTTTTGAGAAAAACCAGATGTATACAAGAATTAGATAAATTTATACCCTTCAGGTGGGTGCGCTATATTTGATAAGGTATGGGGTTTTTAGCGCTATTTCCGTCACGCTTTGAAATGTGTTCCTCCAATAGTGCTAAAAAACTATCGTTAGATAGTTCCAAATGGACCGCCGCAGAGACTTTGCTGAATGTTAAAAAATCTTACATATCTGAGGCAGCAAGTCGTAAAACTAGTCAAAATGTCATGACATACAGAAAAATACCCTGGCAGTTAGACATGGACTCCTATTCTGTGCCTAACTATCAGGGTATATCTTATTTCTGTTACTGTTTATCTGGCTGTGATGAAACGGTTTGATCTTGCAATCAAATTTCAATACAACTCTTGTTACTGTTTATCTGGAAGGGGAACTGTTAGAACTTGTGTGCCAGGTAGAATTTCAATACAACTCTTGTTACTGTTTATCCATCGCTTTTAAGCCATTCTTCCATTTCATTATAGACAGTTTTGCTGATAAAATCAACGTTTCTCTAAATTTTTCCCAACCGTCATCAATTTTCTCACATTTTTCTCCAATACACCTTCAAATGGCTATTTCCCGTGGTTTTTATGTGATTATCAATTTTACAGGTTGGGAAATCAGTATGACATTTTTCACATAATTTCCGTTCGGCTCTTAGAATGCCTCACTCCAATCATGTGGAAAATGTACGTAATGTCTGCTGGAGAAAGGCCTCTGTCAAAAAAGGTGCTACTTTTCGAAAGTTATTTACCGCTATTGGAAAAGCGTATTTCAAAAGTGCGACGGAAATAGTGGTGAAAATGTACGTAATTTCTACTACAGAAGGCAGATGAACAAACAAAAATGTTCATTTGCGATAGTTTTTTAGCACTATTGGAGGAACGCATTTCAAAGCGTGACGGAAATGCCTCCTTCTAATAATTGAAAAACTACCACAGACTTCAACCTTATATTTTATGAACAGCCTTCTCCAGCAGCCTTTATCACCATTTTCTGCATGATTGGAGTGAGGCATTCTAAGAGCCGAACGGAAATCATGCAGAAAATGTCACCGGCAATACTCACAGTTATTTTCTCTTTTTTTCGTTATACTTCACAAACTTAATCAAGTTTATCCCAACCCTATTTACTTCTGCCAATCTCAGGTATATACTGGAAACAACTTATACTTTACTAATTTTATCAAGTTTATATTTTTTACATTTCAATCATAGTATTCTAAATACCTTATCGTGAGATCACACTCTTTAAAGAGCCTTTCAGCAAGGCATTCATTACGGTGTTTTCCTCACAAAAATTTAAATCAAAGGAGGCTCTATATGTTATTTCAAACAACCGAAGCTCATGAAGCCCTGCGTGCGAAAGTCAGGGAATTTGCAGAAACCGAAGTAAAACCACTCACCTTCCTCTTGGACAAAGAAAATGAATTTCCGACCGAAGCCATTGAAAAGTTTGCCAAAATGGGCATGATGGGACTGCCGTATCCGAAAGAATACGGAGGCGCAGGATCAGATGTCTTGAGCTATGCCATTGCTGTAGAGGAACTTTCCAGAGTTGACGGCGGCACAGGTGTTATTTTATCTGCACACGTCTCTCTCGGAAGTTATCCGATCTTCGCTTTCGGAACTGAAGAACAAAAACAAAAATATCTCGTTCCTCTCGCTTCCGGTGAAAAGCTCGGTGCATTTGGCCTTACGGAACAAAATGCAGGCAGCGATGCGGGAGGTACTGAAACCACCGCAGTCCTTGAAGGCGACCATTACGTGTTAAACGGAGGCAAGATCTTTATCACCAATGCCGATAAGGCGGATACTTATGTAGTGTTTGCAGTCACAACCCCGGATATCGGAACTCATGGCATCAGCGCATTTATCGTTGAAAAGGGCTGGGAAGGCTTCACCTTCGGCGATCATTACGACAAAATGGGAATCCGTTCCTCTTCCACTGCTGAACTGATCTTCAATGACGTAAAAGTACCGAAAGAAAATCTTCTCGGAAAAGAAGGAGAAGGCTTTAAAATTGCCATGTCCACATTGGACGGAGGACGGATCGGCATCGCTGCACAGGCCCTCGGCATTGCGCAGGGTGCATATGAAAATGCTCTGGAATACTCCAAAGAAAGAGAACAGTTCGGACGTCCGATCTGCCAGCAGCAGGCCATCGCATTTAAGCTTGCGGATATGGCGACCAAATTGAGAACTGCCCGCCTGCTCGTGTACAGCGCCGCTGATCTGAAAGAAAATCATGAGCCATACGGTCTGGAATCTGCCATGGCAAAACAGTATACTTCCGATATCTGTCTGGAAGTTGTCAACGATGCACTTCAGATCTTTGGTGGAACCGGCTACTTAAAAGGCATGGATGTGGAACGTGCCTACAGAGATGCAAAAATCTGTACCATCTATGAGGGCACCAATGAAATCCAGAGAGTCGTCATCGCTTCTCATATCATTGGAAAGATGCCGAAAAATCAGCCAACCAGAAAAAAAGGTGCTGAGACCGGTGTCCGCAAAAAAATGATCTTAAAAGACGGTTCCGCCGAAGAACGGGTGGACGCTGTTGTAGAAGCCCTCAAAAAAGACGGATATGATTTTACGGTCGGCATCGACTTAGACACTCCGATTTCAAAAGCAGACAGAGTCGTCAGCGCAGGAAAAGGCATCGGTCCGAAAGAAAATATGAAACTGATTGAAGATTTAGCCGTTCAGGCAGGAGCTGCCATCGGTTCTTCCCGTCCGGTAGCAGAAACTTTAAAATATGTTCCGATCAACCGGTATGTGGGAATGTCCGGACAGAAATTTAACGGAAACCTGTACATCGCCTGCGGCATTTCCGGGGCAGGACAGCATTTAAAAGGAATCAAAGATGCCACAACCATTGTAGCAGTTAATACCAATGCAAATGCTCCGATCTTTAAAAATGCGGATTACGGCATCGTCGGAGATGTGGAAGAAATTCTTCCTCTGCTGACCAAGGCCCTCGACAATGGAGAACCAAAACAGCCGGCTCCTCCGATGAAAAAAATGAAACGTGCAAAACCGAAGAAAACTGTTCCTACCTGGAAACGCTATGTCTGCAATGGATGCGGATATGAATATGATCCGGCGAACGGAGATCCCGAGGGAGAGATTGATCCTGGAACTCTATTTGAAAAACTTCCGGAAGAATGGATCTGTCCGGACTGCGGCGAATCAAAAGATATGTTTATTGAAGTTTAAACGTTCCTGCATTTGGACAACTGATCAAAAGGAGGTATGATCCATGCATTGTGTTAGAAAAGTAACCGAAGATTTATATTGGGTTGGCGGCAATGACCACCGCCTGGCCCTGTTTGAAAATATCCATCCGATTCCGAGAGGGGTTTCCTATAACTCCTATCTGCTTCTGGATGAAAAGACCGTATTATTTGACACGGTTGACTGGTCCATCGGACGGCAGTTCCTAGAGAATATCGAATATGTTCTGGACGGGAGACCCTTGGACTATATGGTGATCAACCACATGGAACCGGACCACGGGGCTTCTATTGAAGAAGTGCTTCTGCGCCACCCGGAAGTACAGATCATCAGTACAGAAAAGGCCTTTATGCTCATGCGTCAGTTTGGATTCGATGTGGACGGACATATGATCGAGGTTGAGGAAGGAGACGTACAGTCTTTCGGAAAACATGAAGTAACCTTTGTCTATGCTCCAATGGTTCATTGGCCGGAAGCCATGGTATCCTTTGACATAACGGACGGCACTCTTTTTGCCGCCGATGCATTTGGTTCCTTCGGCGCCCTGGACGGCAAACTGTTCAATGATGAAGTAAACTTTGACAGAGACTGGATTGATGATGCCAGAAGATATTATACAAATATCGTTGGCAAATATGGTCCTCATGTACAATCCCTGTTAAAGAAAGCAGGAACCATAGATATCAAAACGATCTGTCCTCTGCATGGTCCGGTATGGCGCACAGACCTTGGTTATTTCCTTGATAAATATGATAAATGGAGCCGGTATGAGCCGGAAGAACAGGGCGTGATGATCGTCTACGCTTCCATGTACGGCAACACCGAAGCCGCTGCACAGAATCTGGCTGCAAAACTGTGTGAAAAGGGTATGACAAATGTAGTCTTATACGATGTGTCAAATACCCATGTATCCCAGCTGATCTCCGAGACATTCCGTTTAAGCCACATCGTTCTGGCTTCTGTCACTTATAATTTGGGCATCTATCCATTAATGCATAATTATCTGATGGATATGAAGGCACTGAATCTCCAGAAAAGAACTTTTGCCATCATTGAAAATGGTTCCTGGGCCTGCAAATCCGGTTCACTGATGAGAGAATTTATTGATGATATGAGAGAGATGGATATCCTGGATGAGCAGGTAACACTGATGTCTTCTATGACAGAAGACAACGGTTCCGATATGGATACATTAGCTGACGGTCTCATAGAATCCATGAAACAGTAAAAATGTTCTAACCCAAAGAAGCCAGGTCCGCACTTAATATTGGCGGGCCTGGTTTTTCTCTGAAAGAATTTTCCGGGTTCCATTGACAGGTATTTTTTAGTTTGGTATATTTTCACTAAGATAAGGAGGGAGAGACACATGCTGATTTCAAGAGAAACCGATTATGCCCTGCGTATTTTAAGGGCTTTAAGCGACGGAAAGAAACGCTCAATAGAAGAAATATGCTCTCTGGAAGCAACACCGAAACAGTTTGCTTACCGCATTATTAAAAAACTGGAGACAGCCGGATGGATCATCATCACCAGAGGAGCAGAAGGCGGATGCCGCCTGACGGCAGATCTGCACGACATAAGCCTCTTTCAGCTGATGCAGGGTCTTGGCAGCGGCTTTGGCATCAATGCCTGTTTTGAAGAAGGATATGAGTGTACCAGAACGCCTCTCTGCGATGAACCGTGCCATATCAAAGAAGGCCTATTACAACTGGAAGCAGCCATAGAAAAGGAACTCAAAGAAGCAAGTCTCTATTCTCTTATTTTCGGAATATCCGGCTAAGGGCTAAGATCGGTTTCTTATATTTACCGGCATCTAAGTTCCGCATTTTCCTGTGGTTCACCGGATGCCAGTAAAAAACTTTCCTGTTCCAGACCTTTTCCTTCTCTGACCAAAAGTTCTTTCATCTCCATTAGTTCAGGAATTTCGTCCATCCTCAACTTTTTTAATTTTTTTAAAGTCCCAGGTTCCATTTCCACCGCATACTTTTCATATTTATGATAGATTTCCTCATCCATTTGACAGGGCATGAGATCCGGAAATATTTTTTGTTTGATATACCGGTAGATCAGGATACCTCCGTAATCCAAATCTCCAGAATGGAAGCATTCTGTCTCTGCACAAAGACTCTCCCGCAGATTGATGAGAAACTCCCTTTCTTTCGGTGTAAAAAACCCATGGCTGTAAATGATGACGGCTTCTTCATCATAGGGCGCTGCCATATAGTTTGCTTTATTTTCTATGGTCAGGATTCTCTTTATGTTTTGACCCGACTGGGGTTTTGCATGGACCAGCATCTGTGAATTTAAGACTGCGCCGTAACGAAATTGTCCCAAATTTATTTCCTGTCCGTCCACTGAAATTCGCAGCGGCCCTTTTAACGCAAGCTCCTGTGAATATTCTTCAATGAAAAGCTGGGAAAGGACCTGCGTATGATCCATACCTTCCTCTATATCTGTATGATATTTTCTGGCTATAGACAGCACAGTGCTTTCCAGTTTTTTCTCAAAAAGCTTGGAATCGCCCAGACAATATTTGCTGAAAACCCTTTTATACAGCGGCTCCTTCAATCCATCGATCCCTTTAAGACATCGAAACAGCTCTTCCCGTTTTGAAAATTCTGACGGGATTTTGCCCTGCTCTAACCGTTTCATACAGTCCCTTAAATAATCTTTTATCCACAGTCCTTTGACCGAATGAAGAAAGTTTTCAACATCCGCCATATTTTCTTCCATCACCTGAAACTTCGGCCGGATACCGGACATTTCATATATGAGCGCAAGATCCTTTAAAGAATAGCGTATCCTTCGTATATCCACCCCTACGGCTTCCCACTCAATTTTCAACAGGCCCTGACACTCAAGTTCTCTGGCTGCATTTATAAACTCTGTTTTTCCGATCTGATCATATAGTTCCTGGTGAACCAGAAAGGAACGGTTTCCTTCCGCTCCCTTCTTCCAGTCCGATGCAGACTTCTCAGTCTTTTCGATGATCATTTTAAGCAGTTCCTTCTTCATCCTCTGCTTCCTCCATCAGATGATCAAATTCCCGTTTTTCAAACTCCTGTATAGAAATACTTTTTTTATTCGGATTGGCATAGACAAAGGTCTTGTCTACGTTTTCCAAATAATTCTGTATCTTATCATTGGTGGCGCTTATGATAGCCTGGAATCCGAGTCCACGGATCAGTTCAATACAGCTGGCTACCTTCTCCGCATCCATCTTGGAAAAGGCTTCGTCAAGGACAACCAGCCGGATCGTAGGGCTTCTCCTTAACTTTGGCGACAGATTGATCCGGTAGGCCTGGGCAAAGCTCGCCAAAAGGGCTACATAGAGGGGATTCTGCCCTTCCCCTCCCGAATTTTTCTTGATCATCCTGCCAAGACCGATGGTCAGCTTTTCTTCCCCCTCCACGATCTGTTCCATATCGAAAGACAGATAGGTCCTGTAATCCGCGTATTTTTCCATGTTCCGCTTGGCCTCTTCCAGTTCTTCCGGGGATGCATTCTCCGGAGGTATGAAAATATCGATCAGGTCACTCATGACCTCTCCGTAGCGGTTTTCATGCTCCATGGAAAACAGATTCATCTGGTGATCCATGGATGCATCCAGAGTGGACGGATCGATCTGAAGCGATTCATCCATAAACATCGGATAGTAAACACCATCAGGGCCCTTGTTTTTCGTGATGCGGAACTGATACTTATCTTTTCCGAAGTCCAGCCGGCTGATGATCCGGTTTAATTCGTCCCTTCTCTGATATGCTTCCAATATGGCATACCTGATCTTGGATATAAAATCGTCCTTAAAATGCTCGGCCGCTGACCTTGCCTGTTCTCTTGCCCTCTCCTGATAATCCGCAAGATGGTCACATTCAAGCTTCTGCAGCAGCTCTTCATATGGCTCATTGGTCTCAATGGCCGGCGAGAAGGTCCGGTTCGGATACTCCCTCAAATATTCGGAGCGCAGTTCTACAAGTGATCTGTAAGCTTCTTCCCTGCTGTTCTCCGCCTGTTTGATCTTCCTGAATGTCCCGTTTTTAAGGCTTTCAAGATTTGACGGCATCCGCCCCTGCATATAGTCATCAAAGGCTTTTTCCAGTTCTTCGCTGCGACAAAAACTTCTCTCCTGTTCCGTCAGCTCACTGTTTGCGGAAACATAGAGCCTCTGCCAGTCCTCGATCTGTTTTTCCCTGTTCCAGACGGCTCTTGAAACTTCATTTAACAGTTCCTGTTTCTGTGCCTGAAGCCTCTTATTCTCTCTCTGTCTTTCTTCCAGTTCACCGATGGATTCTTCCTTCATCTTCATCATCTGATCCTGAAGATCTCTTTTAAGCGCCGTTTTCTCTTTTATTTTCTTTAAGGCTTCCTGCTGTTCTATATATTCTTCCTCAGAACGCCCCAGAGCTTCCAGTCTCAAAATATCTTCCGCTTCTGCCAGCATCCTGGCAAACGGTTCTTTTTTGGCCGAAAGCTGTTTGAACTCTTCCTTCAGATCTCTGATTCTCTGTTTCACACTGCTCTCACCGATATAGGAACGCTTCGTATAATCCGCCGGATTCAGCCGTTTCAGCTGAAAATTCTTGTAGAGCAGACAGTCAGGAGTCACTCCGGTCCTCTGATTCCTCAGTTCTTCAATGGTTTGGCATTTGATCACCCTTCCGAGAAGCAGGTCCACGAAACTTCTGACATACGACTCCTTGGCAATCACTTCCTCTGCCAGTGCGTGATCCATGACGGACGGCTTTTCTTTCAGGATCTTTTCTGTGTCTAAAATGGAGGCTCTGAAAAACTGCTTTTCATCCATTTCCCGATAGATCTCCATAGCCGCCTTGGCATAATCCGGCTCCACGACCAGCGAAAGTTTATTTGATCCTAAATACCCTTCCACGGCTTTATGCCATGTCTCCGACTTCATGTCCAGAAGATCTGAGAGAATATGTACCTTTACCGCTGCTTGGAACTTAGAACTCAAACGGTTCTGAAGCTCATACCGGGCATTTTCCAGTTCTCTGGGATAAGCCTTATTCCCTTTTTTCAGTTCTTTCAGCTCCCCGACGATTTCCTTTTCCCGCTTCTTGAGCCTTCTCAGTTCTGAGGCCGCATCCTGCCGGTCGTTTTCCACTTCTTCCCGGATTTCCTTTAAACTGTGCCGGAGTCTGCGCAGTTCTCCGAGACTGATATCTCCCTTGGAAAAGCTTTCAATATCCCATATGGTCTGATTCGGTGTCACGTCCAGTTCTGCCCACCGGCTCAGCCCTGTGGACGTCTGCTGCCATGCGGCCCTGCTTTTTTGCAGCTGATCCAAGAGTTCATTGACACCCTGCAGTTCTGTTTTTAAATTCTCGTAGCCGCTGTTTGCGATCTGCTTTACCAGACGGTCATATTCCTCTGCGAGATCTGCAAGCTGGCCAGACAGTTCCTTTCTGTTCTTCTCCTGGGTCTTCTTATCTTCCCCTGCCTTCTCTATTTTTTCGTGCAGGTCTCTGATCTGTTCTTTCAGCAGGAGCATTACGAGCTTTTCCATCCGGTACTGACAGACCCGAACCTCCTGCTCTGCCCTGGAAAACCGGTCGTAACCGGTTCCTATCTGCTTTAAACTGCCGATCTCCTTCAGCGTATCTTCGATCTTCCTGCGCATCCTGCCGTACTGAAGAACACTTTCCTGCATATCTTCGATCTGGATATCCTGTTCCATACAGATGTATTCCCGCACAAAATCTTCCAGCTTAATGTTCATTTTAAACGGGATCGCCCGCTTGAAAAGTCTCGGAAATTTCTCCGCGTCCAGTCCTCCCAGATAGATGTCGTAGAGCTGCCTCCGAAACCTCTCATTGCTGGAACCGAAATAAAATTCTTCTTTCGGAAAATGTTCCTTTATGTAATCTCTCACCTCTGTTGTTGCCATGGCACGGTCTTCTTTTCGGTAGCGGTTTTCAAGGATTCCTCCTTTATGCCAGAAAAACAGCCTGGAAATCTCATTGGTGGCAGTCTCCACGTCAAAAACGACTCCGACACACTCCTTTGCTCCGGTAACCGTCTGCTCAAGTTCCAGCACGATCGTTGTAGAAAAATTTCGGTTTCTGATATATTTTCCCTCATTATTGTCTCCCACCGAAATCATGCCTCTCAAATATTCGATCAGGCTCCGGTCCGAGTCATCGGCCGCCGCCTTGTTGAAAAATCCCCTTCCGTCCGTGTTGGCGTACAGAACGATCTGAAGGGCGTCGATGACCGTAGATTTTCCGCTGCCGGAATGTCCGGTAAAGAAATTGATCCCTTCACTGAAAGAAAGCACTTTCCGTTCAATATAATGCCAGTTATTCAGACAGATCTTCGATAGTGCTTTGAATGCCTGTTTGCTCTCCGTCTTCTTCTCCACGTTCGTCCTCCTCCGTAAATGTTTCTATCAATTTCTGTACATCAGCACCGAGAAGAACCGCGTTGATACACGGATACACCACCATGCGGCTCTCCTCATTAAGGTCTTCGAGTACGTCCATCGGCTCGATGATCTGGTATTTTTTGAGCAGAGAAATGGTCTTTCTCATCTCTGTCGCAGAAGACAGGTTCTTAAGCAAGGCAAAATCTCCGATCTTTTCATTGATTTCTCCCAGCGACGTATACACATAGCTGCTTGCAGACGCTGTTTCCATCTGCTCATCGTAGATCAGCTTTAAGATCAGCAGATAAATAGTAGCCAGTCTGGGCAGCTTTTCTCCCAGGACGGTCTCCCCCTGGATATAAAAAACTCCCATATGACTGTTATCCCGAAGTTCCAGCCCGGCAATCGAAAAATACTCCCTTAAAAATTCCAGGTGCTGATTTAAGATCCTGTAATCCTTCTGGAAAGCAAATCTTCCGGTCCTCTTTTCGTATTTCCGTTCCAGCACAAAGGTCTGCCGGAACAAAATCTGGATGACACGCTTTACATCATCCTTCTCCTCATCGCTCAGCTGTTCATAGTATTCAATCATGACTTTCTCCTCACAAACAACAGATCCGGATAACGGTATTTTCCATTTTCCAGCATCTTATTTTCCCTCTCGATCACCTGATACCGGCTGTTTTTCCTGGTACAGTAGTCATAGGCCAGGATCAGCTTTTCAAACGACTCATCGTCGCCGATATTGACATCTCTCATTTCCATGGATCCGTCTTCCATATGGCTTTCCAGAAACTCCTCGATTTCTTTTTTACTGTAACGTGTATGGATCTTATTGAGTCTCAATACTTCTTCCCTGGTAAGTTCCCGCACATCTTCATCCGGCTCTAACCGGCTGATGAAATCTCTCCTTTTCTTTCTTCTGTAAAAAGATTTTTCAGACAGGACTTCTAGACGTGACAGGTTCATTTTTTCCGCCACCTGAGAAAGCCGTTCTTCCCTCTTTTCGTCGATTTCCAAGTGCTTTAAAAGACTGACCACCATTCCTTTCATATCTGCCTCGCCGCTGAGCATGTAGTTGAGTCTTGTGACTGTGGCGCGCACATATTTGGAATGTTCTTTGTCCATGTTGGCGATCCGGTGCTCAATGTCGTCAAAACCTCTCTCGATGGCATCCAGAATGTCAAGCACATCTTCCTTTTCATCCCTGCCCTCAGCTTTTGCCTTGGCCCGGACTCTCTCGATCCACTCCGCGTCTTCCCGCATTTCCTGAAGACATTTCTTAATATCCATTTTGTAGAGATAGAAATTATCGTTGGTCTTTAACATATGGTACTTTTTCTTGACGATCTCTTCCACATATCCTTCTAAATGTTCCGCCAGAACATCGCCGTAAGACTGCTGTTTCAGCAGGCGTCCGAAAAATTTGTCCATGTTGTGAAGCAGATCCTGAAGTGCCTTGTTCAGTTTCTTCGTATTGATCAGGGCTGTTTTCAGCATCCCAAGGTTGATCCGTTTATCATTTTGAAAGGAGAACAGTGTCGCATAGACATTTTGGATATAAATCTCCGTATCTTCCATCTGCGGATTCACGAGCTGTTCAAAAGCATCGAGAAAAACGGCCGCGTAATCGGGAATGACAATGTTGGATGTCAGCGTAGAAAAGTCATCCAGTTTTTTCAGCCAGCCGGTCTTAATCAGCCAGTTTAGTATCCGGTTTGGGGGAGTCTCCAGTACATCCAGTTCTGATTCAAACTCTTCCCGCTGGAGCCAGATGCGCTTGTCCGCATTCCAGTCGCTCAGGACCTGAATACAGACCTCCCGGCTCAGAAAGTAGTTGTTATATTCATATTCTTCACTGATTTTCAGCAGCGCTTCTATGTAATGATCCCGGTTTACAGAACGGAACAGGCTCCAAAAAGAATCCGGGATATCGTAACCAAATCTCATAGCTCCTCCTTTGTGTTTTGCTCTTTTATCATAACATAAAAACGGCAGCTTGTGGACTGGTGTGGTTCAGCAGACAGAAGGCAAAAAAATAGAAGGCAGAAATTATAATTTCTGTCTCCTGGACATAGAAAGAAGATCTTTATACAATACAACTTTTGTTACTGTTTATCTGAGAACTTTGCTGCCATAGACCAGCACACTACCCAATTTCAATACAACTCTTGTTGATGTTTATCTGGAACAAAGTTAGTAATGTAACACAGTATCAGATATTTCAATACAACGCTTGTTGATGTTTATCCTATACGGCTCCGGCATCTCCATCCATGCTATCGGCATTTCAATACAACGCTTGTTGATGTTTATCCTCGGCTCCTTGCATTTCAGGCAGGTGCATGGTAAAAATTTCAATACAACGCTTGTTGATGTTTATCCCTCGTTTTTAAGCCATTTCTATTTTTTATTATAGCCAGTTTCCCTGATAAAATCAACGTTTCCTTTGTTTTTTCCCAACCACCTTCATATTTTCTGTTTTTTCTTTCAAATCGCCTGTAAACCACCATTTTCTGCGGTTCTGCCATTCTATTTAAATATTTGTGGTTGGGAAATCCAATCATTATCAGCCAGCCTCAATGTAGTCAGCTGAGACAACTCTCCATTTCTCAATGACCGCAGTGCCCGCCGCAATGTTTGCAGTCATTCCCGCACTGGATCGACTTTCCCTGTCTCTTATCCTTTACCATGCTTCTGACGATCAAACTGACAATACCAAGGACAGCCAAACCTACTGCTATTGTTCCCATAGAAACCTCCTTTATCATGCAGGTCTGCACACCAGGTGCAGACCTCTCTATTTCCAATATTATCTTGTTCCTGTTACCTCTTTCAAATCAACCTTTAACTTCTTGCTTTCCCTGTACGGCCTCACCAGCAGATAGATAAAACCAATTATCAACAGAAAAGCAACGGCTGTACCAATCCCAAAAGTTCCTGTGGTGATTAATGTTCCGATCTGGTATACACAGAGGGAAACCACATATGCAAGCCCTGTCTGATATCCGACGGCAAACCAGAACCATTTTTTGTTGTTCATTTCTCTCTTAATAGCTCCCATTGCTGCAAAGCATGGTGCACACAGCAGATTAAATACGAGGAAGGAATATGCTGCCGCCGCAGTCATGCTTCCGGCAAGGGTTCCCCAAATCTCAGCACCGTCTTCTGCCACTTCCGCAAAACCAAACAAAATCCCAAAGGTACCTACGACATTTTCTTTCGCCACCAATCCGGTGATCGCAGCTACAGCTGATTTCCAGTTGCCCCAGCCAAGCGGTGCAAAAATCCATGCGACGCCGTTTCCGATGGCGGCAAGAATACTGTGGTCAAGTTCCATGTCGGTCAGCATTCTGAACTGTCCGTCGACCCATCCGAAGTAAGTTGTAAACCACACAAAAATGGTTGACAGAAGGATAATGGTTCCCGCTTTTTTAATGAAAGACCATCCGCGCTCCCACATACTTCTCAGTACATTGGAAACCGTCGGCATATGATATGCGGGAAGTTCCATGACAAACGGCGCCGGATCTCCTGCAAACATCTTTGTTTTCTTCAAAATAATTCCAGAGCAGATAATGGCTGCGATTCCCACAAAATAAGCACTCGGTGCCACCCACCATGCACCGTGGAACAGGGCTCCTGCGATCAGCGCGATGATCGGCAGCTTTGCCCCGCACGGAATGAATGTCGTTGTCATGATCGTCATTTTACGGTCCCGGTCATTCTCTATCGTCCGGGATGCCATGATACCCGGCACACCGCACCCGCTTCCGATCAGCATCGGTATGAAGGATTTCCCGGAAAGTCCGAACTTGCGGAAAATCCGGTCCATAATAAACGCTACTCTTGCCATATATCCGCAGGACTCCAGGAACGCAAGGAAAATAAACAGCACCAGCATCTGCGGCACGAACCCTAATACCGCACCTACACCGGCAACCATACCGTCGAGGATCAGTCCCTGCAGCCATCCGGCACATCCGACTGCATTCAGTCCGGCTTCAATTACGGAAGGGATACTCGGCACGCTGAGTCCGAAAAGGCTCCATCCGTTGCCGAACACTCCGTCGTTTGCCCAGTCTGTCGCCCATGTTCCTATCGTGCTGACAGAGACATAATAGACAACAAACATTACCGCCGCAAAGATCGGAAGTGCCAGAAATCTGTTTGTGACAATACGGTCGATCTTGTCAGATGTCGTCATCGTTTCTTTTCGGTTTCTCGTAAAACACTGTTCAATGATGGAAGAAATATAGGTATAACGTTCATTGGTGATAATGCTTTCTGTATCATCATCCATGATCTCTTCAATCTTCTTGATTTCATCAGAAACATCCGGAACCAGTTTCATCTGTTCCTGAATCTTATCGTCTTTCTCCAGCATCTTGATGGCAAAGAAGCGCTTCTGTTCTGCCGGGACTTCACTGCCCAGCTTTGATTCTATGGAATTCAGAACTTCTTCTACCTGAGGGTCAAACGTATGTACCGGCGGTGCTGCTTTTCTGTCATTTGCAAGAGCCACCGCTTTCTCAGCCGCTTTTTTGATCCCCGTTCCTTTCAGTGCAGAAATCTCTGTCACTTCACATCCAAGCTTTTCACTCAGCTGTTTGATATGGATCTGGTCTCCGCTCTTTTCTAAGACATCCATCATGTTGACTGCCATGATGACCGGAATCCCAAGCTCCATCAGCTGCGTGGACAAATAAAGGTTTCTCTCGATATTTGTACCGTCTACGATGTTTAAAATAGCATCCGGCCGTTCCCCGATCAGATAGTTTCTGGCAACAACTTCTTCCAATGTATACGGTGAAAGGGAATAGATTCCCGGAAGATCCATAATGGTGACATCCTTGTACCCCTTCAACTTTCCTTCCTTCTTTTCCACCGTGACACCGGGCCAGTTGCCCACAAATTGATTGGATCCCGTCAAAGCGTTAAACAACGTTGTTTTACCGCTGTTAGGGTTTCCAGCTAAAGCAATCTTAATTGACATTCTGCATTTACCTCTTTTCTTTTCATACACTCTTGTTTGTTTATACTTATTTATATTAGTTTCGACTAACTCTTATACAAAAAAAGAAAAAGCTATTCTACTAAAATCATTTCCGCATCCGCTTTTCTCACAGATAGTTCATATCCCCGCACTGTAATTTCCACCGGATCGCCCAGAGGCGCTACCTTCCTTACAAACACATCCACTCCTTTTGTGATTCCCATATCCATGATACGGCGTTTTACAGGTCCTTCTCCATTCAGCTTCTTAACCTTTGCAGTTTCTCCGCAGGCTACTTCTTTTAATGTCTTCATTTTCTCTCCTTTTTAGTTCACCATAATCTTATTTGCCATATCTCTGCCGATCGCCACTCTGGAATCTTTGACATTTACAATGACATTTCCGCCGATGACAGATACGACAGTCACCATCCCGCCAACAGTAAATCCGAGATTTTCAAGAAATCTTTTCGTTTCTCCCCTGCCGCCGACTTTACAGATGATATTTTCTTCCCCTTCTCTTACCATTGTTAAAGGCATCATGATCCCTTCTTTCTTAATTGGTATCGATTATCATTTCCACTCATTAATTAGTATATTCTAACATATGTTAGCAGTCAATATCTCTTATTGATTCTTTTTATCAATAAGCCAAATGTTTGAAGTATAGGATAAGATATGATATACTTTGTAATGCTTTACATAAAAATATATATCATTAGAAATGAGGTAAATTCATGAGTTTAAATGAATCTGCTGAAAATTATTTAGAAACGATCTTAGTCCTGAGCAAATCCCGTCCTGTTGTCCGTTCCGTAGATGTAGCGACAGAGTTAGGGTTTAAAAAGTCCAGTGTCAGCGTAGCTATGAAAAAGCTCCGCCAGAACGAACATATTACTGTTTCGCCGGAAGGATATATTTATCTCACAGTCTCCGGAAAGGAGATTGCGGAGATGATCTATGAGCGGCACAAACTTCTTTCATCCTGGCTTACGGCGCTGGGTGTTGACAAAGATATTGCAGCCGAAGATGCCTGCCGGATCGAGCACGTCATCAGCAAAGAGAGTTTTGAAGCTATAAAAAAACACGTAAAATAACAGAGATGCCAAGTTGTATTGGCGTCTCTATTTTTCTGCATGTTTCGCCTTCTCTTTACTTTCATACATTTTCGCATCCGCCTGATGGAACAGCCGGTAAATAAAATCTGTCCCTGTGTTTTCTCCCTTAGCCCAGCCTCCTGCCGCATCCAGGCCTTCCGGATTTCCCTCTCCGTACTTCCGAATGTTCTCTCTAAAACTGCAGAACACCTCTTCAATGCTTTCATCCGGTATATGTTCCATAATGACTGCGAATTCATCTCCGCCGATACGATAGCATCTCCCAATCGCTGAAAATGCATCTTTCACAGAATCTGCAGTATCTTTGATCAGTCTGTCTCCTGCCGCATGACCATATGTATCGTTTGTATACTTGAGATTGTTGACGTCGAATACTGCGACCGCAAAAGTGTTTGTGTCCCTCTTTGCGTGAAGAATCCCTGCATCCCGATCAAACGCTGCCCTGTTTCCAATCCCCGTCATAGCGTCTTTGTATGCCAAACGGCGGTATGTTTCCGCCTCCATACTGGTCCTGAGCAGCCCCATCCCCCTCCTGAGACTGACATAACAGAGAGAAAGGTAAAATCCAATCAAGCCAATGCGGAAAAACAACGAATTATCACTGATCTTTTGAGGGAGAAATGCAGCCAGAGAAAGCATTGCCCCGGCTGCCAGTATGCAAATACCGATCAGTACAAAAAATGTGTCTTTGTTGTGGTAATGAAGCAATTCTCTCAGACAAAGGAAAATACTGGCCGCAACTGTACAGATGATTAAAAAATGGGTCACGGGCAGTGACATTATCAGGTCAACAGTTCCTGTGATATAAAGTACCGCGCAAAAAATCGTCTGAAGAAGAAAAAGAATGCTCAGACAGTCCAGAGCCCCTTTGCCATGCCGGCAGATCTGACGCAGAAACATTAAATATGGTACAGGCATCAGTGTAAACAGTAAAAATGACAATATATATATGGGAGCCAGTTGTTTGGTTAAAAATTGAGGAATTTTTGAATCTGTAATGATCCACAGCGTGGAAATGACGATAAACAGACCGATATACACAAAATCTTTGCTGTTATAATCCAGTCCTTTCCAGCGAAGCAGACAGAAAACAAGAAGGAAACACAAACCCAGCACACCGGACAGAACAGCGAATACAGCGATTCCGATACAGTTTTCGCTGATCATCTGCATCACTGCACTGCGGTTTCCATATTTTATTTCGGGGATCTTCCATCGTCCGGGTGTGTTCGGGGAAGTGATTTTTACAGCAATGGTTTTTCCCTGAACACCCTCCGGCAGATCGATAATATTCCAAATGTTCCCCAGGATCCAGCCTGCGGGACCTTTATTTCCTGCCCCGTAAGAGTACAGCTTTCGATCTCCCGCAAAAACTTCCACAGCCTGATGAAAATTTTCCATGCAGAGCACTGCGTCTTCCGCCGCTGGTTTTGACAGATCCAGATAAATGGTCAGACTTTTTCTCCCGCTGTCCTTAATCTTCACCGGAAGACTTGAAATTTTTGCCTTCTTCCCTTCTTCTATATAATACCAGCCTTCTGAAAGGGATGTTATCTCCTGCCTTTGATTAATGCTGATATTGTCTGTGTGATAATTCTTCATACCATACACAAAGGTTCCCAGTGCCGTAATGAGGGATAAAATGACAAGAAACGCAAAACTGTAATTTCTTGTTTTTTCTTTCATCTGTATATCCCTCCTATTCCTTAATTTTAAATTGATTTTATCATATGGATAGAAAAAAGGCCAGCTTGCGCCGGCCTCAAGTACAAAGTATCACCTCATTGTATATTCTTTTACTTCTCCAAAAGTCCAAGAATCTCTTCCACACTTTTCTTTCCGAAATACACATCTTTTTCATTCACAATCATACACGGCACGCTCATGATCTGATACTTGTCTTTCAGATATGGAAAATATGTCATATCGTAAATATCTGCCTCGATATCGGGATTTTCCAGTGCAATCCTCTGTACAGCCATGACCAGTTCCGGGCACATCGTGCAGGACAGAGACACAACAGTCTGAATCCTGATCTTCCTGCTGATGTTCCGAATGCGGTCCAGCAGTCCCTCATCGATAGCCTGTCCGGGACCGGCGGCATTATAAATCGCTATGATAAAAGAATTGAATTCATGTCCTCCCGGAACTCCGTGGAATGCAGTGCCAAGATACGTTCCGTCGCCGCTGCAGATACAGATTGCAGGGAGTTCGATATTTTCTCCCCCTTCCGGGTTCACTTCACAGCGGATATGAGGAGACAGGTCTTTCATCTCTCCGGCAAACTCTTCCACTTCCCTGGAAATCGGGCTGTCATCGGTATAAAATTTCAGCACCACGTCTTTTTCAAGTCTCTCAAATACCGGTGCCAGCTGCTGTTTCATTTCTGCTGTCAAAAATCCGTCGGTTTCCGGAATTTCCTCTTTCGGCACATCCGTGGGTTTTCTTCTCTCCGGTGTGAAAATCTCACGTTCGGGGAGTTTTAGTTTTTCGTACATCCCGGATAAATATTTTTCCAGTGAAGTGGCGGCCACTGCCCCGTCAGATACAGCAGTCACTACCTGCCTTAAATTTTTCACGCAGATATCTCCGGCGCCATAGATACCGTTTTTGCTTGTTTTCTGGTTCATATCTGTCACCAGATAACCGTCTTCGCTCAGTTCCAGAAAATCTTTAAAAAGTCCTGTGGCTGGTGCATATCCTGCAAAGACAAAAATACCGAAACTTTTTCCTGCCGGCGGCACATATTTCCATGTTTCCCCGGTTTCATTGTTTTGGAATACAGCATATTGAAGGGTGCTCTCGCCTCCTGCCTCTACGATCTCAGTCTGATAGTGTACTTCAATCCCAGGATGATTTTTGACCTGGTCCGCTACGGCTGCTGCACAAGTAAAATCCTCTTCTCTGACGATGACCGTGACTTTATTTGCGTACTTTGTAAGGAATACAGACTCTTCTGCCGCGGCAAAGCCTCCTCCCAAGACAAACACATCCAGTCCCGTAAAAAATTCTCCGTCACAGGTGGCACAATAGGCAACACCCCGTCCCTGGTATTTAATTTCTCCCTCAAATCCAATCTTTCTGGGACTGGCGCCGGTGGCCAGCACGATTCCCAGTGTCTCAAAGGTTCCCTTATCTGTGACAACCTTTTTGATATCTCCGTCCGGATTCAGTTCTTTGACTTCTGCCATCATAAATTCCGCACCAAAAAACTCGGCCTGCTGTCTCATGTTTTCCGTAAGCCCTTTGCCGTCAGTTTCAGGAACCCCCGGATAATTGACCACCTCCGACGTGATCGTGATCTGTCCGCCCATCTTTTCTTTTTCTATGACCAGCACACGGTATTTTGCCCTGGCAAGATAAATGGCGGCGGAAAGCCCTGCCGGACCTCCGCCTATAATGATGCCGTCATAGAGTTTTTTCATATCAATTCCGTTCAACGTATCACCTTCCATTTACATCTGTTCTTAGATCAAACCTACCAGATCAAGACTCGGTTTTAAAGTTTCTGCTCCCGGCTGCCATTTTGCTGGACAAACCTCATCTCCATGTTCTGCTACGAATTGGGATGCCTGTACTCTTCTAAAAAGCTCTTCCGCATTTCTTCCGACATTACCGGCAATGACTTCATAAGCCACGATTTTGCCTTCCGGATTCACAATGAAGCTTCCCCTCTCTGCCAGTCCGCTTTCTTCGATCATCACATCAAAGTCTCTTGCGAGCAATCCGGTCGGGTCCGCCAGCATCGGATACTGGATCTTCTGAATTGTCTTAGACACATCATGCCATGCCTTGTGTACGAAATGTGTATCACATGACACAGAGTAAATTTCACATCCCACTTTTTTAAAATCTTCATATTTATTCGCCAAGTCTTCCAGTTCCGTCGGGCATACAAATGTAAAATCTGCAGGATAGAAAAAGAACACAGACCATTTTCCAAGAATATCTTCTTTTGTTACCTCTTTAAATTCATTTCCCTGATAAGACTGTACTTTAAAATCTGTTACTTCCTGACCTATTAATGACATTTTATTGTCCTCCTTTAATTTGATTGCTTTATCCCAGGTTCTGTTCTTACTGCTTAAACTTTCCTAAAAAACACGGTTTTATGCACTAAAAAGCAGAAAGAAATCACCTTAAAAGGCATGTTCTTTCTGCTTTCCATGATTCTGCTTTATTTAAAATGTAGTAAAACCGGGATAGACTGCACTGTCTCCCAGCTCTTCTTCAATCCTAAGCAGCTGGTTATATTTTGCCACTCTCTCACTTCTGCTCGGCGCACCTGTCTTAATCTGTCCGGTATTCAATGCCACTGCAAGATCTGCGATGGTCGTGTCTTCTGTCTCACCTGAGCGATGAGAGACAACCGCTGTATACCCTGCCTTGTGCGCCATTTTAATAGCTTCCAGCGTTTCGGATACAGTGCCGATCTGGTTTAGTTTGATCAAAATAGAATTTCCGCATCTTTCTTTGATCCCTTTATTAAGACGCTCTGTATTTGTTACAAACAGATCATCTCCTACCAGCTGGATCTTATCTCCAAGCTCTCTGGTCATATATTGCCAGCCCTCCCAGTCCTCTTCATCTAAACCGTCCTCAATAGATACGATCGGATATCTTTCACAGAGAGACTTCCAATGAGCGACCAGTTCTTCTGAAGCAAACTTCCTCTTGCACTTAGGGAGAATATACTCTCCTTTTTTCTCCCCTTTCCACTCGCTGGAAGCCGCGTCCATTGCCAGCACAAAGTCTCTGCCTGGCTCGTACCCCGCCAATTTTACTGCCTCTAAAATGTATTCAATGGCTTCCTCATCGCTGGCAAGATCAGGTGCAAAGCCTCCTTCATCTCCCACGGAAGTCGCCAGTCCCTTTGACTTGAGCAGTCCTGCCAGCGCGTGGAACACTTCCGTACACTGGCGCAGAGCTTCACGAAAACTTTCTGCCCCCACCGGCATAATCATAAATTCCTGCACATCGACTGTATTTGCCGCATGGGCGCCGCCGTTTAATATATTCATCATTGGCACCGGAAGACGGTTTGCATTCAGGCCTCCCAAAAATCGGTACAGAGGAACTCCCAGAGCCGCTGCCGCTGCTTTTGCACATGCAATGGACACTGCGAGCACCGCATTGGCACCAAACTTTGATTTATCTTTTGTTCCGTCTGCATCGATCATTGCCCTGTCAACAGCATAAATATCAGAAGCATCCATCCCGCTTAAGATTTCGCTGATCTCTGTATTAATGTTTTGGACCGCTTTGGTTACTCCCTTTCCTCCAAAACGTCCCTTATCTCCATCCCTTAATTCAAGAGCTTCAAATTCACCTGTGGAAGCTCCGCTTGGGGCTGTCCCCCTTCCTGTCACGCCGCCGGCCAGATATACCTCAGCTTCTACCGTAGGATTCCCTCTGGAATCAATAATCTCTCTTCCGATGACTTTCTCTATCTCTAAATAATTCATTCTGTATCCTTTCTGCCGAATCTCACTTTGCTCTATGTCTATTATTTATTCAGTTAGTATGAACTAACCAAAATCAGTTTATCAAACTATTATCAATTACTCAAGATTAAAACAGCAGAATAATTCTCAATAGGACATTTTCCACACGAAGGGTATGAAATGCAGTGTGCCCGTGGGTATGCATAAAAAAGATGGCTCTGATAAATACTAAATACAAAAAAGGACGGAATTAACATGAGAAAATCAAGATGGCACTATGCATGGTTTATATTAGCAGCTGTTATTTTAATCAGGGGCTTTGCAGGCGGCGGCATCAACATGACTTCCGGACTTTTCCTGTCTCCGGTCTCAAAAGAAATCGGCGTGGGAATCGGAAGTCTGTCTATCTATTTGAGCATAACTTCTGTCGTTATGGTCTTATGGCTTCCCACAGCAGGCCGGCTGATCAATAAATATGATATCCGACTCATGGCCCTGGCAGGGGCAGTGCTCCAAACACTCTCTTTTGCCTCTTTTGGTTTTCTGAACAGCGTTTACGGCTGGTATCTTTTAGCCATTCCCCATGCCATGGGCGCCACAATCTTAGTAAATCTTTTAGGTCCAATTCTTATAAACAGATGGTTTGCAAAAAATGCAGGAACTATGCTCGGAATCCAGATGGCATTCGTAGGACTTTTCGGGGCAGTACTGCAGCCGGTCACGTCCGATATCATTACACAGTACGGCTGGAGAACCGGATATTTTTTTATCGGAGGCATCACATTTGCTGTCGTTGTCATCACTTCTCTGGTCCTCCTGAAAAATAAACCTGGAGACAAACACCTTCTTCCGTTAGGTGCTGAATCTGCGTCAGAAGATACTGCTCCCGGCCAAATAAAAAAAGACCAGCTTGAGATATCCGAAGCTGCGGCTCTGCGCTCGGCGTCTTTTTATCTGCTGCTGTTCTTTATGATTGCTATTACCGGGATCGGCGTCTTTACCCAGCATATTCCTACCTATGGTTCCATGCTCGGTTATAGTGTCAGAAAAACCGGGGCAGCGCTTGCCTATGCCTCCATCGGAAGTGCCATCGGCTCCATTGCCATCGGAATGATAAGTGACCGGATCGGCAGTCTGAAAACCTGCTATGGAATGATCGCAGTCGGACTCGCAGCAGAGACTGGATTTTTGTTCAGCCAGCAGAGCTTTGCGGTCTTTGCCGTTTCAACCTTTCTCCACGGTCTGGTGACTTCCGGCATCATGGTCTTGGCTCCAATCCTTACCCTCAAATTTTATGGGCAGACCGATTATGAAAAGATATTTGCCAAAATTTCTATGGGCGCCCCGATTGCCTCCATTGTGCTGGTCCCTGCCTACGGATTTATCTATGATCTTTCCGGCAGCTACCGGACAGTCCTCATAGGAATGATCTGCCTGCTGGTCTTTGCCGCCGTCTGCATAACTGTCGGCTGGAAAAAGCGCTGTACAAATGAGGGGTGTCCTTCCTGGAGAGAGAAGCACTGATATCCCAGTGAAATGGAAACACTGAAGCAGCGGTTCCTTTTTGACACTTACTCTGATATACTTATTTTAAGTGGTATAAAGCCAATGAAAGGAGCCAGTGCTGTGAATTTTATAATTGCTGAACTTTTAGTATTCAGGTGTGGAGTGAAAGATTCTTCTAAAAATCTTCAGACACACATCAATGAAATATAACGGAGAAAATTACATGAATATACGTTTTCTGAGTCAGATTGTACTGCAAGTAACCGGGTTAATTTATGCTACAGTAAAATACAGAAACAAAAATATTGAACACATTGATGATTATGTTTCCGGAATAAAGTATTCCCTGCCCTTTGACGGTGAATGGTACACCGCAAATGGCGGTGTTACCAAAGACACTTCTCATTCATGGGAAATTCTTCCACAGCGGTTCGCCTATGATTTTATTATTGTAGATGATAAAAGTGAAAGCTTCTGCGGAAACAAAAAGGATCTGCACAGTTATTACTGCTACGGAAAAAATATACTTGCTCCTGCGGACGGTATCGTTGTTTCAACAAAAAACAACTTCCCTGACTGCCGCATCATGGACACTGGGCAGACGGATCCGGATACTACTGATATTGGCGGCAACCGGATTATTTTAAAACATTCTCCAAATGAATACAGTGCAATCTGTCATCTTATGCCTGGGAGTATAAAAGTACAGAAAGGACAAACGGTAAAAAGAGGTGATGTTATTGCCAAGTGCGGCAACTCCGGCAATACGACAGAACCTCACGTTCATTTTCAGATACAATCCACTGCTGGTTTCTATTCCTGCCTTGGTCTGCCTCTTCGTTTTTCTCATATTCAGACTAAATTTTATTCGAAATACAGTCTAATGGATACACGGCCTCTGCCTAAAAAAGAGGAGCTGAGAGAAGGCTGTATACATAGGGGACTGTTAGTAAAAAATATTTAACGTAAAAAAATTCCTTGAGCGTTTGCTCAAGGAATTTTTATTTTATCTGGTAATTTTATTTATCATTCAGTGCTGCCTGTGCTGCTGCAAGTCTTGCGATCGGCACACGGTATGGGCTGCATGATACATAATTTAATCCAACCCTGTGGCAGAATTCAACGGATGCAGGATCTCCTCCGTGCTCTCCGCAGATACCAAGTTTGATATCCGGACGGGTTGATCTGCCCTTCTCAGCTGCCATAGCGATCAGCTGTCCGACTCCGTCCTGATCCAGTTTCGCAAACGGATCTGACTCGTAGATCTTGTTGTCGTAGTAAGCTTCCAGGAACTTACCTGCGTCATCACGTGAGAATCCGAAAGTCATCTGTGTCAGGTCATTGGTACCGAAGGAGAAGAACTCGGCTTCTTCTGCGATTTCATTTGCCAGAAGAGCTGCACGAGGTATTTCAATCATTGTACCAATGTGGTAATTGATATCTGACTCATAATAAGCTTTTACTTTCTCTGCTGTCTCAACAACAACATTTTTGACAAACTGAAGCTCTTTCTTCTCTCCTACGAGAGGAATCATGATCTCAGGAACAATGTCGAATCCTTTTTCCTGTTTTACTTCGATGGCAGCTTCCATAACCGCTCTTGTCTGCATCTTGGCGATTTCAGGATAGGTGACAGCCAGACGGCATCCGCGGTGTCCCATCATAGGATTAAACTCATGCAAAGATGCACGTGTCATATTGATCTCTTCTACTGTTACATTCATATCTTTTGCCAGTGCTGAAATCTCTTCCAGTGTCGTAGGCAGGAACTCATGCAGAGGCGGATCTAAGAAACGGATAGTAACCGGTTTTCCTTCCATAACCTCGTAGAGTTCTTTGAAGTCTTTCTTCTGATATGGAATCAGCTGGTTCAGAGCGATCTCTCTCGCCTCTTTAGTCCTTGATAAGATCATACGGCGGATCTTCGGAATTCTCTCTGCATCAAAGAACATATGCTCTGTACGGCAAAGTCCGATTCCCTCTGCCCCAAACTTAACTGCGTTCAGTGCATCTGCCGGTGTATCGGCGTTGGTGCGTACCTTTAATGTACGGATCTCATCTGCCCATGTCATAATGCGGTCAAAGTTTCCGCTGATGGTTGCAGGGATCGTGCGGATCTCTCCATAGTAAACTTTACCGGTAGATCCGTCGATAGAAATATAATCTCCCTCACGGACAGTCTTTCCTCCCAGGGTGAACAGTCCTTTTTCTTCGTCTAACTGAATATCACCGCATCCTGCTACGCAGGCTGTACCCATACCGCGGGCAACAACGGCCGCATGGGATGTCATGCCTCCGCGGGCTGTCAGGATACCTTCAGCCGCATGCATACCTTCGATATCTTCCGGTGATGTCTCCAAGCGGACAAGGATAACTTTCTCTCCGGCTTCATGATGAAGTTTTGCAGTCTCGGCAGTAAAGTAAACCTTACCAGTTGCAGCTCCCGGTGATGCCGGAAGTGCTTCCCCGATCGGAACGGCAGCTTTGATTGCTTCCGGATCAAAGCGCGGATGTAATAGCTGATCCAAGGCTTTTGCCTCAATCCTTGAAACGGCTTCCTCTTTTGTGATCATACCTTCATCTACGAGTTCACAGGCAATACGAAGTGCTGCCGGTGCAGTTCTCTTACCGTTTCTGGTCTGTAAGAAATAAAGCTTGCCTTCCTGAATGGTAAACTCCATATCCTGCATATCGCGGTAATGGTCTTCCAGAGTCTTGGCGATCTGCATAAACTGCTCATAGCAGTCCGGAAGGTCTTCTTTCAGTCTGGTGATCGGCTGCGGAGTACGCACCCCTGCCACTACGTCCTCTCCCTGTGCATTGATGAGGTACTCTCCATAGATCTGTTTTTCACCGGTGGATGGATTTCTTGTAAATGCTACACCAGTTCCTGATGTATCTCCCATATTTCCGAATACCATGGTCTGCACATTTACTGCAGTACCCCAGTCTCCAGGGATATCGTTCATTCTTCTGTAATAAATAGCACGAGGATTATCCCAGGAACGGAAAACGGCTTTGATCGCTTCCAACAACTGTTCTTTCGGCTCCTGCGGGAAATCTTCCCCTAACTCACTCTTATAAATCTCTTTGTATCGCACGATGACTTCTTTCAGGTCATCTGCGGTTAAATCTGTATCAAACTTTGCTCCCTTGGCTTCCTTCATCTCGTCAAGGACCGCTTCAAATTTAGCTTTGTCCACTTCTTTTACAACATCTGCGAACATCTGGATAAATCTGCGGTAAGAATCATAAGCAAACCGTGGGTTGCCGGTCTTCTTTGCAAATCCTTCCACAGCTACGTCATTCAGACCTAGGTTCAAAATCGTGTCCATCATACCAGGCATAGATACTCTGGCCCCGGAACGTACAGAAACCAACAGCGGGTCTTCTAAGTCTCCGAATTCCTTCCCCTGAATATTTTCCAATGCTTTCATCGCATCGAAAATCTGTCCCTGTACCTCATCACTGATGTTTTCACCGCAGTCATAGTAATTGGTACATGCTTCTGTCGTCACCGTAAACCCCTGAGGAATCGGAAGACCAAGTCCTGTCATCTCTGCCAGGTTGGCACCTTTGCCGCCCAAGAGGTTTCTCATTTCTGCATTGCCCTCGTTAAATTGATAAACCCATTTTGTTGACATGTCTATACCTCCTAAAATAGTATGTTGTAACAGTGTATGTCGTTGGACTAATTGTACCACAAAACAAATTATTTGTTAATTATTTTTATACGTTTTTAACAATAAATTTTACATTCTATTAAGAAAACTATTTATTTTCTCTAAATCGACATGTTTTTCTCAATTATTTTGTTTTATCTTTCGTGAAATATTAATAAAATGGAAAGCCCTGCAATTCTTCCGGTGTAGCAGTCCCGTTCTGAAGCGCCTGTTGGCGATTAACTTTATAAAACTCTGCCCATGTTGCCTGCCGGTAAGGCACCACATAAAATATATCCAAAACCCCGCAGGTAAGAGTGGAGAGAATAATCCATCCGATAAAAGATAAATCTAAAAAGAAAGCGTTCAGCTTCTGTCCGTCCATCATCTTTCTGCTTATCTCAAAAGCTCTTCTCCTTGAAATCGAAGGATTTTCCGCCAGTATATACGGAATCATTGAATAGGAATAAGACTTTACAAGTCCCGGTATCAGCAACAGAAGACTCCACAACACTGTAAACAACTTTCTCAGAAACATTGTCAGCACAACATTCAGATAATTCCCGCTTTGAAAAACAGTTCCAACTAATCCAAATCTAGCTTTTCTGTCACTGTTTTCCAGAAAGAAACGGCTGCATCCTACCAGAAGAGGATTGCCCAGAAAGATTTTAAGCAGCGTAAATCCTATAAAAAGAACCATAAGAATTCCAATCGCCGCCGACACGATCATCAAAAATTGAGTGCTCGTGAAGAAATCCATGTTTTCCCCATTCCATCCGGATTCCCTCAGCTCGGTTTTTAAACTATTGTAAGATACATTCCCCCCAATCTGTCCGCTAATGATGCCTGCGATCAGCCCTACCACCACCATAATCCAGTAGTTTCTCCTGATCGATTCTTTTGCCCTCTCTTTTAATTCAGTTCTTGTCCACCACATATTAGTCCTCCTTTTCTTGTCATCTTATGTGAAAGTTACATTAAATAGTATGACATTTTCCACGCGATTTCCGTTCGGCTCTTAGAATGACTCACTCCAATCGTGTAGAAAATGGACATATTATCTCCTGGAGCAGGCTGCTTAGAAATGAAAGTTGCCGCCTGCTATAGTTTTTCTCCATTGTTGGAAGGAGGTCTTTCCAGAGCCGACTGGAAATAATGGAGAAAAACTCATACCCATAGGGCACACCGTATTTCATACCCTTTGGGTGGCGCGCTTTGCGCGATAAGGTATACCCATAGGGCACACCGTATTTCATACCCTTCGGGTGGCGCGCTTTGCGCGATAAGGTATAGAATACAGTATGTCTTGTGTGTATATCTTATCATCTTTACTTCGTCTGCTCCAGAAAAAAAGCAGATGCCGTAATTCTTAACAGCATCTGCTTTTATACTTCTAATTTTCTATATGTTTTTTCAGATCAATTTTATTCCCTATCTTCAGCAGACCGTGATCAATTCCTTTTTCCTGTACTTGCTTTTCCGGTTCTGTATAGCTGATCTCCCAGAAAGGTCCTCCGGCATCTGCGCCTTCTTTTCCCTGGCTTACAACCTTCTTTAACGACCATGTCTCGGCTGTATTGGCACGGCTTCCTACATCGGCAACCTTTACCTTATCTTTTCCGACCATCCTGGTCAATACGATAAAGTGTCCATTTTTTGTAAAGTCTCCGGGTCCTACCAGAGCAACCACCGGATGCCCGTTTTTCAGAGCTTTTTTTATTGCCTCATAATTAGTTCCCAGACCTTTGCAGTCCAGTCCGTATTCTTTTGCCAATCCCGGAATCACCTGATGGACACATCCCTGTCCGTTGATATACCAGCCTTTTTTATAGGCAATTTTGCACATCTTCGGCACACTGACTTTCTTCCCCGTCAGTGAACTGTAACAGACTGCAATACAGGTCGGCCCGCAACCTGCAGCCTTGATCGTGCTCTTCCCGATTTTCTTACCGGGATAATCCGCCTGATTATAATAAACTACATTAAGTTCTTTTTTGTCTCCCTCTGCCGCCGGTACATTTGTCACCTGAAATAGCATGCCCAACATAACGCAGCACATCAGTGTACATATGATGCGTTTCAAGTTCAGAATCTTCATTCCCTGTTTCCCTCCGATTCTTTGCGCATTTTTCCCCACAATTCGAAGTATAACAAGGTTTATTCCAAGAAGCAAGTACTATTTTTAATACTTTTGTAATATTTTCGTGAAATTTCTTCGAGATCCGTTGTCTTTTATCGTCAAACAGCTGTCTTTGCAAGACAAACGTCCATATATGAATCAGTCTATTTTCCCGCCCAGGAACCTGGCCCGCTGTACTGCATCCTTTCCATATTTTATTCTGATGGCATCGATGGACTGATCCAGCATCCTGAGTTTTTCTTTTTTCTTATCACTCAGGAAATCCATCTGTGCAAACTCTTCTTTTGTGATATCCGAGGCACGCACACCGATCAGCCGGACAGAAGTCCCCCGGAATTTCTCCCTGTATAGTTCCTTTGCCGCCTGCACGATCTCATTGGTAATATCCGTAGGTGCAAAAAGTTTTTTCTGGTGGGAACTTCGGCGAAATTGGCAGTCCTTGATCTCCACCGTGATGCAGGAAGCTTTGACCCGGTCGGCTCTGAGCCTGGAGGCAACGGTCTCTGCCAGGGATAATACAACCGTGTCCGCTTCCTCTAATGAATCAATATCTGACGGCAGTGTTATGCTGTTGCCGTATCCTTTGCTGTCAGCCTGCTGGGCTTCTACCGGTGCCCTGTCAATTCCATTGGCGTATTCATAGATCTGTATGCCGTGTTTGTTCCCTATGTGGGACTTTAATAATTCCGGATTTATATGTGCCAGTTCCCCGATCGTCCGGATACCCAGATTATGAAGTTTCTTTTTTGTGGCAGGACCTACAAAAAGCAGATTTTCTACAGGCAGAGGCCACATCTTATTGGGCACTTCCTCCCGGAACAAGGTATGCACTTTATTTGGTTTTTCAAAGTCAGACGCCATCTTAGCCAGCAGTTTATTCGGCGCCACACCGATATTGACCGTAAAACCTAGCTTTTCATAAATCCGGTCTTTCAGCAGGCAGGCCGCCTCATAAGGACTCTTATACTGTCCAACAGTCTCCGTCATATCCAAAAAAGCCTCATCGATGCTGAACTTCTCAAGAACCGGTGAAAACTTCAGCGCCTCTTTTAAAAACGCTTTTGAGAACTTGTCATACATCCCGTGACAGGGCGGGCGAATGATAAGATCCGGGCATTTATTCAATGCTTCACGGACAGTCTCCGCCGTGCGTATTCCCTTTTTCTTAGCAGGTATGGACGCCGCCAGCACGATCCCGCGGCGCTTGGACTCATCTCCGCCAATGATGGACGGTACTTCCCTCAGATCCACCTCATCTTTCCGCACGGAAATCCCATAGACTGCTTCCCAGCTCAAATAGGCAGAATTGACATCAATATGAAAGATCATCCTTGATTTCATACTTCTTTCTCCTTTTCATCGTTATGAAAATTATAGCATATCCAAACATATGTTTTCAATGTGAAATAGCTGCCCAAAAATGGATTTCTCCGGTTTCTGGACAGCCATCCGGCTTCTGCTTTACATTGTTTCAATACTATTTTATTTTCACAAGATATTTCTTCGTAATCTTTCCAGATTTCATCACTACATATACTTTTCCTTTTTTCTTCGCCTTAAACTTTCCATTCTTTGAAATAGAAGCACGCTTATTTGAAACGGACCATTTCACAGACTTGCCTGTACCGTATGCTTTTGCTTTAAAAGTAACTTTCCGTCCCTTTTTTACAGTTTTATATGCCTTCTTTACTTTAATGTAAGCTTTGACTGTCACTTTTGTTTTCAGCGTATAAGTCCTGCCGTTCTGCACAACCACGGCTGTAATATAGGCTGTCCCTGCTTTCTTTCCGGTGACCGTCCCTGAGGTGCTGACAGCTGCAACGGATTTTTTGGACGTTTTATAAGAGACCTTTGCCCCTTTATACTTATTTTGGATGCTGACTCTGAACTTCTTTCCGGCATAAATGGTTTTCTTTGAAGATACGTAGGGCTTTTTCACAACAGTGACTGTTGTCTTTAAATTATAAATCCTCTGATTTTGCGTTACCGTTGTTGTGATCACTGCTGTTCCCGGTTTTCTGGCTGTTACATACCCGGAAGTGCTGACAGAAGCCACAGCATGATTACTGCTCTTATAAGAAATTCCTGCATTGGAATCCTGATTTCTCACAGAGATGCGGAATCCCTCTTTTTCTTCCAGAGTTTTCTTTGTATCCGCAGACGGTGCGGCAGGTTCCTGGACTTTTATCTCTTTTTTCAGTTCCGCATTATTTGCCTTATATGTAATCGTATAAGCCGTGTCTGTGACTGTAAATTTATGATTGTTCAGGGCCACCGTATTTCCTTTGGAATCTCTGACTTCTTCTGTCACTTTAGCAGATGAATCACCCGTTGCAGCTATCTGGGCAGATGCCTTGGGAATTGCGTAAGAGGTTCCCCTCACTGCAGTAAACGAAGCGTCTCCGGCAACTGAAATGACAGTCTTTGCTTCTTTCCAATAGAGTTTTGTAATTTCCCCGATGGTCAGTGCTCTGCTGTAGATTCTTGCAGAAGCAATCTCCCCCTTGACGGCATTTTGGATTTCTCCGTTTTTATTTGTATCAGACCCAATAAAAAAGTATTTGGCTCCATCTTCTGGAATAACCCACTGGTCAGGGGCCGAAATCACATCTTTCAATTTTCCGTTCACATACAGCTTTAAAACAGACCCGTCATAAGTTGCCGCTGCGTGAACCCACTTAGCAGTATCAATCTGTGCCGTCGGCTTTTTATAATTGCCGCCGTGTCTGGACCAGAATTCCAGAGTCTTTCCGTCAGAATTTAATTCAAAGCCTGCCCCTGCACTTTCCTGGTCAGAAAACGGATTCCCCTCGCTGTCCAGCTTCATCATACATTCCATTGTGAAGCCTTTCTGCATTTTTGTATACTCATCCGTTCTGAAATGAAATGCGAATGCGGAACTGCCGTCAAACTTGGCGGTTTTCTTTCCAAGAATATCGTTGTAAGCGATGACAGGAGCTCCTTTCCTGACCGCCGTATGCCCTGCTTCGGATTGATCAGACGCTGTCCCGCCTGCGAAATCAACATCCAGCAGATCTGCCTTTGGAGCCGTTTTATTGAGTTCTTCTTCCGTGAGCAGAGACGGGGTCTTGATATCCGCCGTAAGTTTCTGTGTGCTTTCCTTCTGGAAAGGATTTATCGCCGTAATCTCGATTCTATATTCCGTATCATCTGACAATCCGGTAATCGTCTTTGTGAGTTCCCTCTTCATCGGCGGCATATAGTAGTCAGAAAAAGTCAGCTTATCCACATCTGTTTTTCCGGTTCCTTTATTAACTGCCTTGATCCTGTAAGAGTGAATCCAGCCATCGTCATTCTTATCTTCGTTCTGTCCCTGAGTAAAGGTAATATCTGCAGAAGCATCTTTTATATTGGATGCTTCTGCTTTCGCTCCTGCAGGAAAAGACGGAACAGCACTTTCACTGGTCCTCTTCTCTGTCGTATAAGGAAAAGACTTATGCTTCACCAGTTCTGGAATATCTAAGTTCCAGGGCTTCCCGATATATTTTCCTGCATTCAGATCCATTCTCCTGATCGTCACCTGGTTCTTGTCGTCAACTTCCACCATCAGTGCCTGAGAGGCATTCTCACTGTCTGCCGGTATGGTCCCCTCCATCTTTCCAGACTCATTTTCAAAATAAGCTCCTATAGTTCCATCCTGAATCGCCGTAAAACCAAGATCCTGATTAATGGAACGCGGATCGTTTAATGTGGCGTGGGAATGTCCTGAGAAATCAATGACCTGTGGATATTGTTTCAACAGTTCATTAATTTTCCCAAATTCTCCATACCATTCATTGGTCACATAAGCTGAATCTTTAAATCCATGGTGCTGAGCCAGAAATATAGGTTTTTCCGGATCTTCGGCTGCAGCCTCCTCAAGCTGCTGCTTCAGCCATTCATAATTGTCTGTATAATCTCCCCCATAATTCTTAGCACTCATTGTAATGATATGGTAACCGTCACCGACTGTGATATTGTTATTCGTATCCTGCCGGTTCACACCCTGCTTCAGTTTGGACATTGCCGCCTTATAGCGGTCTACAGCTCCGGATGCGGTGTTGAATTCGTGGTTCCCCATCATCATTCCTAGCTTCGTGTGATCTTTCAGTTTATTGTTGAGAATATCGATGAGTTTCGTATATTCCCCCTCAGCCCCATTATTCGTTATATCTCCCACAAAAATGGCCGCATCCAGCTGGCTGTCCGTCTGATAAAATGCATCAAAAGCATTTCTTAATTTTTCCGATGCATCCTCATTTCTTCCGATGTGCAGGTCACTCCCTACTGCAAACCGGACTTTTACATTGTCTCTGGAAAGCTCCTGCCATTCTGTCTGCTGGGGTGCTGTCCATGACGCGGCTTTTACAGGAGCCAAAGTTCCTGCCGACAAAAGCACTGCTGACATGGCACAAGCCGCTGCCCGTTTTATTTTTCTTAACATGTTTCCATCTCCTTTTTCTCTCCAGTTTTCTGTAAAGCACTCAAAAGCCTCTTTCATTGTAGAAGGTTTTTAAGACTCCATCAGCCGGCAAAGAGTTAAACTTCCTTAAAAGATTTGGAAAAAATACACGTTGAATGTAAAAAAAGATCTTTTGCGTTTAACAAAAGATCTTTCGGTTTCCCACAATTATAAATGTTTTTCAATCCAAAACAGCGTATCGTCGATGACTTCTTCTTTCTCCACTTCATTATAAATTTCATGAAAAAGTTTCGCATAAATCTTAAGCGTCTTATCCTCAGAGGAAATATCCCCAAACAGTTCCCTGGAATCCTTTTCACTGACCAGCCCGTCGTTGGCCCCGTGAAGGATCAGTACAGGATCGGTGAACTTTCCGCTGTTCTCTTTCAGCCATTCCACTCCTTCATAAATGCTGTTTAAAAGCGCCGCAGAAATTTCCTTCTCTACCAGAGGATCGTTGTTGTATGCCTCCACGACTTCCGGATCGCTGCACACCCCGTCACCCAGTGCATTGGGTACATAAGTGTCTCCCGGCACGGAAAGCGGAAGTTCTCCCGCACATTTGGTATTGTATCTGGTCAGTGCGCCGGAAAGGATGATTCCGTCTGCCTTTCCCGGATATCTAACCCCGAAACAGGAAACCGCATAGCCGCCCATGCTGTGCCCTATGATGAACAGAGGAAGCCCTTCGTTGTGGCTTTTTACACGCTCCGCCACTTCATTGACATCATCGCTGATCGTCTCAAAACGGTCATAGTAGACTCTTTTTCCTTCTGATTTTCCATGTCCCCTGTGATCAAACCGGTAGACCATCAGATTGCGCTCACAGAGCCGTTCCGTCAGATACTCATACCTTCCTAAATGCTCGCAGAGACCGTGAACAATGATCACTGCGGCCTTCGGCGGTGCTGTCACATCCTGAACCATATAAAGACCTGTCCCGTCAGATGTGTGAAATGTAAATTCCTTTCTCATGGCATACCTCCCATCGTGGCTGGTTTCCTTGTTTGTATTTATTTTAATACAATTTTATACCATTGGAAAGGATATTCTTTCCTGTCAGCCCAGCAGAAGACTGCCTGTCTGAAAAATAATGACTGCCACGGCCCACGCAAACACCATCTGAAAAGCGACCAGCCCCAGCGTCCACCGGGTGGACTCTGTCTCTTTTCTTATGGTCATGACGGTTGCAAGACAAGGTGTATACAGAAGGCAGAACACCAGCAGGCAGTAAGCATTCAGCGAAGTGAAGCCCATTCCGGACAGCATGTGCACAATATTTGCGTCCGAAGACGATGATACCTGAAACAGGACCATAAAGCTTGATGCCACCACTTCCTTGGCCGCCAGCCCTGAAATCAGCATGACTGCGATCTGCCAGAGTCCAAGACCTGCCGGGGCCAGCAGAGGCACTAAAAATTTTCCAAAAGAAGCCCCAAAACTCTGACTCATGTCGCTGACCAGCCCTGTATGATTCAGATTGAGCAGCACCCACATGACGATGGATGCGGCACAGATCGTCGTTCCCGCCTTTGAGAGGAAATCTTTCAGCTTGCTCCACACATAGATAGCAATCGTCCGCTTATTTGGCGTCTTATATTCCGGCAGTTCGATCAGAAGCGGCTGTTTTACACTTCCTTTGAGCATCTTACTGTGGACAAACGCCACAAAAATCCCCAGAACCAGCCCCAGGATATACATGGAATAAGCCACTAACATGGCGGCTTTTCCAAAAAACAGCTGGGAAAACACGAGGTAAATAGGAAGCTTTGCACTGCATGACATAAACGGGATCAGCATGATCGTCCTCTTCCGGTCCCTTTCATCTTCCAGAGCCCTTGATGCCATGACTGCCGGCACGCTGCATCCGAATCCCAGAAGCATCGGAATAAATGCCCTTCCGGAGAGGCCCAGTTTGTCCATAACGCTGTCCATGACAAATGCGACTCTGGACATATATCCGCTGTCCTCCAGAAGTCCCAGACTCAAAAACAGAATAAAGATATTCGGTACAAAAGAAAGTACGCCTCCCACTCCGGCAAATACTCCGTCCTTCATGAGGGAGATCACCCACGCTCCCGCTCCCAGACTTTCAAGTCCGCCTATTATGTACCCGCTGACATAGTCGATCATCATCTCGACATATCCTTTTAAGAAATCTCCGACCGTAAATGTCAGGAAAAATACCACGGCCATAATGCCAAGAAAGATAGGAATTCCCATGACCGGATGCGTCAGGACATTGTCGATCTTATCGGTAAATGCTTCCTTCTTTTCTTTGTTGACCAAAACTTCAGCCATAACCCGCTCAATAAAGTGATATTTTTCATTGATAATATCATTCTCATAGGACCTGTCCACAATCCCTTCCACAAGAGTTCCGTACTTTTGTGTGACTTCCTCGTCCTGTTCGAGAAGTTTTATTGCATACCACCGGCTGTTCTGCATATCCGGATATTTTTCCTTCAGCCGCAGTCTGATCTTTGTAATCTTTTCCTCGATCCTGTCAGGATAGTCAAAGACCTGGCGGTCATTGCCCTCTACCTTGTGATGGGCTACCGCATGCATGAGCACTTCCAGACCGGTCTTTTTCCGGGCGGAAACCGGCACCACCGGAATCCCCAGCACCTCAGGAAGCCGGTGGAGGTCCAGCTCCATTCCCCGCTCCTTGACAATATCCATCATATTTAAAGCCAGAATCACAGGTTTTCCAAGCTCGATCAGGCATAAAGTCAAATAAAGATTGCGTTCCAGCGCAGATGCATCTGCCACATCAACGATGACATCCACATCATCCTGAAGTATATATTCCCTGGACAGCTTTTCTTCCATTGTATAGGACGTCAGGCTGTAGATACCGGGAAGGTCCACCAGCCTGTACATGTGATTGTGGTATTTTAAAGCCCCTTCTTTCTTTTCCACCGTGACACCAGGCCAGTTTGCCACTTTAAGCTTGGCCCCGGTATAGGCGTTAAATAACGTAGTCTTTCCGCAGTTCGGATTTCCCACGAATCCGACCTGCAATTCCTCTGCACTCATGATAAATCCCTCTTTCCTGCACGGTCCCTGACCTTGATCCCCATAACAATCTCTCTTCCGAGAGCAAATCGGGTCCCTCTGATCTTAATGATCACAGCCCCGTTGCGCTTCTTCCGCATCACGTTAATTTTAGAACCTTCCGTCATGCCGAGAGATTCCAGACGGCGTTTCGTTGCAAGTTCCAGCTGGATTTCTTCCACCAGATACTGATTACCTGGATTTGTCTCTGTTAATCTCATCTTTCGCTCCATTTTGATAATTGTTCTCAACAAAATAGTACGTCATATAAAGCTCTGTGTCAAGCTTCTTCTTTCTTTTCCATTCTCATCTCAAAAAATGTTGCGGCCAGCATAATAAGGACCGTCCCAAGGATCATCAGCGTCGAGAGCGCATTGACGTCCGGCGACACTCCCTTTCTCACCATTCCGAGGATCTTGATCGGAAGTGTCATGCTGTCCGGCCCGGTTGTGAAAAAGCTGACCACTACGTCATCCAGCGACATCGTGAGCGCCAGCATGGCTCCGGATAAAACCCCCGGCAGGATCATCGGCAGCGTTACCCTGCGAAAGATTCTCCAGTCATTTGCCCCCAGGTCTCTTGCCGCCTCCTCCACGGAAGGATCGAAGCCCGCAAGCCTCGACCGCACTGTGATAACTACAAAGGGCATGGAAAACGTCACATGAGAAATAATCAGGGTAACCATACTCATCTGTATTTTCACCAATGTAAAAAATGCCAGCATAGCAATTCCGAGCACGATCTCCGGAATCACGATGGGAATATACAGCAGATTGCTGACAGTCTCCCTTCCTCTGAATTTAAAACGATACATACCCACGGCACACAGTGTCCCAAGAATCACGGAAAGCAGGGTGCTGACAGCCGCTACGATCAGCGTGTTGAAAAACGACTGCATCAGCTGGACATTTTCAAACATCCTTCCATACCACTCGAATGTAAAACCCTGAAAGGTCACATTCAGCTGAGATGTATTAAAGGAAAATACAACGACCACAGCGATCGGCAAATATAAAAACAGATAGAAAAGACATGCATAGCACAGTGCCAAAGGGCGGAATCCAATCTTTTTCTTTTTCATTGCTCATTCCTCCTATACCATATCTTCTATGCTTCCGACCCGTGTATACAGCCTCATAATAACGATGGTAACTGCGATGAGCGCGATCGCAAGCGCCGCTCCGAGAGGCCAGTTTCTCGCAGTCAGGAATTGGTTCTTGATCACATTTCCAATGTTCATCGTGGTGGCTCCTCCCATCATATCTGTGATAAAGAAGTATCCCAGAGACGGAATAAAGGTCTGAACCGATGCCGCGAAAATCCCCGGCATCGTGAGGGGAAGTATGACTTTTCGGAACACATGTACCTTGGATGCTCCCAGATCGCTGGCCGCCTCCAAAAGGGAATGATCAAGCTTTTCAATGGAAGAATACAGCGGCAGCACTGTAAACGGGATCAGCGCATACACCATACCCAGCAGGGCTGCCCCGTCTGTATAGAGCATCTGAAGCGGCTGTTTTATGATTCCCAGCTGCATCAGGAGTGTATTTAATATTCCCTGCTCCCGGAGGATACTGTTCCATCCGTAAGTTCGGATCAGAGAATTGATCCAGAAAGGCAGCATGATCAGCAGGACACAAAACGGTTTCCATTTTTTCTTTGTATTTGAAATGATATAGGCAAAAGGATAGCCAAACAGCAGGCAGAGCCCGGTAGTCTTCAATGACAGCCACAGTGAGTCTAACAGGATTTTCATATACTTCGACTGGAACATAGTCTTATAGGCTGTCAGATCAAAGGTCTGAATCACACCCCCGTAAAGCCCCTTTTTCATGAAGCTGATGCCCACGATATACAAAAGCGGCAGCACCAAAAATAAAATAAGCCAGATGATAGCCGGCGACACGGTTGCCAGAAACGGTATCTTATTGCTCTTCTTTTTCATTTTCATTTCCGGCCCCCTCTATAATCTCATAGACCCGGTCTTCCCGTGTATGCATAACCACAGCTTTTTTGGGAAGCCAGTAAAGATATACGTTGGTACCCACCGGGATTACTTCGTCTTCCGGAGGATTTGTCATCTTGACCAGCTGACTGCTGGGAAGTTCTATGATGGTCTTTATAGTGGAACCAACAAAAATATGTTCCATCACAGTCCCTCTCAGGGTAAATCCATCCCTGGGTTCCATGGACGCTTTCATATTCTCCGGCCGTACACATACATAGACCATCTCATCGTATTCAAAATCCGGAGCGTCAAGTTCCACTTTCCCGGACTCCATCACGAGAGAAATCCTGTTTCCCTTCTTCTCCTCAATGTAAGCTTCAAAAATATTGGACTCCCCGATAAAATCAGCTACAAATTTTGTCTTAGGGTGATTGTAGATCTCGACCGGAGTCCCTAGCTGTTCGATCCTTCCCTCATTCATAACTGCAATCCGGTCGCTCATAGTCAGTGCTTCTTCCTGGTCGTGTGTCACGTAAATGAATGTGATCTTCAGCTTTTTCTGCAGTTCTTTCAGTTCAAACTGCATCTGCTTTCTCAATTTTAAATCCAGAGCTCCCAGCGGCTCATCCAGAAGAAGCACCTTTGGCCGGTTCACCAGCGCTCTGGCGATGGCAACTCTCTGTTTCTGTCCGCCGGACATCTGAGACGGCATCCTCTTTTCCATCCCCTGAAGCTGAACCAATTCAATCATCTCATCCACCCGTTTTTTGATTTCCGCTTTCGGCACCTTTTTTTCCACAAGACCAAAAGCCACATTGTCAAAAACGTTCATGTGAGGAAACAGCGCATAGCTCTGAAACACCGTGTTCACATCCCGGTGATTCGGCGCTTTGCCGGCCACATCTTTATCTTCCAGAAAAATTTGTCCGCCGTCCGTATCTTCAAAACCTCCGATCATCCGAAGCGTCGTCGTTTTTCCGCAGCCTGACGGACCGAGGAGGGTCAAAAATTCACCCTGTGCCACATCCAGATTCAGATGATCAATGACAGATTTTCCTCCGTAGTTTTTTTCTATATCTCTTAAGCGTACGATGATATTTTTCAACGAAGTTTCCACCACCCTTCTATAAAGTTTCAGCGCCCCGTTCTCCGGTGCGGATGCGCATCACATCGTCCACCGGGGATATAAAGACCCTTCCGTCTCCCACCTGTCCGGTGGCCAGTTCCTCATGGATAGCTCCCAGCAGATCCTCCACGTCTTCTTCCCACACGACAACCATCACGACAACCTTCGGCAGCAGATTGATCTCAAAATTCATCTCCTCAAATTCAGGGATAAAGCCTTCCTGATATCCGCATCCCATTGCCGTGAATACGGTCATGCCCGAATAATCTTTCTTTTCCAGTATCTCTTTTAACTTTTCTAATTTCTCCGGACGGATGATAATATCCAGACGTTTCATCGCTTTCATACTCATTCCTCCCATTTATTTACTCTGTCTTTAATTTCGTATACAGATCGTCATAGATGCTCGCCGCATCCTTTACATCATCAATATATTCTGCCCTTTTTAACTCTTTCCGATCGACATTTGCACCGGGATTTTTCAGATAATGGTCATCCAGCAGCTTCTTTGTTCCGTTATTGATGCATACGCCATAGTACTCATCGAGAACTTTTTTATAGTTTTCAGGCCGTAAAACATAATCGATGAACAGCCTTGCCTCTTTAGCATGCTTTGCCCCCTTGATGATTACAAAATTGTCCAGACATTTCTGGGCAGGCTCTTTTGTATATATCACGTCCAGGTCTTTATTCTCTTCAATAGCCATAGCCGCATCCATACTGTACATGAGACCGACTGCCACGTCATTGGAGATCATTACGCTTTTCGGTGCATCAGCATCATAGACCTTCACATTTTTCGCCAGCTTCTTAAGCCACGGCAGTGTGCTCATAATCTCATCTTCCTTTGTGGTACTGGAGCTGTATCCTTTAACTTTCAGCGCCATAGCGGCAATTTCCCTTATATCATCTACAAGCACAATATTATTCTTTAGTTTCGGGTTGGTCAGATCATTAAAACTTTTGATATCCACACCCAGCTCTTTTAACTTCTTTTTGTTTCCACACAGCACTGTAAATGAAGTCATATATGGAATCGTGTATTCATTGTTTTTATCAAATGGCTGGTTCAGCGTGCTTTTGTCCAGATACTTCACATTTTTCACCTGATCCATTTGGATCGGCTCGATCAGGTCCTGTTCTTTCATGGCATCGATCACATAATTGCTGGCGATGGTCATGTCATACTGTCCGGTCCCTCCGGCCGTCAGCTTGGCAAGCATCTCTTCGTTGGACGTAAATGTGGATTCCACAACTTTGATGCCATATTCCTTCTCAAATCCATCCATCACACTCTGCGGGATATATTCTGTCCAATTATACAGGTACAATTTCTTTGCATATCCGTCTTTTGTTTTTTCTTCTTCCTTCCCGCCGCATCCGGCCAGCAAAGATACGGTAAGTGCCATCAGAAGCAGCAGGACTGTTACTTTTGTTTTTCTCATATCACTTCTCCTTTATAATCTTCCATATTTAAAATGCCGTCAGCTTACACTGACGACATTCATTCTTTCTATCCTATTATCTACCATCTTTTTTCATTTGTCTATTATTTTTTAATATAAAATCCGTTTGTTTTTCTCGTAGTCGTATTTCCTGATTTGTCGGTAAACTTCACATAAACGCGGACCCATTTCTTTTTTTCTTATACGTCACACTGTTTCCTGTTTTCCATTTATACTTTGTATTTTTCTTGCCCTTGGGGACGATCTTATACTGGACTTTGGACTTCCCGCTTGTCCCATAAGAAGCAGAAAATGTCAGTTTAATAGACTTCTTATACTTCTTGTTATAGCGGTTTTTCGCAGATGTCTTATAAGTCTTGATGCCTGACTTGCTGCCTTTGATCTTTGCACTGGAAGGTGCAGAAGTATCGACCGTAAATCCCGGGAGCTTGATGACGGTGGAGCCGAGCCATGTATTGTATTTTACATAAATTCTTCCCACCGATCCGTTCTTTACTGCCACAGAACTTCCGCTGCGGTAAGGAACTGTCCGGTTGTCCACGCCTTTTTTGACAAACTTATACTGGACGCTCTTTACTTTCGTAAACGGCTGAGGCGTCCCTGAAAATTTAACCGTCACATTTTTCTTTTCGTAAAGCTTATAGCTGTTGGCCGCACTGTAAGTCGTCGGCACCAGTTTGTTCTTTCCGTTGCTGGATACGCTGACGCTTTTCATCGTCGGTGATGCTTTCTTTGCCGGGTTATAATCGCCTGCGTAACTCGGTGCACTATTTCCTTTTTCTGTCTTAACAGACAGGTTTGTTCCGTCGGAAGATACAATGATCGTACCGCGGTTACTGGTCAGATAGACATCGCTTTTCTCCAGATCTCTCAGGGTCTTTGCTTTCGGTGATTTATTTTTATTATCATAGCCATTGCTTACCACAGAAATCGGTGCATTCACCTTGTCAAACAAATACTTATGGTCTGATGTCCAGTCTCCTACTTTGTTGCTTTCCACTACATCCTGCATTCCGTGATGGGGCACTTTCAGTACTTGTGCCGACAAATCATATCCTTTTGAAACAATCTGCTGTATAGTCTCCTTCTGTGCATCACCCGTCATTAAGAACGAATTTTTCCCATACTCAACTTTACAGACAATCGAATACTTATTTTCCTGCCGAATATTCAGATCAACTTTTCTTCCGTATGTAAAATCCATATTGAGCGGACCGTAGAATGTAATCTTTGCATTTCCCAAGCTAATAGAATTTCCTGCTGCCGGCACTTCGTATACGGTCTCTCCTGTATCTGTTCTTACATTAATCGCAGCCTTCACCGCTTCATAAACTTCACTGCTGAATTCCGTGTCTTCAATGTCATCCGGATCCTGATTCCCACTGGATGAGTATCTTAAATCAAAGTTATTTCCGTATATTTTATCAATCTTGATATTTTCATCTTCTAAAATATTAATCATACCTGCGATATGATCTCTGTGCGGGTGCGTCAGCAGTACAAATTCCAGCTTTGTCACTTTATGATCCGTCAGGTATTTATGCACCCGCTCACTGGTGTCCACTTTACTCCCGTTTGTTCTCGTATAATAATCTGGTCCTGCATCAATCAACGCATACCTTGCACTGTCTCCATCTCCATATTGAAGCAGTGCCGCATCCCCTGCGCCCACATCTATAAAATGGATCTGAAATTTTTCTGCCGCCCGGACCTGCTTTTTCTGCAGTCCTCCCGCTGACAATACAGCCGAGATAACAAACACTGCTGTCAGCAAGTAACTGATACATTTTTTCATGCCCGCTTTCATAATAAACCTCTTTTCTTATTGTCTTCTCTGGTAAACTCTTCCAGAACCTTGAAGCATATCTTGTAAGTAATTTACTCTATTTCGGTTTTAATATAACACATTTTTAATACATATTCAATATATTGTCACAATTTTGTAACAACTAAATCTCCCCAAACATCTTTGGAGAGATTTAGTTTGCCTATATAAATTTTTAAAAACTTCTGCACAATTCCAGAGTAATGTCTTTCATAGAAGTCACCACATGGTCTGCAGGTCTCAGTTCCTGATTTGCAACCTCTAAATTCCGGAATCCGATGACACTCATTCCCGCACTCTTGGCAGCCGTGACTCCGTTGTTGGAATCCTCAATCACCAGACACTGTTCCGGCTTTATGCAAAGCTTCCGGGCCGTCTTTAAAAATACATCCGGAGCCGGTTTGGGATGTTCGCAGTCTTTTCCGCTGACCAGTGCCCGAAAGCAATGAGTGATTTCAAAATAATCCATCACTCTCTCAATCTCCTGCTTGGAAGAAGATGACGCCACCGCCAGAGGAATTCCCTGACTGTGGAGTTCCCGGATCAAGTCCAGTGTGCCTTCGATAGGCTCATAGCCTTCTTCCCTGATTCGCTGTTCCCGGATTTCGTGTGTACCCTTCAGACATTCCTCTACAGGAATATCCAGTCCAAGCATTTGAGTCGTTGTCTTCCACATGTACTCTGATGCGCCGCCGAAAAATTGTTCAAAATATTCTTTAGTAATACTTTTTCCATAACGCTCCAGAAACTGATTAGCCACAATATAAAAGCCGGGTTCTGTATCTACGATCACTCCGTCCATGTCAAAAATAACTGCTTCCACTCTATTTCCTCTCCATCTGTGTATTTTAATGAAATAATCCTCTCAAAGTACTCACATCCACATCTTCCATGGACCGAACAACTTTGTGTGCCCTTTCGTGTGCCGGACTTCCGTATTCAGGATTGCTGAAACCAAGAACCTTCATGCCTGCCCGGCTGCCCGCCAAAACACCGTTGACGGAATCCTCCACCACAGCACAATGTTTTGGATTAATTCCAAGCTGACCTGCTGCCTTTAAAAAGACTTCCGGATCAGGTTTAGAGTGTTCACAATCTTCCCCTGTCACCAGTGCGTGAAAGCAGTCAATGACTCCTAAATTCTCAGTGATCCGTACGATGTGATCCATCGGAGACGATGATGCAACTGCTGTGGGGATTCCCTCCTCATGAAGCGCACGGATCAGCTCCAATGACCCTTTGATCGGTGTAAATCCTTCTTCCCTGACCACTTCTTCATAAATCTCAAAGAATCGCCGAATACAATAGTCAACAGTCGTATCCAGTTTCAAATACTCAATGGTATCCGTAAACAGCTTTTCCATCGTAGTCCCGAAATACCGTGCATTATACTCCTCATCCACATATGCATCAAATTCATCCAGAAGCCTCAGCAGGGCTTTATAGTAACCCGGTTCAGAATCTACAATAACTCCGTCCATATCAAAAATAACTGCTTCTAACATAATTCCCCCCTAAGCACTGCTTTTAACACCTTCAATACACCGTCTTCTCTATTAGAATCTGTCACAAAATTTGCAGCTTCTTTTACCTCTTCCCTGGCGTTGGCCACGGCAAAGCTGTGGGCCGCCCGTTTCAGCATCTCGATATCATTGATGTTATCGCCGAAAGCCAGCGTCTCATCTGCCGAGATATTGTAATGTTCCTGAAAACGCTTCAAAGAGTTTCCTTTATTTACTCCAAGGTTCATACAGTCTACCCACTTTTCTCCTGCGCTGGCAACGTAGATCCTGCCTCCCCATTTATCATAAAAATCTTTTCCTACCGCATCTTCCGCATTCCGGTTGTGGAACACAGAAACTTTGCAGACCCCTGCTTCCACTTTAAATAAATCATCCACCATCACCGCATTGTATCCATAGTCGTCCTTCATATGGCGGTAGAGCATTTCGGAGTCAAAATAGCTGGTCTCTCCGTCGTTCAGAGCACAGGTACATCCGGGAATCTCCATTGCATCCTCCATTATGCTTTTGACGATAAATGGGTCCATCACATCCACATGTTTATATTCTCTGGATGTAATGCATGCGCCATTTTCGGACAGGAAAATAATATCATCTTTGATCGGTTCAAAAAAACGCTCAATGCTATTTCTCTGACGTCCGCTGGCTGCTACGAACAGAACTCCCCGTTTTCTGAACTCCCGGATCACATCGAAGTATTCAGGATTCAGATTCATAGCTGCTTCTTCTACCAGAGTTCCGTCAATATCTGTTGCAATTAGTCTAATCATGGGCATCCTTTCTATGAACAATAGTTGTCGCTGTAAAATGGTATCTTTCATAATCTCTGCAAAATATAAGAGCCCTGATACCATAGCTAATGCTATCATATCAAGACTCTAAATTCAACGCCGCCCTGCGATAGTTTTTCTATATTCCTCCGAACATCCTGTAAACCCGGTCTCTGTCCCGGCATCTCACCAGCCGTTCCACCCGTTCCCTGTCACTGAAAATATTTGCGCAGTGCATCAGAAGTTCCATATGCTCATCCCCAATAGCCGCAAGCCCCATAACGATCTTGACCAGATTCCCATGCCAGTCGATACCGTCCGGACAGATCAAAACAGACATCCCCGTTCCAAGAATCTGGTCTCTGACACCTTTCTCTCCATGGGCAATCGCAAGCATATTTCCAAGATAAACAGAAAAATTTTCATCCCGTGAAAGCATGCCGCTGATGTACCCGCTCTTTATGTATCCGCTTCTCAGCAATAGTTCTCCGGCATGGATAATGGCTTCCTCCGGCGTCACCGCCTTACAGTCCAGCACGATATTTTCCTTTATGAGCACAGGTTTCCTGCTCTTGTCCTTTTGCATCATAACAATCCCTCATCTCCTTCTTGTTTTGCACGCTCCAAATACTCCCTGATCTGACATCTGAGTGCTTTTGGATCTTTCTTTTCAAGGGATTCAAGAATTCTCTCATCATTGACAAACCCTTCAGAAATAACGGCCAGCGTATCTCTTGTCTTCTTATCCTGTTTTTTATCCACGATCATCAGCGCACCTTTGTCAAAGTCCTGAAAATCCGGATGTGTCCCCTTTTTGTGATCCAATGTAAAAAACATAAGGACCGGTGTATTGTTTCCCGGAATATTACAGTGGAAAATCAGAAATTTACGGTCCTTTAATGCCACCGGTCCGTCTTTTTCTCTCTCCATCACCGCTTCCAGGCACCGGTCTTTTTGCTTCTCTCCCATGTCTGTATGTCCGAGAAGTTTTCTTAAAACCTCCTCTTTCCCTTCTGATGCATCTGCCGGATAGATCCGGAGATTTTCTACAATATCCGGGCATACTGCCCTGCGAATATTCTTTACATCCGGGATCTTCTTTTGTATCTTCTGCTCCTTCAGTATTTCAAAGTAAGCCTGCATTCTGCCGAAGTCCTCTTCTTTTAACAGAGCCCCGACTTCCATAACCGGTATTCCCTGGTCGGGCAGCTTTAACGTGGAAATGATAATGTCCATTCCTTCCGCTTCCCGCAATGCCACCTGTTCCACAGACAGCGGGCTGACTCTGACTGTCCCCGCAAAACGGCTCTTAATACTGGAGGACAGAAAACTGGAAATGCCGATCCCGCTGGCACAGACGACTGCAACATTCAGAATGACAGACTGTTTAATCTGTGCTTTCTTTCTCTCAATTGCCGCTCCGAAATGAAAGGACAGATAGGCGATCTCATCTTCATTGACTTCCAGATGATATTTTGTCTCCATGACTTTGCACACAGACTTGCATATGGCAAAGATATCCCTGAAGTCTTCTTTTATCTGGTCTAAAAGAGGATTTTCAAGCCTCATATGATAATTCAGGCGGTGCAGTGTGGCTCTCAGATGGGACGCCAGTCCCTGGTAAAGTACTTTGTCCTGGCTGAAATCATCTCCCATCAGGCGCCCGAATGCTGCGATGAGATCATCCGCTACGATCATACAGTCATACTCATCCAGCATCTTCGTCAGTTCGTCCTGCTTTTCCACCGCATATTTCATTCTTGCGCCTTTTAAATGCATGAATACATAGGCCGACTCCGATTCCGGCACTTCGATATGAAACTCTTCTTCAAAATACGCAGTCAGCTCTTTTGCTTTTTTATAGTAGGGATCTTCCTTTAATGCACGAAGCAGTTCTTCTTCCATCGTGATCGTTTTGCCGGAAAGGAGCCGTTCAATGGCAATGACCAGATGGATGACAAGTCCGATATAGGAGTGCCTGGTGATCCGGCTCAAAAACTCATCTTCACATTTCTTCAGTATCTTTATGACTTTGTCAAGAATCTCTTCATTCAGCAGATCCATATTGCTGTTCTTTCCAAGGTTTTGGAAATATTCCAGAGCACGGAATTCTCCTCTGCTGTCCTGGAATTGCTCCACATCTGCCCTCATCAGTTTTTCATTGAGAAAGTCAATGATCGCGCTTCGGAAATTTTCTTCTTCTCCGGTCACGGTAATGCCAAGACCTGCTTTCCTTTCCAGCGCCAGACTGTGTTTTTGAAACCAGGGCCTGACAGCCTGGATGTCATTGCTGATTGTCGCTTCGGATACCATCAGTTTATATGCATAGTATCCCAGTTTTTCAATATGTTTTCTTTTTAAAAATTCGATGGTCAGCAGTGCCCGCCGCTGTTCTTTTGTATAATAAAACAGAGAAGAATCTCTCTTAGAGATTTCCTCCAGGCAGCCGGCAAAACTTTCCCGGTCACCGGACAGCCGGATTCCTTTTCCTGTTTTTGTCTCCAGATATACTGAAAGCCCTCCAAGTTCCCGGTTGATCCCCTGAATTTCCCGAAACAGGGTCCTCGTACTGACTCCAAGTCTCTCTGCTGCCTGATCCATCGGCAGATACTGATCCTGCCCGAGCAGAATCTGAAACAGCTTTATCTGCCGAAGAGAAAAAAACGTTTGATCCATCTCTCTCACCTGACCCTTTTTTCAGGAGACTTGTAATTTCTGTTCTCTAGTCTCTTCCGCCCCTGAACCTCAAAAGTACTTCTTTTGCATCTTCTTTTAATTTCCGGTACGCTTCCTCCTGTACCTCATGATAAAACATATCCCCCTGTGTCTCTTTTAATTTCTCATAAACATGCATGGAGGCTGCTTTGGACCAGTAGGAATGGTAATTGATCTTTGTAATCCCCGCTTTGATTGCTTCAGCCACTTGTTCCTGATCCACGCCGGAGCCTCCGTGCATGACCAGCCTTGTGCTCTTTGGCATCTTGCTTCGGATTTCTCTCACCCGCGCAATATCGAGCATCGGTTCCTCCGCATAGATTCCGTGCACCGTTCCGAAACATACGGCAAGGGCATCCACACCGGTTCTTTCTGCGAACTCGGCTGCCATATCCGGGTCGGTGAAGGTCTTTTTAATCTCATCTCTTCCAAGGAGTCTCGGCCCGCCGTGGGAATCCTCCGCCGTACTGCTCATGGTTCCAAGTTCTGCCTCCACGGAGAGCCCCATCTCGTGGGCCGCCTCGGTAAATTCCCGGATTCTCGTGACATTTTCCTCAAAAGGAAGGTCACTGCAGTCATACATGATGCTGGAATATCCGCACCGAATCCCTCTCATAACAAAACTCATGTCAATGCCGTGATCCAAATGTACACATACAGGAGCCGATGCCCTTTTTGCATACTCCACCGTCTGGGGACCGATATTTTCGATTGGAATCAGACCGTCATGAACCTGGACGTGGCCGATAATCACCGGCACAGAAAGTTCACTGGCAGCATCCACAGCCGCTCTCGCCATCTCAAAGTTGGGAACATTGAAGCAGGGAACTGCGTACCCTCCTTCTTCCGCCTCTTTTAATATGTTCTGTAAATTTACTAACATGTCTCTTCCTCCATTTTACCCGAAATCTTTTACTGCTGCATTGGAAAATACTTCAATCACCGATCCATTTTTCGGCAAATAATACCTGCTCGGCTTCTTTGCACCACACCCCGTGGTTTGCTTTCAAAATGCCCGCAATTTTTTTATAAACCGGATCTTCATCTGCCTGCTTTTCAAAATCAGCGAGTGCCATAAGGGGCAGATCCACATGAGGATATACAAGTTTCTTTCCGCCCGGAATATCCGGCAGATTTAAAATGATCTCCGGCACCTCTGAAAGTCCCGTCACATGCGTGATCATATACTCCGGTGTGATCAGTCCTTCTCTGGACAAATCGAACATTTCCCGGATATCGTCTAAATTTCCGCCGCTGTTGCCGACATAGTGGGTCCTCCTGTAATGAATGTCGTAGAAATTGACTCTCGCCTTAAACTGCTCATCGGTCGGGCCGGCAAAAAAGTTCAGGCATCCGTTGACGGCAAGAAGGCTGCTGCCCAGCTCTACAAGACGTTCTGATGCCGCAAATACCATGATGTCGTCATAGCCCTTTCCCCCGGACAGCTGTCTTAATTCCTGTTCTTCATTGTCCAAATCCTCAGGATTCACATAAATAAGTTCCACTCCGTAATCCGATGCTTCTTTTGGACTGATCAGCTGTGCTGCCCTTTTAAGCCGCTCTTCATTGATCTCCGTAACTACCAGTTTCTTTGGCCTTGCAGGTCCGTGTACCGCATAGTCAATGGCTCCGATCCCCATAGGTCCGCAGGATGCCATCAGAAGCAGATTTCCGCCTTCCTTTGTTCCATGAATATTGTCATAGACAAACATATCTTCCATATAATCATAGATACATGTATGAAACGCGCTGATGATGCAGGATACAGGCTCTCCCATGGAAGCAAAAGCAAAATAGTCGTCTTCATAAGTCAGAAGACATCCGGATTCAATATAGCCTCCCGGAATGATCGTGTAAGTCGCATTTCCCCCGAAAAATTCAAAGGAATAACCCGGTGCGTCCTCACTTCCCTTGTACCGAATCCCAGCCTGTAAAAAACAGGACGTTCCTTCTTTATACTGCCCTTTCCATTTTTCTCCTACTTTTTCAATGATACCGGCCATTTCATGGCCAGTAACCACCGGGGTCTCATGCACGTTTTCGGGAACTCTTAAATGCTCTTCGCCTTTCATGGCTGCTTTGTAGGTCGAAAAGCAGATCCCGTTGGACATGACTTTGATCAATATTTCATCGTCTCTTAAGTCCGGCAACTCTGTCTCTCTGATCCTGATATCTTTCTTCCCATATAGAGAAGCCATTTTCACACGCATACGATTTCCTCCCCATACATTTACTGCTGCTTTTTCAGTTCTTCCACCAGCCGGTCATATTCCGGTGCCTCAACAAAGTTGGAAACCGCAATGATCCGTGCCGTACTGTTATAAGATTTTGCCCTGTCCGCAAGGCTTGTGTGAGTAAGAATAATCTCTGCGTCCTCTGGTATCTCATCCACAGATGTGTGAGCCACTTTAATATTGATTCCGGCCTTATTCAGCTTATTCGTCAAAGTAGCCGCTGCCATGGCGCTGGAGCCCATTCCCGCATCACAGGCAAAGACGATCTTCTTTACCCCGCCGTCCAGAGACAGATCCAATGGGTCAAAACTCTGGAAGCTGCCCTCTTCCTCATCATCTTTAGAGCGCTTATAAATAATGGAAGCAGCGATAAAAGATACTGCCGTAGCCGCAGCAATACCTGCCAGCACCGGAAGCGCCCCGCCTTTCGTAGCCATGGCCATATAGGCAAAAATACTTCCCGGTGTCGCCGCCGCCACAAGACCGCTGCCCAATAAGGAGTTGGTAAGTATTCCTGCACTGCCTCCCAGGATTACCGCGATGATCAGGGCAGGCTTCATAAGTACATAGGGGAAGTAAAGTTCATGGATTCCGCCGAAGAATTGAATAATGATAGCACCCGGAGCAGAACTCTTTGCTTCTCCTTTTCCGAAAAACCAGCATGCAAGGAGTACTCCGAGTCCAGGCCCCAGGTTGCCTTCCAGCAGAAAGTAGATGGATTTTCCGGCTTCAGCCGCGTCTGCAAGACCAAGCGGTGTCAGCACGCCATACTGAATGGCGTTATTTAAAAATAAAATTTTTGCCGGCTCAATGATAACAGATGCCAGCGGCAGCATTCCCGCGTCTACGATTGCCTTTACTCCGTTTCCAAGGGCATTGCTGGCTCCCTCTACGAGCGGCCCCATAATCCAGAAACAGAGCATTACGAGAATCATTCCGAGGATTCCTGCGGAAAAATTGTCATAAAGCATCTCAAAACCTGTCGGAATCTTGTCTTTCAGCAGACCGTCCAGCTTTTTCACAAGCCATCCTCCAAGAGGTCCTGCGATCATTGCTCCGAGGAACATCGGGATGGAGCCTCCGATGATGATGCCGAAGGTTGCCACTGCACCGACGACTGCTCCTCTTGTTCCGTACACCATCTTTCCTCCGGTATAGCCCATCAGGACCGGAATGAGATAGTTAAGCATAGGACTGATCACGGCTGCCATCTTTTCATTTGGGAACCACCCTCCCTGCAGGAAGATCGCGGTGAAAAATCCCCATGCGATCAGCGCACTGATGTTGGGCAGCACCATGCCGCTCAAAAAACGTCCGAACTTCTGTACTTGCTGTTTCATAATGTCTCTCTCCTTTCTTAAAAAGATTGCATTGTTGGTATGCTTTTATTATAAAGGATGTTCAGAACAAATAGTTGCCCAAGCAATTCAACCTTGGCATGAATGAATCCTGTCAAAATTTATGGGGATATATAGTTTGTGTACGAAAAAAAAGCCAAAAGTGACGTTCTTGAACAAGGTCCTCTGGCATGATAACATTATGAATTGCTGAAAGGAGGCATTCTAATTGAACAATAAGACTAAAAAGATACTGGCTTCCTGCCAGGAAAGTCTGAAGAAGAATTTCAGATTTGCCACTCTGGATTTTATTTTTATTATTACTTTTGTCACAGTATTCCAGAAAGTATTTGGCATGGAAAATTCCATCGTCGGTGTTATTTTTACCATTATGATGGCATCTTCTATGTTAAAGGATATGACCGCTTCACCGGTAAAACATCTGGCAGGCCAGGCTGCTGTCCTTGCAGCCATGGCTGTCTCTGCCTGTGTTGTAAACACACTGCCCCCTGTGTTTTCATTTCCGCTGAACTTCGGAATGATCTTTCTGATCCTTTATGTTTTTACTTACGAGCATTCCAGCCACCTTTACTTCCCATACATACTGTCCTATCTGTTCCTGATCTTTATTTCACCGATTACACCGGATCTGCTGCCAAAGCGTCTGGCCGCCATGATCACGGGTGCTGTCTGCATCATTCTGTATCAGTTCATTATGGGCCGTAAACGGGTTATTGAGACCACAAGAGATGCGCTGTCTGATATGATTGATGAGACCTGCGATCTGATCGATTATATGATCACCGGAAAAGGAGCCCCTGACACACCGGAAGACGTGAGAAAAAATCTGTTCCGCTTAAGCCGTATGGTTTATGACCGCCGTAAGAAGATTTTGTGCATTTCAGATGCTGATTTTGCGGTCATCGATTCCGGACGGGGGATAGAACATCTGTTTCTGATCCTTTCCGATATGGAACAGCCGCTCTCTGTTTTCCAGACGAAAATGCTCTGCTCCGTCTCTGAAAAGCTCTCTGTCTTCCGGCAGTTTGTACAGGGACAGATCAAAGAACTCCCTCCGCTCCTCCAGTCTGACTTTGTATCTCAGAAAGAGGATTCCAGGGCAAAGGAACTATTTGACGGGCTTACCTATCTGCAGGAACATCTCCTCCATATGACGGACCCTGAAAAAAAGACCCGGTACCGGAAGACAATGCTCTCTCTTTCCATCCGGCTGAAGGCCGCCCTGGATATCAGTCCGGTCAGAGTCGTATATGCCCTGCGCGTCGGTCTGCTCCTGGCATGTTCATGCCTGTTTGTCCAGTCCATGCACCTTGTTCACGGAAAATGGCTGCTGTTTACCATCGCTTCTGTTTCTCTGCCGTATGCAGACGACATCGGACAAAAGGCAAAGAAAAGGTTTGCCGCCACGGCAGCCGGCGGTCTCCTCAGCCTGCTTTTGTATGCGGCTGTTCCGTCTATGACAGGCCGCACTGCGATTATGATGTTATCCGGATACCTTTCCTTTTACTTTACAGACTATACCGGCACTTTCGCCTGTTCCACCATTGGTGCTCTGGGCGCCGCCGTCTTTACCGATGTCTTTGGATGGAACAGTGTGGGAGAAATGCTGGCAGTCCGCCTGGCATATATAATCGCTGGAATTCTGGTCTCCCTGATCTTCAACCTTGTAGTCTTTCCATTCAGCCGGAGACTTGCAACAGAACAGCTTTGGAATAAATATGCAGCAGCTACAAAGCTGCTGACACAGATATGCAGGCAGGAGGATACGGATACACAGCTCTATTACAGCCTGATCATCCAGTCCCATCTGCTGGAGGAAAAGCTTGCAAAAAATGCAGATGATGAAGAATGGGAGAAGCTGAAGAATATGCTTCCAAAATGCCGTCAAAGAGTGAGAAATGCTCACAGAAAGAAACCCCGCATTCAGGCTTTGTCGTAGATTTCTCTTTTTCTGTATCTGATCCCAGGCAGATATGCTATACTAAAAGAAAGATTCGGAAAGGAGCTGACCATACTGTGATGTCATACAAATACAAGAAAAATAAGGGTTTTACCTTAGTGGAACTCATTGTAGTTCTCTTGATTCTGGCAATACTTCTGGCTCTTTTGATTCCTTCCCTGATCAGCTACATCACCAGCGCCCAGAAGAAAGCCTGCCTGGTCAGCAAAGCAGGACTTTTGAGAGATCTCACAGCCGATGAAATCTATGAACTGGAAGAGTCAGGAAAATACGACACCGCATACCTGAAATCTCTTGCCGAAAAATCCGAATACAAATGCCGGCAGGGCGGGGCCTATGATGTCAGCCGCGGATCTGACGGAAGCATCGTCATTGTGTGCGGCAAACATGATAAAAATTACGATTTTAACATGAACGAGGCATTGTCTTATATCATAGCGAATAACCCGGACATCGCAAAACTGATCGAAGGCTACATGAACAAAAATATCGATTCCTCTTCCGGTACAGGAAAAGCCTATGAAAATCTTCTGAATGCTCTTGGGCAGGCAGGATTTAACGCCGGCCAGGCAGGGGTCAATACATGGTCTTTTCAGGGAAAAGGCAGCAGCTATTATTTCTACTGGACCACAGAGGATATCAGTTCCAAGAGTCCCGGTGATAAAGTAAAAGTCATTCGCTATAATTCTGCGAGAGGCACTTACACTGCCGGATATGTGGCTGTACGTAGGGAGACATTGTCTGCTTCCGATTCTTCTGACGGAAAACCGCGTACTTATAGCGTTCTCGGAAGAAGCGACAGTGATTGGACGGAGTACACCGGAGTGAAACAGAGTGAGGATGATAAGAAAAATTATTCAAAGATCTATCAGATCTTTAAGAATATGAAGTAAACACTTCCTTAAACAGAACATGGCAGCAAGATTACTACTGCTGCTCCGTATGCGGTGCCAATCCGAAATCATTTCATAAAGGGCAGGTACAGCTTTAAAAACCGTACCTGCCCTGATCATAAGTCCTTTTATTGTTTATCGTATTTGATAGTTCCATAGCTTCTCATTGCTTGTTGTAATCCCATTAAATCCTGCCCTGTACATTATATCAACCGTGTCTTTACTGTCGATAAATCCGCCGGCAATATAACAGCAGTCTTTGATTTTTTTGAAATAATCCAAAAACTCTGCTGCATAATATGCCGGCCGCAGCTCAATGGCATCTGCCTTTGAAATCTGTAAGCTTTTGGCAGCCTGTTCCAGAGCAAAGGAGTCTGAAAGAGTGATGCGCTGAATGGTCTTCATTCCTTCATTCTTGACCATTCCCAGCCGGATATTGTGAACTCCCATGACACAGTCTACATGGTACATCTTCTTTAAAAACTCAAACGCAGTCTTGTCGGCTCCCAGTCCGCCCACGATCTCATGATTTACAATAATTTTTTTATTGGCATCATGACATTTGTGAGACAGGCTCTGCAGATTTCCTATATGTGCACAGTTGCTGGTCAAAATCCACTCTTCTTCCGTTCTCAGCGCTTCTGCAAAAAACTTCAGACTGCGTACCGCTGGTATCACATGAAATTTTCCATCATCAAACATAGCTCTCCCTCTCCCATAGTCTCCTGCTCCTTTTCATTCATCATATCATTTATTAAAAATGATTGCAGGATTTTTTATTACGTCATGAGGTTTTGTCTGGAATATCTTATCTTCTGATCCCTTAAACCGTTCCGCCTTCGAAATACCTACATCATTGGCAAAAACGATCAAGTCCGCTTCTTTGATCTCTCTTGCTTTTAGCTTGTTTTCTATTCCAAGGGCCCCCTGTCTTTCGACTTTACATTCATATCCTCTTTCTTTGCATATATTTTCTATTGCATCAGCCGCCATATATGTATGCGCGATCCCTGTTGCACATGATGTGATTCCGATTACCTTCATACATTTCTCCTTATCTGTATTTGTGTTTTCTCCCTATGTCTCCTGCTCCACCGGATGTCCGATAAATATAATCAATGCTGCTGAAATTAAAACCGCCGTTACAAGACAGATTATGAACACAAGCGGCTTATTGACTGCAAATAAGACAAATAACCCTCCGTGAGGTGCCCTCATTGTCACACCGAGAGCAAAAGACATGGCAGAACCGATGGCTGATCCGACACAAAAGCAAAGAATGCGTCTTACATCTTTTGCTGCATGAGGAATGGCAAATTCAGTGATCATACACAGGCATCCTGCGATGCACCCGGGAATGGAGCTTCTGTCTTCTTTCGTAAAATAATCTTTTTTCACGATCATTGCAATGGCCATAGCCATGGGAGGTGCCATTGCAGCCACAAAAACGGCAGCAATCGGCAGATAGTTTCCTGTTTCCATGCAGGCCAGTGAAAATGCATAGGCCACTTTATTACATGGCCCGCCCATGTCGAAAGCAATCATGGCTCCCTGCACAAGGCCTAAGATGATGATATTGCCTGTCCCAAGACCGTCAAGAAAATGTGTTAATGCAGTCGTTAAGGCTCCCAGCGGTCCTCCCAGTACATAGTGCATTAAAAGTCCTATCATTCCGCATCCAAGCAGAGGAATGATTAACGTGGGCAGCAGTGATTTTAAGGATCTTGGCAGCGGCATTTTCTTTAGGGCCTCCACCAGATATCCAGCAATAATGCCGCCGATCAGCGCCCCCAGGAAACCGGATGCATATCCAATGCTCCACGGATCTGTCGCAATCCATCCGGCATACATTCCAACACAGATACCCGGTTTATCTGCAATGGAATATGCAACAAACGCGCCTAAAATCGGAACCATAAGGGTACTAAGCCCAATCTGTCCAAGATAATAAAGGGTGGAAGCTAAGGTTTTGCACGGTTCAACCGCTGAGCCTACATCATAACCTCCGATTGCAAATGAAATGGCTACTAATATGCCTCCGGCTACAACAAAAGGAAGCATATAGGATACACCAGTTGTAATAGCTGACATCACTGTGGCTTTAAACTCCAATAAATTATCCTTCAATATTCTTCTCCTTTTCTCTCACTTCATTAAAAAAGTGTTCATTGCAATTTTGACATTCTCTTTCATACCTTCTTTTCCTGCCATGACGATATCATGAAACTGAACGCTGTCATCATCTCTACTTTCATATAAGAATTTCTTCGCTCGATCGGCTCCGGACAAGGCCATATATGTATAATAGTTAATCTTTTTTATCCCGTTTTGAATCGCAGTCTTAAATTCGTCGCTTGATACGCCTGAACCACCGTGCATTACCAGCGGAATATCAATTTTTTTCTTTATTTCCATGATCCGCTGCAGGTCTAATACTGGTTTTGCAGCATATACCCCATGTGCAGTGCCGAACGCTATTGCCAGGGCATCCACTCCTGTGTTCTTGACAAACTCCCTTGCCTTCTCAGGATCTGTATAACAATCTTTGGGATTTACGTTATTTGGGGTGACATCACCCTCAGAAGCTCCTTTTTCAGAGACTAAAATGTGTCCCAGCTCCGCTTCTACAGAAACTCCCATACCATGGGCTATCCTCACAATCTCTTTTGTCCTCTCCACATTTGTATCATAATCCTCAGAAGACGCATCAATCATGACAGAAGTAAATCCAATCCGCAGAGCTTTCATTATTTCGTTAAAACTTGTACCATGATCTAAATGAACACAGACTGGGACAGACGCATTTTTTGCAGTTTCAATCATGATCGGTCCAATGACTTCAATCGGAACATATTTTTCATGAATTTCAACATGGGCAATGATAACCGGAGCATTCAATTCTTCCGCTGCCTCTACGACAGCGGTCAAAGCCTCAAGATTCGGCACATTAAATGCCCCCACTCCAATCCCTCTCTCATCCGCGATCTTACAGATCTCTTTTAGTGTGACTAACATGAGTCATTTCCTCCTTTCGTACATACCTTTTTATAGTTTTAATTGATTTATTCCATGAATAAATTCTTCATAGTCTGCGGCTTCTTCCAAAAGCTTTAAAAATTCTTTATGTGCCAGCATTCCTGCTAATGCTGCCAGTACTCTCAGATGATAATTGTTCTCTTGATTTTCAGAAATAGCTAATACAAAAATGTATTTTACAAATCCGGATTCTCCTGCGGACTCATAAACAAAAGGTTCTTTGCATCTGTAAAATGCTATTCCAGGCTTTAAAACTTCTCTGCATTTTCCATGGGGTACAGCAACCAAATTCCCCATATATGTGGGGCCAAGGGTTTCCCTGAACTTCAAAGCTTCTTCAAATGCTTCCGCATTTGTGACAAATCCTTCTTCCGTAAATTTCAGAGCCGCAATGTCAAACATCTCCTCTTTACTTTCAAATGATTTACAGTCAAAGACAGCCATCTCTTTGAGCAGAACTTCTGCCAGATTAATCTTCTTCATTGTCTTCCTCCGCCATTCTGGTGAGGTAATCTTTCAGCTTCTGAACACCGATCTCTACGCTTACAACCGGAGTATCACTTGACGTTCCTGCAAGATGAGAAGTCAGTGTTACATTTTCAAGATTTAAGTATGGGTGGCCTTTTGACAGCGGTTCCTGATCAAATACATCGATGGCCGCACCGCCGATCTCACGGTTTTTCAAAGCGTCTGTAAGTGCTTCTGTATCCACTAGTCCTGCCCGGGCAGTATTGATAAAGTAAGCTGTTTTCTTCATCTGTACAAATTCCCGCTTTCCCATAAATTTCTTCGTTTTATCAGACAATCTTAAATGCACGGAGACAAAATCGGATGTTTCTAATAACTGGTCCAGCTCTACAACTTTCACACCATCTTTCTCAATCTGCTCTTTGCTGACAAAGGGGTCATAGACCAGAATCTGGCTTTCAAATCCCTTTAATTTTTTTGCCACTCTGGATCCAATAGCGCCGTAGCCTATCAATCCAACCGTACATTTATTCATATTGCGTATGTATCTTTGATTGATATATGATTTTACCCATCTCCCTTCTTTCATATAATGGTGGCTCCTTGCAATATTTTTATTTTCAGCGATCATCATGCCTACGGCTGCATCAGAGACCGCATCCGCACTTCTTAAAGATGCGTTCATCAGAGGAATCTGCCGCTTGGCAAGCTCACTGCTGTCCACATTTTCAATGCCGCCGCGAAGAACAACCACTGCCTGAAGTTTTGAACAAGCCTCCAGAATCTCTTTGTTGATTGATGTACAGTGAACAACCAAAATCTCTTTGTCTGAACAATTCTCCAGCAAAGTTCTGCACGTTGGTGCCTCCGCAATACCTTTTTGCTCCAGCAGCAGCATTCGATTGGTAACATCCCCCACGTTTTTTATCTGGTCATCATTGATCATAGTAATATGGGCTCCAAATTTCTCCAGTTCTTTCATTCCGCTCATGATGTCTTTCGTTATGTATCCATCGTAGACACATAATATTTTTATCTCTTTCATCCTGACCACCTTTCCATAAAAGATTATGTAACTAAGCGGGCAATCCCACTTCAACTCTCAACCCGCAGAGCGTTTTTATTTCATTAGGAAATATCGTAGAACTTTCCTATAAAACAAAAAAATATGACAGAAAATCATGGCATAAGCCATAATCTTCTGTCATATTCAAATCTCTATACGACAATATTATTTTGTTTTAATTCAGGAATTCCTTGTAGTTATCCTATCATAAATTCCTTGTAAATGTCAACGGCAAATTAAGAAACCAGACTCGAAAAATAATATCAATACAAGAAATATTTTTTATGTGAAATTCGGTTTTTTCATAAAATCCTACAAATCATAAGGAGTTGCCTGGTATACATAGTAGAACATCCCAATCATTTTTTTCTATGCGATAAAACCGCATTAATTTAAGGATTCTCTTGTCTTTCTGACACCAATCTTCCTAAGCTGACACCAATTTTACACCTTTATTAATGCTATTAATTTTGTCTTGTGTTAGTTCATCCACTGATTTAACTGGATTGTTTTGTAGTTTAATGATTTCTAATTCTTGAAAATCTTCTAGTACATGAACATATAATTTTGTTGTCATATCTGGTGATGCATGCCCAAGCCATCTCTGAATCGTCTCTGTTCTTATTTCTGATTCAAAACATCTAGTCGCAAAAGTATGTCGAAAACAATGTCCGCTAAAATGATCGATTCGTTCTGAAGTATCCAACATTAAATTTGTTTCCTTGAGGACCCGGTCAATTGCATCAATATAGATTTGAGAGTTTATTGGAGTTCCAAAGGTTGTTGTGAACAAAAGGTTCTTAAACTTTTTGTCAATTTCTTTATTAGTACGCGACATTACAACTTTCTTTTGTAACATCTGTTTTTTTGCGTAAAGTTTAAATTGATCAGTCATCGGCACATCCCGATGGCTAGTCTTTGATTTTGGTGGTCCAAAATGAAAAGTTTTCTTGGCATCTCCCTCAAATTTCTGATATGACAGTGTACGCTCTACATGAATAATACTGTTTTTGAAATCTAAATTTTTTTCTTCCAAAGCGAAAAGCTCCCCTGGTCTCAGTCCGCTTTCCACATGACAGTTAAATGCGTTATTATAAAACGTACCAGAAGAGGCATCAAAGAAGATTGATTGTTCTTCTCTTGTGAGCACTCTAACATCCTTATCCTCATCGAAAGAGATTCTAATGTTCCTACAAGGATTTTTTCTAGCTAAATTATTTAATATAGCTATATTAAACATGTCAAACAAAAGAATTCTGGCTTTATTTTTCATTTCAAAGCTATATTCCTCTTTGTCCATTTTGTTGATAAGCTTTTTAATATGAAAGTGCTCCACATCATCCAAATACATCGTTCCTAACTCTGGACTTATGTGTTTGAAAAACATATTCTTATATTGAACTATACTACTTGGTCTTAACAGCCCATATTTATATACGTCCATCCACAATGGAAACCAATCATTCAGACTTTTCTTTTCAGCAATGTTCATTTTATGTCGATCTTCATACTTTGCATTTTCAAAATCAGTTTTTAATTTTTCCAAATCATAGCTTTTAATTTCTGGCCGCTGTCCAAAACGATTTGTAAACCGGGCGACATACCTCCCATCTTTTCTTTGCGTAATACCTTTTCCTAATTCTTTTCCATTCAAGTCCTTTCCCATATCGCACCTCTTAAATTGGCAATAAAAAAAGACTTTAATATAATATTTTATTTTATCATACTAAAATCTCTATTTGAATGTTTTATTTTTACTATTGTATTCTTCAAACTCTCTACGTTTCACTAATTTCTTTTTACCAATCATCATTAGAAATGGGCAGTTTGGATTTTTTAATTTCTCTCTAATAAGATTTTCTCCAATGTTTGAATACTTGGCCGCTTCTTCTACTGTTAAATTCATTTTTACCCAAATAGGAATTTGTTCATTCATAAATAACCCCCTGGATCTTTGTATAAAATTTATTCTTTAGTTGTTGTATTTATGTATATCAGTAAACACAATGGTTTATGCTCACTGATATACATAAAAAATAAATGTTGTCTCTGACAAGTCTGGTAAGGACTTCATATCTCACATTTTCATATTTGTGGATTTCCCCATTCTTATGGGTGAACTGCACTCTATCCGTCGTCTGCTCTTACACAGATCGCCGCTCCTTTCCCGGCAAGGGAAGCAACTATGCAGAAGTATCATTATTCCTCAACTCTTCGCCACTTCTGGTTAGGTCATCGCATCAGATTTACCATATCTGATTGACATTTATCTTTTATCGCTGCTATCTCACGACAGGTCAAGGCGAAGATCAATGTCGGCTCACTTCGTTGGGTTTTGTATCAAATACAACTATGCAGTTTTCAAGGAACTTTTTCTGTCTTTATAAGACAGTATTTTTTTATAAAAAAAATGCGTAACTTATAACATCATACACACATTTTATGATAATTATTATACATTCTTTTAAAGACAAAGTCAAGTTTTAATCGTCTGTATAAGACGATTATCTTTTTTATAGTTTTCAAAAAATATATAATCAATTCATGGAGGTTTTTATTAATGAATAGAGTTAAAGAATTAAGATTAGAAAAAAATTGGACACAGGAATATCTAGGAAAAAAACTTAATGTTCAGGACTCTGCTATTTCAAAATATGAAACCGGAAGAGCTAACATGACAGAAGACACACTTATCATTCTTGCAAAACTTTTTGATGCTTCGATAGATTACATAGTTGGATTATCAGCTATAAGAAAACCTGAATTATTTCTAAAATCCGAAAATCTATCAGAGGATGAAAAGCGAGTATTAGAATACTACCGAAGACTAGACGAAGAAAACCAGGACCTCATTAGAGGCACCATGGTTCAATTATATAAAGAACAAAAAAAAGAGATGGAGACCCCATCTCAGCAAATTTCATAACTTATGTTCCACTGGAACATAAGTCTGGAACCCAGGTGTTTATGCTGGTTCCAGACTTTTTTACATTTTTATTAATACGCTTTTTACGCTAATGTAATGCCAACCCTTCTTTGTAGACAATCTCTATATAAGAAAATTAATTATACATTTGAAAGGACTTCCTTCATTTTTTCATCGATACGCATATCTTTTATTTTGAAACCAACAATAGAGCATACAGTTTGCTTATCTCTTTCATCATATTGAACATTAGACAGATAGCCATAAATATTTTGTTTCAAAACTTTCTTTGAAAATGCATCTAATTTATTCTTTCCGCTATACAGATTCTGTAATTCTTTTACTGGAAGCGGTCCATTGGATATTCTTATTAGATATTCAATTCGTACCATATCAAAAAACTTAGAATTAATCAATTCTTGATATTCTGCCATCTCTTTATCTAGTCGGTCACACTGAAGACAAAATGAAAGATGACTTACATTAACTGAAATAAATTGCAACCAAAAATTACTAAGTAGCCCTTTTACTTGTTGTTTAAAACTACTTTTTATTTTAAGTATTTCCTCATCCTCATCCTTTATCTTTTCATCAATAGATAATATAAATCCATCAATTAACATTCTCGTACAATCGCATAACATTCCAATGGATTTCAAGGAAGATTTTGTCATTAACTTCAAAATATTAATTCTCGGTTCTCTCTTGATCTTTGATGAATAGTTCTTTAAAACTTCTCCTAAAAATTCGTTTATTCTTAATAATTGAGCAAATTCTTTGTAATACTTATTCTGTATTTTTTCTTTTTCTTCTTTAGATTCTTCCTCTAATTCTTCGAGGGCATCCTCTAAAATAGCTCTTCTTTCTTGAATTTTGGGCATATTCCTATTTTCAGGAATATCAAAAATTTTGTCTAATTTCAAGTTGATATCAGCTTCTAATTTTTTTATCAAATTTCTTTGATCTTCATAATCAAAGTCTTCGTATTTCTGTAATAGTCCTTGAGTTATCTTTAATATACGAGGTAATATATCATACTCAGTGTTAAGACTAAATGCCAAGAACAACGCTATATTAAAGTTAATTTCTTTTGACAAATCAGAGAAAATTTGTGTAATGATTTCAGTTTGCTTCTCATGATTCATTTGATCGGTAATATAACTTCCTGTAAAATAATAATACATATAGTTATATTTAAATCTATATTGATCTCCTTTTCGTTCTAAGATTTGATGTTGCACTAATTTTTCTACAGTACCTAGAACAGAACCCTTTGTTCCTCGATATTCCTCGTTATAATTATATATGACTCTTGTCAAAAAACTTTCCTCTACATATAGCTTTGTATCATTTCTATACATTTCAAAAGCAAATTGTTGTAAAACAGTTTTATACATTGTTGCTTCATTTGCATCACGATGCGAAATATCACTAATCTTACTTGTGATTATATTTTCATATACAAACGAATATTTACTAAAATCAGCATTAATAGTCTCATGACTATCTAAGTATGATAAGACCATTAAGAACTCAATTGGGGTTTTATTAAAGTATCCTTTCCTCATAACACTTTGAACATGCTCAAGTTTATTTTTTCTCTTTGCATCAAAACACTGGCTATTAACGTCCTGATCCGGATCGGACAAAAGCAACCATTTTTCTACAAGTTTTCGTCGTCCATACTGTCTTAATTCTGTTATTGTTAATGTTGAGAACTTTTCTGCAATAAAGTCTTTAGTTTCTATATTCTTTAGGAAGCTCAAAATATCATTACGCAAATTATTAGTGATCAAAACCGTTCCAAATTTATTTGTAAGATACTCCAAAAGTTTTTTTATACTTTTATCCTGGAGTTTGATTTCTTCAAAATCATCTATTAAACAAACTTTTTTTTCTGGCTTAATTTGCATAATATATTCATCATCTAAATTATTATAATGATTTTTATATAATTGAGAAATTGTTTCATTCATCTCCTCTCCATCTACGGAGTTAATATCTGCTATTTTCATAAAAATCGGAAATTTATCTCTGTCATAAAAAGCCTTAAATAAATGTTTTAGCAATGCAGATTTTCCAAATTCTTTTTCACCAGAAATTAGCACAAACTTTTTATTTTCTATAAAGTTTAAAACCCCTTCCTCATCTTTATAGAAAGTTTCTTGCTTTTTATTTTTTGATGATGCACCTCGTAAAAGAGGAAAAGCATAGATATCACTTAGAAGTAACTTTTGTCTATTCTTACTTTCTATCATATCCAATTCTATATTTTCTAAAAACTCTAACACTTCTTTTTTTATCTGTATTCCACTTTTTTTGTATCTATTCCTTATATATTTTTCTGCCTTTGTCTTCAGTAGCTGTTTGTATAATTTCCCATCCCATAGATATGAAAAAAATATTTGACTATTACTTTCTAAATCCACTTTAAAAATATTAAATCCACTTTGGTCAGGATTTTGCTCACTATATAATTGATTACCTTTTATATAATAGTTTGAAGCAGCATTAAAATTTTCTTTATGTACATAGTCTGTATTATGATCATGTCCAACCAAAATAATGTCAGTACTATTTTCCGCATATTTATTCCACACTTCTGTACTCTCCCAATCAAACCAAGAAACATCATGATGTGCTAGAGTAATAGTTATATCGGATTCACTTCCATCCTTATATTCTGGTAAGAATATTTTCATATGCCCTTTTACCTCATCTATCTTCGAACACCACGCTGTATTAAAACAATCTATAAAAACTGATACTTTTTCCTTTTGCAAAAAAAATGCATGTTCCGTAAATATAGAATTATCTAAAACTGACACACAGGAAATAATCGAATCTAACTGATCAAATTCTTTAATAAACTTAAAATAGTTATCCTGGATACTCGTACAACTTTTAATTAAAATTTCCTCCGACATATCAATGTCAGTGTTTTTTAAAACTGCATCTCTTACTACGGATTGTTCGCTGTTGAAATTACAATCATGATTACCTGGCACAAAAGCAAAATAAATAGGTACCTCATTATACCTATTCTTTATAGTATTGATAATTTCTTCAAATAATAACATTGCCCAATTATATTGGTCTTTTTCTCCAGAAAATGTTATATCTCCTGTGATACAGAAAATAATTGTAGTATTTTTTGGATTAATTATATGTTTATTTATTACATTCCCAATGGATTCGCATCGTTCTAATAAAATATCAAAATCCTTTTCCGTATCTAAATGAATATCTGTTAAATGAGCTAGTAGTAACTCCATATTTCATCCTTTCTGTGCATTTAAAATTACTTTTATCTTCCAAAATATATTGTTTTCTGTATATATTTTATAATTATACCATGTTTCTATTATTACAGGAATATGACACAAGGGAGAAATATGAGTGTCGGGCGGCGAATTAAAGTTCCAACCGACTGCAATTCTACCGCAAATTA